>JANPIS010000184.1:0-13138 GCA_031425095.1 Chthoniobacteraceae bacterium
GGTGAAGAGATGCGCCTTCGAGAATGTCCCATTGGTCAGTGCGTCGAGGTTTTCGACAGCCTGGTCGATGGGCAGATTCTTTGTCACGTCGCGGGTCGCGTATCGCCAGACGAGCGACATCTGCCGCTCGCCCCGGACCTCGACGCATCGCGCATACACATTGCGCAGCCCCGGTTCGGCGGCCTGCGGCTCGCTCAGCGTCAGCTTCACAAAAACACCGTCGGCCAGCGCCGTCCGGAGCTTTTCGCGGAAACGTGAGAGGGCGGCGGAGGACATGACGGAGGACGATACCCTTGTTACTTGATCACTTACCAATCCTTGAATCCATATTTGGCTCTTGGATTTTCCCCCTTGACCCTTAGCGTCCTCGCGGGTGGCAGATGATCGCTCGCGGCTTTAGACCGCGGGAGGAAAGTCCGGACACCTTCAGGCAACATGCCGCGTAGAATGCGCGGGGGCGTCGGGCGAAAGTCCGGCGCGACGGAAAGTGTCACAGAAAACAAACCGCCGTTCGCCAGTCGCAAGATTGGCCGAGTGGTAAGGGTGAAAAGGCGGGGTAAAAGCCCACCGCCCCGAGAGCAATCAAGGGGGCACGAAAAACCCCATGTGGTGCAAGACACAACAGGAAGTGCGGGCCGCCTGTCCCCGCCCGGCGCAAGCCGGGAGCTTCCGGGTACTAGTCGCATCCTGCGCGAGCAGGGCGTTCCGCTTTCGAGCGGGGCGAGAGAAATGATCATCCAAACGGCGGGCAACCGCCGTGGGACAGAATCCGGCTTAACGCCACCCACCTATGAAGGCGCTCTCTGGAAACGGAGGGCGCCTTCGCTTTGCGGGACGGTCTGCGTTCGGTGCTTGCGATCCGCAAATACATCGAACATCGAACCTCCATGAGCACGACCCCGCAATACTGGATGGTGAAACAGGAACCCACGGCCTACTCGTGGGAAGACTTCGAGAAGGATGGCCGCGCGGCTTGGACCGGGGTGCGCAATTTCCAGGCGCGGAATAATCTCCGGGCGATGAAGGTCGGGGATCGCGTGTTGTACTATTACAGCGTGGTCGGGAAGGAGGTCGTCGGGATCGCGGAGGTGGCGCGGGCGGCGTATCCCGATCCGACCGCGAAAGAGGGCGACTGGTCGTGCGTCGATCTCGTGCCGATGAAGCGCCTCGCCCGTCCGGTCCCGCTTGCCGACATCAAAGCCAGCGCGAAGCTCAAGGAGATCGCGCTGCTCAAGCAATCGCGTCTCTCGGTGATGCCGCTGACCAAGTCCGAGTACACCGAATTGCTGCGCCTCGGGAAAAGCTAAGCGCCTGGGAAGGCGGCGCTCCCAGCGGCCTGGCCTTGCTGCGGTCCCGCCAAGCGGCGAGGATGCGCGGCTCTGATGATTTCCCTCAGCGAAGGTTCCACCGCCACTTTCCCCGACCGCATCCGCGCGATCTTCTCGACGGATGGGTTGCTCGCGTCGGCGAAGAACTTCGAATACCGCGCCGAGCAGCAGGAGATGGCGGTGGCGGTCGCCACGGCGCTCGGCGAAGGGCGGCACCTCGTGGTCGAAGCGGGGACGGGCGTCGGGAAGTCGCTCGCCTATTTAGTACCGGCGATCCTCTGGGCGCATGAGCGGAAGAAGAAGGCGGTCATTTCCACCTACACGATCAATCTGCAGGAGCAGCTCGTGTACAAAGACATCCCGATCCTCCAGAAGATCCTGCCGATCGAGTTTGAGGCGATGCTCTGGAAAGGGCGGGGGAATTACCTCTGTCCGCATCGGCTCCAGCGCGCGATGGATCATGCCGGCGAACTTTTCACCTCGCCGGAAGTGGCCGAGCTGCACCGCATTTGGGAGTGGGCGCAGACGACGCAGGATGGCTCGCTCTCGGACTTTGCGGTCGAGCCGGACTCGCACGTGTGGTCGTCGGTCTGCAGCGAGGCGCACATTTGCACGACGAAGACGTGCGGGGAGAATCCGCGTTGCTTCTACCAGGCCGCGCGCAAGCGACTGCTCCAGGCCGACGTCGTGGTCATGAACCACACGCTCTTTTTCCTGAACCTCGGCGGGATCGTCGAGGCGGAGGAAAACGAGAACGGCTATCTGTTTGCGAATGACTTCGTGATCTTCGACGAGGCGCACACCGTCGAGGGCGTGGCCTCGCGGCAGATCGGGCTCGGCATCTCGCAGTACGGACTCCGCTACGCGCTTCAGCGGCTCTACAATCCGAAGACGAAGAAAGGGCTCTTTCAAATTCATCGCCGGCCCGATGGCGTGCGCGGGACGGCGGAGTTGCTCGACGAGGTGGACACGTTCTTCGACCGGGTCGGGACGCGGGCGGATTTCAAGAAGGGGCGCGAATATCGAGTGCGGCAGGTGGACTTTGTGGATGACTCGCTCACGGCTCCGCTGGCCAAGCTCCAGGCGATGGTCGTCGAGACGCTCCGCGGGATCGAGGACCCGACGGCGAAGGCGGAGCTTCAGGATCTCGGCCGAAAGCTGCGCGACGCCCGGGCCGGGCTCGCCACCTTTCTCAAACAGGACGCCGAGGACTACGTCTACTGGGTGGAGCGCACGGGCAAGACGCAGCAGAGCTATGCGCTGCACGCTGCGCCGGTCGATATTGCCGCGCATCTCCGGGCGCTCCTCTTCCGCGAAAATCACTGCTGTGTGATGACCAGCGCCACGCTTGGCGTGGGCGGCAGTGAGCTGGACTACTTCCGACGGCGCGTGGGTGCCGACGAGGTCGAGGCCCGGCAGATCGGCAGCCCCTTCGACTACCAGCGGCAGATGCGGCTCTACATCACCCGCAAGATGCCCGACCCGCGCGACCCCGGCTACGAAGCGGCGCTCGCGGAGCAGATCGAGCATTTCGTCCAGAAGACCAGCGGACGCGCCTTCGTGCTCTTCACCTCGTACAAGATGATGAGCGCCCTGGCCTCGGCGATGCGGGAGAAGCTGGACGACCTCGATTACAAGCTGCTCGTCCAAGGCGAGGGACTGCCCCGGCACCGGCTGCTCTCCGAGTTTAAAAAGAACGAGCGCCATGTGCTCTTCGGGGCGGAGAGCTTCTGGAGCGGCGTCGATGTCCCCGGCGAGGCGCTCTCGAATGTCATCATCACCCGGCTCCCTTTTGCCGTGCCGGATCACCCGCTCATCGAGGCGCGGCTCGAACTCATCGAAGCCGCGGGCGGCGACGCCTTCTCCGAATACTCACTCCCCGAGGCTATTCTGAAACTGCGCCAGGGTGTCGGACGGCTCATCCGCACGCAGCAGGACAGCGGCATCGTCGTCATCCTCGACCCGCGCGTGCTGACCAAGAGCTACGGCCAGGCGTTCCTCCGCGCGCTCCCCGATTGTCCGGTCGAGTTGGTTTGAAGCCGGTGCACGCCGGTCCATGATCTCGTGACCGGAAAAAATGCCTTTGCCGTCGGGAGGCCGCTTGCTAAAGCCGCCTCGCCAGCAATGGCCAACAGCTAACCCCAAAAATAGAAAAAATCCCCATGTTCAGAACTACCACCGCTCAACGCTCAGCGCTGATCGTCGCCATGCTTGCCATTCCGGCGTCCGGTATGGCTGGCACCGACGCGCCCTCCAAGGAAGTGAAGTCGGTCGTCGAAAAGGTGAAGGAGTCATGTATCTCCGGCGACCTCGGGATCGATGTCTACTCCCAGTATGTCTTTCATGGCCTCGTGCTGGAAAACCAGGGCGCCATCCTGCAGCCCTACGCGAACTTCTACTTCAAAGCTTATGAAGGGGACGGCTTCATCAATCAGGTCGATCTTGTCCTTGGAGTCTGGAATTCCTTCCACTCGAATCATCCATCCACCGCTACGACGCGGTCGTGGTACGAGTTCGACTTTGTCGCCGGAGTAGCGATCAACTTCGCGAAGAACTTCACCTTCTCCCCAAGCTACGTCGCCTACACGAGCCCTGGTGACTACTTCAGTACCGCCCACGTCCTGCAGGTGCGTCTCGCCTACAACGACTCCGATCTGCTCGGAGCGTTCGCGCTCAATCCGTATGTGATGGCGGAGATCGAACTCGACGGCAAAGCCGGCAATGGCGACGACGAGGGCGTATACTATGAGGTCGGGATTTCGCCGGGGACGACGCTCGGGCCGGTCTCCGTGTCCTTCCCGATCAAGGCCGGGTTCGGCTCCAGCGACTACTATGCAGACAACGCCGGTTACGGGTTTTTCTCGGCGGGCGTCGCGCTCGAGTATCCGCTTCCGCTTCCTGAGTGTTTCGGCACGTGGACCGCGAATGCCAACGCGACCTTCTATCACTTCGGCGATGCCGGGGATGAAGCGACGACGGTGAAGAACAGCGACGATCACGCGTTCGTTTTCGGTGGCGGAGTGCGCGTGGAATTCTAAACTCGATCCGCAGCGATTCACCGAGCCCCGAGTCTCTTCCTGAGGCTCGGGGCTTTCGCTTTTCGGCGTGGGGAGGAGAGTTATTCACATGTTCAGAAAGATGCAGCGTGTGGCATTTCGGACATTCCTTTCCTCCCATTTGAGAGCCGTTTACAGCGCGCGAGCAGCCCACAGAAGAAAAATCTTTGCGAAAACTATCCCTGATTTTGAACGACTTACGAAAAATCTGCGCAATTTTCTCAGCCAACGCTTGATCTTGTGGCACCGGCATTGCTAAGTCGCGGAACGGGCAAAGCATGCCCGGCTAAACCCAACCAACCAACCACAAGACCTGATGATCAATAAAACACCAATCCAAGTCCTCGCTTGTTCCGTCGCTGCCCTCTGCCTCAGCACCTCCGCATTCGCGGGGACGCAAGGTAAGGAGATGAAGAGCGTCGTGGAGAAAGTAAAGGAATCCTGCATCACCGGCGACCTCGGTATCAATGTCGTCTCCCAGTATGTGTCTCGCGGAGTCATCTTCGAGAACCAGGCCGGGATCATCCAGCCGTACGCTGACCTCTACTTCAAACTCTACTCCGGCGACGGGTTCCTCAACTCGATCAGCCTCAACCTCGGCATCTGGAATTCCTTCCATTCGCGCAAGACCGACGCTGGTCTCGTGAACGGTGCGGGCAATTCCTCGACCCGCTCCTGGTACGAGTTCGACTTCACCGCCGGCCTCGCCTTCACCTTCGCGAAGTACTTCACCTTCACGCCGAGCTACTACACGTTCCTCAGCCCGAACGATGGGTTCTCGACCTTCCAAGGTGCGAACTTCGCCCTCGCCATGGATACCACCGACCTCATCGGGATCAATCTGGCTCCCAAGGTTCAGGTCCTGTGGGAACTCGAGAACAAGGCCGGCACCGGCTCTGACGAAGGCATCTACTACGAGGTGAGCATCGCCCCGAGCTTCCCAGTCGGACCTGTGACGCTGACCGTTCCGATCGTCGCCGGCTTCGGCTCCGACGACTTCTACGGCTCGCTCAACCAGAGCACCGGCCTGATCGAAGACGAATCCTTCGGCTACCTCTCCGCTGGCCTCATTGCCAGCTACAAGCTCGGATTCATCAACGAATGCTACGGTGATTGGACCGTGAGCGCGGGCTACACCTACTACTACCTCGGTGACGGCACCAAGGACTTCAACACCGCCCCGCGCGGCGGCGCTGTCCGGGACGACAACGAGCACGAGCATGTGTTCTCCGGCGGCCTCATGGTCGCGTTCTAAATTGTAGTTTAGTTTCAGCGGCTCCTCCGGGCATTCGGGCCCGGAGGAGTCCGCGGAACCTCGCCCCTCCGAGGTTTCCCAAGCGGTTTGTTTCCCTCTCCCATCGGTTCTTTCGGATCTTTCGCGGTCACATCTCAGTTCCTCTACGGAAAGTAAGCGCTTCTCCCCTGTTGTGCGCGTTGCTCCCGGTCAGTCCCCTGTCTTCGGTTTCCACCCCAGACAACCTGCAACCATCAACACAACAACAACATGAAAATGCTCCAATCGGCAGCGTTCGCCTTCACGGCGGCCGCTTCCTTCGCGGTATCGGTCCTCCCAGCTCGGGCGGAAACAGTCAAAGTCGGCGTCCTCCACTCGCTCAGTGGAACGATGGCCATTTCGGAAACATCCCTCCGGGACGTCCTCCTCTTCACCTTCGATGAGATCAATGCGAAGGGCGGCGTGATGGGCAAAAAGATCGAACCCGTCATCGTTGACGGTGCTTCGAACTGGCCCCTCTTCGCGGAAAAGGCGAAGCAGCTCCTGGAGCAGGACAAATGTGCGGTCGTATTCGGATGCTGGACCTCGGTGAGCCGCAAGTCGGTTCTCCCGGTCTTCGAGAAGAACAACGGCCTCCTCTTCTATCCCGTGCAATACGAGGGTGAGGAAGAATCCCAGAACGTTTTCTACACGGCGGAAGCCGTCAACCAGCAGGCCACGCCCGCCGTTGACTACCTCCTGGCGCAGGGGAAGAAGAAATTCTACCTGCTCGGTAGTGACTACGTGTACCCGCAGACCACGAACCTCGTGCTCCTGGAGTATCTCCTGAGCAAGGGCGTCCCACTCGAAAACATCGGTGGTGGCTTCAAGAAGGACGAATCCGGAAAGATCATCTCCGCTGGTAAGTACACGCCCTTCGGCCACACGGACTACCAGCAGATCGTTTCCGAGATCAAACAATTCGCCGCCGGCGGCAAGGCCTGCGTCGTCTCCACGCTGAATGGCGACACCAACGTTCCCTTCTTTAAGGAATACGCGGCAGCCGGCCTCAGCGCAGAAACCTGCCCGGTCGTCAGCTTCTCGATCTCGGAAGACGAATTCCGCGGCCTCCCGGCCAAGCAACTCGTCGGACAGCTCGGTTGCTGGACCTATTTCCAGTCGATCAAATCCCCGGCCAACACCAAGTTCCTCGCGGACTGGAATGCCTGGCTCAAGACGACCACCGCAGAAGGCGTGAAGAAGGACGGTCGCGTGACCTGTTCGCCGATGGTGCTGAGCTACAACGGCGTCTACCTCTGGAAGCAAGCCGTCGAGAAGGCAAAGAGCTTCGAAGTGGACAAAGTGCGTGACGCGCTCAAGGGCGGCATCTCGTTCGATGGTCCCGGTGGCACCGTCACTACGCAGAAGAACATGCATCTGACCAAGAACGTCTTCATCGGCGAGACGAAGGCTGACGGACAGTTCAAGATCCTCGAGGATTTCAAGGGCGTCGTCGGTGAGCCCTGGCTCAAGGGCAAGTTTAAGGCGAAGTAAGTTTCGGCTGACGAACTCAGTCAGAAATCAGGTTTAACCGGGGGCGGGTCTGTCTAGCCGGACCCGCCCCCTCTTTTGAGGAACTATCGAGTTGGCCCCATTCTCCATGATCGCTCCCCTGCACCGTTGTTTCGCTTCCTTCAGGCGTCTCGCCATCGTCCTCCTCTGTTCATTATCCATCCTTCTCGTCCTGGCGGCTGACTCGCCGCGCCAGACGATTGTGAAGGCGATGGTCGAGGAGGACGATGACAAGAAGCTCGCACTGGTGAATTCCTTAATCGGCCTGGGCGACGATGATCTCAAGAAGTTGCTCACTGCATGGAAGGAAGACGCTGTTTACATCTACAAAGCAGAGGGCGATGGCTCACCGAAGATCCCAGTCTTGCTTGCGGAGGAAAAGGACGCCGAAGGCAAGCAGGCTGCAACGCATGTGCTCGATGGGCAGCCGCTGAAGGGTGCGGATGGAAAACCGCTGAGCATCACGGCCGCGGACTTTGAAACCGCCGAACACGGCTCGAAACTTCGTGGCGCAATGAAGGCCGTGCTCGATATGCTCGCGCTCGCCTCGCCGGATCGCGAGAAGCGCATTCAGGCGATCAACACGCTCGGCATGGCGCAGGACGCCGAGAAACTCGCTCCGTTGCGCACGCTGCAGAAGAACGAAAAGGACGCCAAGGTGAAGCGGGCTCTTACCGAGGCGATCGCGCTCATCCAGCTCACGGACTCGGATGCCAGGACGCAGGCTTCCGCTGCGGAGACGCTTGGCAAGATGGGATCCATCCCAAGTCGCGACTTTCTCACGGCCGTGGAAAAGGAAAGCAAAGCACCGGAGGTGGTAGCGGCTGCAAAAGCCGCGCAGAAGCGCATTGCGACGCATATCACGGCAGTGAACTTCTGGGGCACGGCCTTTCGCGGCCTCTCGCTCGGCAGCGTGCTGCTCGTCGTCGCGCTGGGCCTCGCGATCACCTTCGGCCTCATGGGCGTCATCAATATGGCGCACGGGGAAGTCATGGCCGTTGGCGCCTACGCGACTTACATCGTGCAAAATATCTTTGGAGCTGGCCTCGCCCTCGCACCCTTCGGCATCCCGATCAACCTTCCCGGCTTGAACCCGAGCGGCACGCCGAGTGACTTCTACTTCATCGTCGCCCTGCCCATCGCCTTCCTCAGCGCAGCGCTGGTCGGCATTGCCCTCGAGCGCGGCATCATCCGGTTTCTCTACCGACGTCCGCTGGAAAGTCTGCTCGCAACGTGGGGTGTCTCGCTGGTGTTGCAGCAACTCTTCCGCATGATCTTCGGCGCAAACAACGTGCAGGTTTACAGCCCGAACTTCCTGAGCGGGAACTGGACGGTGGGAGACGTGATCCTCGGATGGAACCGCGTCTTCGTCATCGGCTTCGCCATCCTCATCGTCGTCGGCACCCACCTCGCGCTCACCCGCACGTCGCTCGGTCTGCTCATCCGCGCGGTCATGCAGAATCGCCAGATGGCCGCCTGCATGGGTGTGAAAACGGAGCGCGTGAACATGCTCACCTTCGGCCTCGGCAGCGGACTCGCCGGACTCGCGGGAGCCTTCCTGAGCCAGATCGGCAATGTCGGCCCGAGCCTCGGCCAGAGTTACATCGTCGATTGCTTCATGACCGTCGTTGTAGGCGGGGTGGGAAACATCATCGGCACGGTGATCAGCGCGCTCGGCATCGGTCTCGCCGATCAATCGCTCCAACAGCTCCTCGGCAATCCGGTGCTCGGAAAAATCCTCGTGCTCGGGGGCATCATTCTCTTTCTCCAATGGAAACCCGCCGGTCTGTTCGTCACGAAGAACCGCAGTCTTGAAGGCTAACGCATGACGCGCGCACTCTCGAAAACTGAGGCCTCACTGGTCGTTCTCCTCAGCCTCCTTTTCATCGTCGTGTTCCCGGCGCTCAACGCGGCCGGAGTCGTGGACAACTTCACCATTAACCTGTGGGGCAAGTATCTCTGCTACGCGCTGCTCGCGATCTCGGTGGATATCCTTTGGGGTTACACCGGTCTGCTCAGCCTTGGGCAGGCACTCTTCTTCAGCCTCGGCGGTTACATGCTGGGCATGCATCTCATGCTGATGATCGGGAAGCTCGGCTCCTATGCGCAATCGGGCCAGAATCCGAACCTCCTTCCGGACTTCATGTTTTTCCTCGGGCACACCGTGCTGCCCTCTTTCTGGAAGCCATTCTTCAGCTTCGGCTTTGCTGCGGTGATGGTTCTCCTTCTGCCTGGGCTGATCTCGTTGATCTTCGGCTTTCTCGCCTTCCGCAGCCGGATCAAGGGCGTCTACTTCTCGATCCTCACGCAGGCGCTCACCTACGGCGCGTCGCTGATGTTCTTCCGCAATGACATGCTCATGGGTGGCAATAACGGCTTCACCGACTTCCGCACCATCCACGGGGCCAACCTCCGCGACGCGGCCACGCAGCGAACGCTCTACATCTGCACGGCGGTCACGTTGCTGGTCGTCTATCTCGGGCTCCGCTGGCTTACCACGACCAAGTTTGGCCTGATCCAGCGGGCCATCCGCGACTCGGAGAATCGCGTACTCTTCTCCGGCTACGCCGCCGCGAATTACAAGCTGTTTGTCTTCGTCATCGCGGCGCTCATCGGCGCAATCGGCGGAGCGCTCTACGTCCCGCAAGTCGGCATCATCAACCCCAGCGAGATGATCCCTGAGAAGTCGCTCGAGGCCGTCGTCTGGTGCGCGGTCGGCGGGCGAGGTACACTCATCGGACCGATCATCGGTGCCATTGGCGTGAATGCGCTGAAAAGTTGGGCCACGCGCGCCTTCCCGGATCTCTGGCTCATCATCCTCGGCGGAATGTTCATCCTCATCGTGCTTTTCCTGCCCAAGGGCATCGTCGGCATTCCCGCCCAGCTTCGGGCGATGTTGGGCAAACCCAAAGCCGAGCCTGACGCCGTCCCTGCGCCTGCCAAGCCATGAAGATTGAATCCACTCAGAAGCCATTCCTCCTAGCAGCGGAGGGCGTGAACAAGGAGTTCTCCGGCTTCAAGGCGATCACCAATCTGAATTTCTATCTCGATCAGGGCGAGCTTCGCACGGTCATCGGGCCGAATGGCGCGGGTAAGACCACCTTCCTCGACCTTATTACCGGTCGGACCAAACCCGACACCGGCACGATCGAATTCGAAGGCGCGCACGACGTGACGCGGATGAACGAATACCAGATCTACCGTCTGGGCATCGGCCGGAAGTTCCAGACGCCCACCGTCTACACCGATCACACCGTCTGGGAAAACTTGCTCCTATCGATGGAGGGTAGTCGCGGAGTGTGGGCGAGTCTCTTCCACAAGCCAACGAGCACGGAGCGGGATCGGATGGATGAAATTCTGAAGACGATCAACCTCGGGAATCAGCGGAACTGGAAGGCCGGAGCGCTCGCGCATGGCCAGAAGCAGTGGCTGGAAATCGGCATGCTGCTTTCGCAAAACGCGAAGCTCCTTCTTGTGGACGAACCCGCCGCGGGCATGACCGACGAGGAGACGCACCGCACCGGTGAGTTGCTCCTCAGCCTCGTCGGAAAACACACCGTCGTCGTCATCGAGCACGACATGGTCTTCGTGCGGCAGATCTCCGCCGGCCGGAAAGTAACCGTCCTGCACCAGGGCAGCGTGCTCTGCGAAGGTCCAGTGGATGAAGTGCAGAGCGACGAACGTGTGATTGAAGTCTATCTTGGCCGGAAGAAATCCCGCGACTAAGCCATGCTCACCGTCTCCAATCTCGAGCTCTCCATCGGCGGCAGCCGCATCCTGCGCGGCGTTGAATTTGAAGTGCCGGACCATCAGGTCTTCTGCCTCATGGGTCGCAACGGCGTCGGCAAGACTTCCACCTTGCGCAGCATCGTGGGCGTGATGAAGCCGAGCAACGGCCGGATCGTGCTGGCCGGGCAGGACATCACCAAACTCTCCTCCGAAGCCCGCGCCGCCGCCGGCATCGGTTACGTCCCGCAAGGGCGCGACATTTTTCCACAGCTCACCGTCGAGGAAAACCTGCACATCGGCGCCATCGCCCTGGGGAAAAAACTGAACGGCAATCTCGACCGCGTCTTCAGCCTCTTCCCGATTCTGAAAGAATTCCTGCCTCGGAAAGGCGGCATGCTTTCCGGCGGCCAGCAGCAGCAACTTGCCATTGGTCGCGCCCTTCTCACCGAGCCCAAGATTCTCATCCTCGACGAACCCACCGAAGGCATTCAGCCGAACATCATCGATCAGATTGGCGACGCCATTAAGCTGCTGCGGCGCGGGGGGCATCACAATGAGTCCGGCATCCTGGCGAAGATCACGCAGTCGCTGAAGCAGGTCCGCGAAACACCCGACGCGCCGAAGAGTCCGTTGTTCGACGAGGTCACCGAAGCCGTGAAGATTCTCCTGCGCGAAGGCGTCGAGCGCCACCCCGCGCTCGTCGAGACCGTCGCTGGTGGAATCGAAAAGCTGCGCCACACCGACGCCAAGACTGGCACCGTCCTGCAGGAGGAAATCGGCAGCGCCATCAAGCAACTCGCTGGCGAAGGCAAGATGAGCATCCTGCTCGTCGAGCAATACCTCGATTTCTGCAAGGAACTCGCCGACACCTTCGCCATCATGGACCGCGGAGCGGTGGTGGTGGCGGGACCGGTTTCGGCGCTCACGGACGAAGTAGTCAAGAAGCACCTCACGGTTTAGGTGCGCGGCGGTCGCGGGCCGCCTCAGTTAGCTCAGGCGAAGAGCTCGTGGGCGAGGACGCTGAGGCAGTAGATCGCGGCCGTCTCGGTGCGGAGGATAATCGGGCCGAGCGTAATCGGGCGGCAGCCCTGACTTTTGGCGAGCGAGATCTCAGCGGGAGTGAAGTCGCCCTCGGGGCCGACGAGGATGAGCACGCGTTTCGGGCGAGGTGCGCCGAGTTCGGCGAGCACCGTCTTGATCGGCGACGCGCCGGGCTGCAGCGAAGCGATCAGCATGAGATCGAAGCGCTCATGGTCGGCGAAGAAATCCTTCGGCGTGCGCGGCTTCGCGACCTGAGGGAGCCAGTTCTGGCCGCACTGCTTCGCGGCCTCGATCGCGACGCGCTGCCACTTGTCGCGTTTGCGGACCGCCTCCTCGGCTTCCGCCTTCACGACGGTACGCTCACTCAGCAGCGGAGCGATGGTCGTGGCACCCAGTTCCACTGCTTTCTCCACGATCAGGTCCATGTTCTTCCCCTTCGGCACCGCCTGCCCGAGTGTGATGGCACAGGCGAGCGGCGGGGTCTTGCTGTGCTGCAAGGTGCGGAAGCTCACGCGCCCCGCTTTGGCCTCGGCGATCTCCACCGTGGCCTCGCTGCCCTCCCCGTTGAAGACCGTGGCGCGATCGCCCTTCTTCATCCGCAGCACGTCGATCGCGTGATGCGATTCGCCCGGATCGAGCGCGAGGCGATCCGGAGTCCAGGCGTGAGGCGGGATGTAAAAGCGGGACATGGTCCGCAGAGTGTGCGCCAGCCCCGACGCCGAGGGCAATCCCCCGCCTCGTGCGTGAATACGGGCACGCTCCGGCCTTCCCCAGCGTTTCCACCATAGACACGATTGGCATTGTCGCATGAGATCCAGCATTCTCACGACTCCGTCAGCGGCCCACCGCCAACCGTCCATATCCCCACGCTCTGCATGCGCCCCGTTCACGCCTTCGCCGCCGCCCTCTGCCTCCTCCCGTTCAGCCTGCGCGCGGAGACATACTCCGAGGACCCCGGCCGGGAAGGGGACGGCGCCGTCTATATCGGACCCGACTACAGCCTCGCCCCCGAGCTCACCGACCAGGGCAACCCCAAGGGACAGACCTTCGAGTTCGCGATGAAACTCGCCGAGAGCAAGATCTTCCCCGGCACCGACAAGACCCTCGAGCCCGACAAGAAGAAGGTAAACACCGAGCGCAAGATCACCATCTATGTGCCCGCCGCTTATAAGGACGGCGCGAAGGCCCCGCTCCTCATC
>JANPIS010000185.1:0-5613 GCA_031425095.1 Chthoniobacteraceae bacterium
GGCGCGGGAAAGTGGAGCGCATAGCCGAGGAGCCAGATCTCGGCGAGCCGCCGCAGCCTTCGACCGAAGGCGCGGGGCTGCGCCGCCCCTGAGCGCATCCCGAGGCCCTGGACATAGCCGGCGATGAAAAGGAACGCAGGCGCGATGATCCCGTCGAAATACGTGAGCCAGCCAAACCACGCCGTGTCGCGTGAAGCTCCCACGAGGAACGTATTCAGCACGTGCGTCTCGATCATTCCTACGACGCACGCGCCACGGAAGAGATCGAGCCACGTCAGGCGGCCCCGAGGAACGGCGGGTGTCCCGCCGCCGGGAGTGGGTGGCGAGAGCGGCTCGATAGGATTGGGCGCGGCGCGCGTGGCTGGGACGGCGGCGAGACGCGCGCGGCTCCTTGGGCTACTTTGCCGCCAGCGCGGCCTCGACGGCCTGCGTCAACTCCGCGGAGTCGGGCTCGGTCTTCGAGTCGTAGCGGGCGAGAATCTTCCCATCGCGGCCGATCAGGAATTTGCCGAAGTTCCACTTCACGTTGCCGGGGAAGGGCGCGTCCCTGCCGCTCAGCGCGGTGTAGAGCGGGTGCTGGTCTGGGCCTTTCACGGTCACCTTGTCGAAGAGCGGAAAGGTCACGTCGTACTTCGAGGTGCAGAACTTTTTGATCTCCTCATTGCTGCCAGGCTCCTGGCCACCGAAGTCATTACTCGGAAAGCCGAGCACGACGAGACCCTGGTCCTTGTACTTACGCCAGAGTGCTTCGAGGCCGGTGTATTGGCGGGTGTAACCGCACTCGGAGGCGACGTTCACGACGAGTAGCGCCTTGCCGGCGTACGTCTTTAGCGAAGTCGGCTTGCCGTCGATGTCCTTGACCGGGATCGAGTACAACGGGGCGTCGGCGGCGAGCAGGGGAGCGGACATGAGTGCGAGGGCGGTGAGGAGAAGTTTCATGGTGGCGCAAACGAACGCTTACTTGCTGATCTCTGGACCCGTTCCCACGTCTTCCGGCGCCGGTGTCCGCAAGCTGCGAATCCAAATGTTGCGGAAGCGCATTGGATTTTTGTGATCCTGCAACTTGATCGGGCCCTTCTCCTCATGCGCCTTGTAGGTGCCAACCTTCTTGTGCGGCGTCTCGCCGATGAGGACCGTGCGGTTTTGTGTCAAAACGCCGTTGTGCAGGACGGTCACGACAGCAGGTTTGGTGAGCTTGCCGTCGGCAAAGCGCGGGCCTTCAAAAATGATGTCGTACATTTGCCACACGCCGGGAGGCCGCGAGGCATTCACCTGCGGCGGCATGTAACCGTAGATGCCGGTGGCCTGACCGTCGGGGTAAGTGGGGTTGTTGTAGCTGTCGAGCACCTGGATCTCGTACTTCCCGTAGAAGAAGACTCCGCTGTTCCCGCGCTGCTGTCCGTCACCCTCGGGAGGTGGCGTGGCGAATTCGATATGCAACTGGACGTCCGGTCCGAACTCGTCCCGGGTGAAGATGTCGCCGGAGCCGGGGACCACTTCCGCGTAGTTGTTCTCAATCTTCCACGCCGCATCCGTGCCGTCACCCTTGCGCCACTGGGACAGATCCTTGCCGTCGAAGAGCACGGTCGCGTCGCTCGGCGCAGTGCCGGCCTTTTCGATCGTGCTCGGGTCGCCGGGCGTGACGACCGGAGGCTGCGGGCGCTCGCCGTCGTGGACATGCCACTTGGTGCCAGGAATGATGGGTGTGTCTTGGTAACCCACACCTTTGCCGTCGGCGGCAGAGGCGGCGGTGGCGAGACTGGCGAGGGTGAGGAGGGAGAAGGTGGAGGTTTTCATGGGATGAGCGGGAAGTTACTTGCGGCCGAAGAGTCTCTTCATGTTCGCCAGGCCCTTCACGGCGATGTCGTCGCGCTTGGGTTCCATCTTGCGCCAGATGGCAGCGGCGCGGGCGATGACTTTTACGTCGGTGGTGAAGCTTTCGATGACGACGTCGCCTTTGTAGCCAATCTTTTTCAGTGCGGCGACGATCGGCTTCCAATCGATGTGATCACCGCCGGGCGTGCCGCGGTCGCTGCCGCAGGCGTGGAAATGCACGAGGTGTTTGCCGGCCTTGAGGATCGCGGCGGCCTGGTTCTTTTCCTCGATGTTCATGTGGAAGGTATCGAGGTGCAGGCCGACTGCTTTGCTGCCGATGGCTTTCACGAGCTTGAGGCCCTGGTCGCAGGTATTGAGGAAGTCGGTTTCGAAGCGGTTGAGCGGCTCGATGCAGAGCTGCACGCCTTTCTGCTCGGCGTATTTGGCGAGCGGCTTGAGGTTCTTCACCACGAGGTCGAACTGCTGCTTTTTCTCCGCGTCATCGTGCGGTCCGATGAGTCCGACCACGGAGTAGAGGGGGCCGATGATCGACGGGCAGCCCATGGCGGCGGCTTGATCGATGAGGCCGCGCACGTAGGTCGTCGCCGTCTTCTGGTCGGCGGCGCTGCCGCGGAAGTCGCGGCCCGGGCCCATGCAGGCGCAGATGCTGCCGATCTTGATGCCGGCCTTGTCAGCGGCGGCTTTCACCTTCGCGGGATCGATGTGCTCGAGGGCTTCGACGGGAATCTCGACGGTTTCAAAGCCCCATTTCTTGAGCTTGGGGAAGAGCTTTACGCTCTCGTTGGTGAAGGGGCTGGCGTAGAGGAAGGTATTGAGGCCGAAACGCATGGTCGTGGAGTGGTGGAGTGGTGGGGTTAAAAGTGGACGCGCATTTGGCCCGGCGCGCTGAGGGGAGTCAAGAATGTGTCTGACGCGGTGATGAGCAGGGAGAATGTAAAGTGCCTGCCTTCGTGTGAGGAGCGGAGCCGGCGGCGGCCGACGGGGAAGCACCGCACCACCGCTGCCCACGGATGCGAGAGATCCTTCGACTTCGCTCAGGATGACAGATGCGTGGTGTTCAACCTCACGCCACCGGTCACCAAAGTCACCAACCGGCGCCCTTGATGCTCGTCTTCACCTTCACGAAGTACATGTCGGCAGCGATGTACATCGTGGAGCCGTCGTCGCCCCAGGCGCAGTTGCCGGTGTTGTTGCCGGTGAGGATGGTGCCGAGGTGTTTGCCAGCGGGGGAAATGATGAGCACGCCGCCGGGTCCGGTCGCCCAAGCATTGCCCAGCGCGTCCACTTTCATACCATCGCAGCCGCCTTTACGGCCGGTGTCCTTGAGCGGTTGGGCATCGAAGAAGACGCGGCCATTCGCCACACCGCCGTCGGCCTGGAGGTCGTAGGCCATGATCTGCGTCTGCTTCGGATCGCTGACCGCGACGTAGAGAATTTTTTCGTCGGGGGAAAAGGCGATGCCGTTCGGGAAGGTGAGGTCTTTCACGAGCAGCGAGACTTTGCCGTCCTTCGCGATCCGATACACGCCGTTCCATTCGAGTTCTTTGAGCGGCGAGTTGTTGCCGCCTTCGAGCCCGTAGGGTGGGTCGGTGAAATAGATGTCGCCGTTTTTCCGCAGCGCGAGGTCGTTCGGGCTGTTGAAGCGTTTGCCTTCAAACTGATCGGCGAGCGCAGTCTGGGTGCCGTCGGCATTCAGTCGGGCGACGCGCCGTTCGCCGTGCTGGCAAATCAGCAGGCGGCCGTCGGAATCGACGGCCAGGCCGTTGGAGCCTTGCTCTCTGAACCCCGGTTTCGGCGTGAGCATGCCGCTCGGCTTCATGAATTGCGTGGCGACGGTGGCGCCGGGCTTCCACTGATAGATGATGTTCTCCGGCACATCGGAAAAGACGACGGAGCCCTTGAACCACGCGGGGCCTTCGGACCAGTTGAAGCCCTCGGCACACTTCTCGACCTTCGTGTTGGGCGGGATGAGTTGATCGAGCGCGGGGTCGAGACGCTCAATGGACATTTCAAAGGGCGGCAGCGTCTCGGCGGCGAGGAGGGTGAATGGGGCGAGGAGGAGAGGGAGGAACTTCATGGGATGACCAATGACAAATGTCTAAGGACCAAGCAACAAATGCCACCCGCGTTGGGAGATTCATTGGACATTGATCCTTGGTCATTGGTCATTCGCTTCCGCGACGCATCTTCCCATCATGATGCGATTATTTGTCTCTTGAACCATGGCACGCCCCGTGTTTATTCGCCTCTCACCATGTCCGACCTGCACCCGCTCGAAAAAATCCTCCGCGAACGCATCGCCATCATCGACGGCGCGATGGGGACGACGATCCGGGCCTACGGCAAAACGGAGGCCGACATGCGCGGCACGCGCTTCCTGGATGCCGACAAGGATCTGCTGAACAACGGCGACCTCTTTTCCCTCACGCAGCCGGACATGATCTGCGACATCCACCGGCGCTTCCTGGAGGCCGGGGCGGACATCATCGAGACGAATACTTTCTCGGCGACGAGCATCGGCCAGAGCGAGTTTTTCGTCGAAGATCCGCGCGAGCGCGGCGGGCGGAAGGACCCGGCGTTTTACCAGAAGATCATCGAGGACAAATTCCTCGGCGACCTCGCGTGGGAGATCAATGAGACCTCCGCGCGGCAATGTCGCGAGTGGGCGGATCGCGTGGGGAATGCGACCGGCCGCCAGCGTTTCGTTGCGGGGGCGATCGGGCCGCTTACGGTCTCGCTGTCGAACTCGCCGGATGCGGACGACGCGGGCTTCCGCGTGGTCACTTTCGATCAGGTGAAAGCGGCCTACATCCAGCAAGTGCGCGCGCTGATCGCGGGCGGCTCGGACATTCTGCTCGTGGAGACGATCTTCGATTCGCTGAACGCCAAGGCGGCGCTGGTCGCGATTCAGGAGGTCTTTGAGAAAGACAAAGTGCGGCTGCCGATCTCGATCTCGGCGGCGGTCGGGCGCGGTGGCGAGACGATGATCTCGGCGCAGACGGTTGAGGCATTTTGGAATGCGGTTAAGCACGTGAAGCCGCTTTCGGTCGGGCTGAATTGCTCGCTCGGACCGGACCTGATGCGGCCGTTTTTAGAGGAACTCTCGACGCGCTCGAACGCCGCGATTTCCTGCTACCCCAATGCCGGCCTGCCAAATCCGCTCGCGCCCACCGGCTTCGATCTCGAACCCGCGGACATGGGCCGCTGGCTCGGCGACTTCGCGCAGACGGGATTGATCAACATCGCCGGCGGCTGCTGCGGCAACACGCCGGAGCACATCGCGGCGATCGCGAAGGCGCTGGCCAATCGTCCGCCGCGTGAGCCTTGGGAAGAGACGAAATTTTCCACCGGTGCCGCGCTCCCATTGCGTCTGTCGGGCTCCCAGCCATTCACGCAGCGGATCGGCAGCTTCCTCCTGATCGGCGAGCGGACGAACGTCGCGGGTTCGCCGAAGTTTGCGAAGCTGATCAAAGAGGGGAACTACGAGGAGGCCGTGGCCATTGCGCGGCAGCAGGTGGAGAACGGTGCCAACGTCATCGATATCTGCATGGACGAGGGGATGATCGACGGCGTCGCCGCGATGTCGCGCTACCTGCAACTCCTCGGTAGCGAGCCGGAAGTCGCGAAGGTGCCCTTCATGGTGGACTCGTCGAAGTGGGAAGTGATCGAGGCCGGCCTGAAATGTCTGCAAGGCAAAGGCATCGTGAACTCCATCTCGCTCAAGGGCGGCGAAGACGCCTTCCGCGAGCAGGCGCGCGCGGTGCTGAAATACGGCGC
>JANPIS010000186.1:0-17899 GCA_031425095.1 Chthoniobacteraceae bacterium
ACTGCTCATCGCCGGCGCGCACACCCAGCCGCTCATGGCCATGGCGAATGGCGGGTTCGTCGAGCATCTCGGTGAGGAAAACTTCTGCGCCGACATGAATGTTGCGATCGCGAGAGCCACGGTGCTGGCTTCTTGAGCCACATCACCCGCTCCGCGCGTCGCGCCGGTGGTGGAGGAAAAGAATGTCGCGCAACGGCCTGCGTTGGGAGCGTCGGGCTGGCCTGGCGCGGCCCAGCGCCGTTTCCACGAGCGCTTGCGCTTCGTAACTTCTTCGCGGAGATGGAGCCGCTCGCCGCCTCCGCAAAGTTGTGCAGACCAAGACCAGAATCATCCTCATCTACGCTGCCGCGCTCGGCGTCGTAGCGGCCTTCTTTGCCATCGTGCCGGGACTGGTGAATGTGCCGGAGCCCGTCGTCACAAAGGCGCCCGAGCCGCGAGCCGTGCCCGACTTCACGCTCACCGATCAGCGCGGGCAGCCCGTCTCGCGCGCAGATCTCGCGGTGAAAATCTGGATCGCAAACTTCATCTTCTCGTCCTGCCCCGGCCCGTGCCTCGATCTTACCAAACGCATGCGTGCACTCGACGAAGCGCTCGCGGATGTCGAGACGGTGCGACTCGTCAGCTTCAGCATCGATCCCACGAATGACACCCCGGCCGCGCTCGCGAACTACGCCAGCCGAGTGGAAGCAGGACCCCGCTGGTCTTTCCTCACCGGCGAACGCGCCATCACTGCCCGCGTGGCGAAGGTTGGCTTCAATTTTCCGCTCTCCACCGATCCTTCGAATTTCGAGCACAGCGACAGCATCGTCGTGGTGGACAAGACCGGCACAGTCCGCGGGTGGTTCGACGCTTATGCGGCGAGCTTCACCGAGGATGTGCGGCGGCTGGTGAAGTCACTGTAAAGAAAAGCCCGACGGCTGGTTTAGGGCTTTGAGGCGCGGCTGCGTTATCCGCCCTCATCGCCGGCACAACCGCCGGGAAAGTCACGAGGCTCGGCGCGCAGATCTCACGGATGCACGAGCCGGAAAAAACAACCGGAAACGGCCGTGCTGGCGGTGCAGGCACGGCGTCCCGCGACTGGCGTAACGGGACGGGTCGAGTCCACCCACGTCACGAGGTCGATGCTCTCCTGCAGGACCCAATTCGGATCCGCGTTGGACCATGAAAGAACGATCGCCTGTGATCCCGCGGCGCCCGGGATCATTACAACAGTTGGAAAGGGGTTGAAGTTCGCGACGAGCGCCCGAGCCCCGGAGACCGTGAAGGTGTAGTTCGGGTCGGTGCTCACCACCGCCCCGCCCTCGGTCCAGCTCGTGAATGTATAGCCCACGACAGGTCTGGCAGCGAAGGTTACGATCGTCCCGATGGCAAAGGTGCCATCGCCGATCACCGTGCCACCGACACTTGTCGCGGCATTCGTGCTGATGGCTACAGCCGGAGCGAAGTGGGCGACGAGCGCGTGGTTGGCATTGGCGATGAGCGTGTAATCCGGATCAGTGCTCACGACCGCGCCACCCTCCGTCCAATGCAGGAACCCGTAGCCTTCGTTTGGGACTGCAGAGAGGTTCGCAATATCGTCGATGGCATACGCCCCGTCGCCACTCGTCGTGCCGCCCTCCGCGGTCACAGAGTTGATGGTGATGGTGACGCCCGTGTCCGAGAGGAAATTGGCCACGATCGTGCGATTGCCGGTGACGTTGAATGTGTAGGTCGCAGCCGTGCTCACGACGGTGCCGTTCTCCGTCCAGTTTGCGAAGTGGTAGCCCGGCTCGGGGAAGGCCTTCGCCCGTGCGTTCTCACCGGTCTTGTATGTCAGGCTATCCATCTCCGTCGTGCCCCCGACCGCAGGCGATGCATTGGCCGTAATGACAAAAGCCTCATTGAATTTCGCCACCAGCGTCCGGCTTCCCGCCACGGTAAATGTGTAACTCGGTGAGGTGCTCACCGTCGTGCTGCCCTCCTGCCATTTTGAGAAAGCATAGCCCGGCTTTGCGCTGGCGACGACGGTTGCGCTGTCGCCTGAGGCGTAGAAGCCGTCGCCGCTCGTGGTGCCACCTGCGACTGGGCTCGCATTGGTCGTGATGCTTTGCTGCGTGCCTGCGACGACGAAGTTCGCCACGAGCACCCGGTTAGTAGTGACGGTGAACGTGTAACTCGGGGAAGTGCTCACCAGCGTTCCGCCGACGGTCCATCGGGAGAAGATGTATCCCGCATTCGCCGTTGCGGTGAATGTTGCGCGCGCGCCACTGGAATACGACCCGCTAACGGTCGCTGCACCTCCTGCGATCGGTGCCGCGCTGGTCGTCACGGTAAAGGTAGGCACCGGCGTAAAGACGGCGACCAGCGTGCGATCGGTCGTCGCGTTAAAGGTGTAGCTGGCACTGGTGCTCACTTGCGCGCCGGCCTCCAGCCATTTGGAGAAGGCGTAGCCGAGATTCGGGTTAGCCACGACGGTCACGCTGCTGCCGCTATCCACTGCGCCGCCTCCGCTCGTCGTGCCGCCGGCGAGCGGCGAAGCACTGGTAGCGACCGTCCATTGCGGGACGTCCACCGCGAAGTTCGCGACGAGCGAATGATTCACGTCGATGGCAAACGTGTAACTGGCGTTGCTGCTCACCACCTTGCCGTTGTCCGTCCAGTTTACGAAGTGATACCCCGCATTGGCCGTGGCATTGACTGTGACATTCGAACCAGGCGCAAAGGAGCCATCACCGGAAGTCAAGCCGCTGCCGAGCGGCGATTCGATGGTGTCGAGAAGGCTCTTCGCAGGTAACGCGGCTCCCGCCGCCGCAATGACGAGCGTGTAGTTCTTCGACACGTCCGGGGTCACGCCGTCGGAAGCCGTGATATTGAAAGTGAACTCCCCGCTCGTCGTCGGCGTTCCCGAGAGCACGCCGGTCACTTCATCGAAGGCCATGCCGGGAGGTAACGCGCCGTCCCGGAAGGCGAGGAAAGGCAGCGCCCCTTCTACGACGATCGTGCGCGCCGCGTAGGGCGTGTTCACACGTCCTTCACCCACATGGTCGATCAATGCGACGGGTGCCGCGACTCCGACTGCGGCCATCTGCGAGCCGGTGAAATCCCCGACGACCACGACGGTCGAGAGATCGACTTCCACGCCGTTGATGATCTTCAACCCGACGCCATGGATACCATCCGCCGCCACGGATTGCGCCATCGCTTCTCCCGTCTCGTTATCGAGCGGGCCCACGTATTTGAAAAACTCGTAACGCCGCGTCACGACCTCATCGCCGCCGGGGAGATCCTCGGCAGCCGCCACGGCCACGTTGTTCGCCCCGCCATCTGCTCTGTGGTAATCCTTCTGCAGAATCTGCCACTCGGTCTCCACTTCATCCGGCTCGCCATTCCTCCAGTTGCGATCATTGGCGTCGTCCGGATCATCGGAGACGAGATCGCGCAGCTTCACTTCTTTGTTGTTGTGGGTGGTCGTGCGGATCTCTTTCACCCACACCGCCTTTCCAAACTCCTTCGGCTCCGGCGCGGGCGGCGGCGGCGGCGGGATGACGGCCTGGACCTGCGCCGGCGCGGCATTCCCGACCAGCGGCGGATAGTAGGTGAAGCTGGGTGTGGATACTTGGACCGCTCCTCCACGCACGAGTGCACCCGCGCCATTGTCGATCAGCCAATTGTAGTGAACTACTGTCGCCGGCACGCGATAGCCGACCCCAAAGTGCTCGCCGCCAAAGTTTACATTCGGATTGGTGAACATGTGCCCATTGGTGGGTGAGAGCGGCCCGCTCGGAATCGCCGTGTAGGCCGCCCAACTCCCATCTGGCTTCTTCTTACTCTCCCAGCGGATCACACACTTCGGATGACCGGCGACCGAGTTATCCTCCGTGATATTCGGCACACCGTAGTGGTTGTAGTTGTAAGTGTAGGTGATGTCCGTGCTGTGGCAGTCCTCAATCTCGATCTCGAAGCCATGACACTCGTGAGTGGTGTCATTGACGGTGTCGAAATTATTGATGCTGCCGTAGGCGATGCTCGCCCTGGCCGTGCCGGGAGAGAAAGTAGCGAGGGCGACAATCGCGAGGCCGCAAATGAGCGTGCCAAGGGATTTGGGAAGGATGCGAACGGTTCGGCGTGTGGAGAGGGTGGTGGTTGGAAGTTTCATGGGCATGTAGGGAGGAAGAAGGTTGAGGACATGGCGGGAGAAGGCCCCGGGGTGT
The DNA here is from genome assembly GCA_031425095.1 of Chthoniobacteraceae bacterium. Taxonomy (GTDB): domain Bacteria; phylum Verrucomicrobiota; class Verrucomicrobiia; order Chthoniobacterales; family Chthoniobacteraceae; genus JANNXQ01. Next base: position 4,191 of record JANPIS010000186.1, read on the forward strand.
GCCGGGACGAAAAGACCCGCCGGGCACGCTGGACTCGCAGCGTGCTCCGACGGGCTGGGGGAGTTTCAGATCCGCAGCGAGGTGCTGCGGAGGCAGACGAGCGCGAAGGCAGCCGCCGGCGGCGGACGTGGCACAATCGCGGGCGCATCGGAGGGAATGGAGCGAGAGGGAACAATCACGCTCTCCGTCAAAGGCTGCACAGCCGTTTGTCCGGTCATCACCGGGAGCACGGCCGGCGAAGAGACGTGTATCGCGCCGGCCTGGCCAAAATTCACAATGTGATCCTGCGTCCCTTCATTGGTTTGCGCGAAGGCCGAAATCAATCGAGCCACGCCAAGATGCCGATGCAGCGGTGACTGCGCGCCAGAGCCATGATGCAGGACAACGGTCATCCTCCCCGCATGCTCTTCCATCCTGACGCAGTGTTGCGCGTCGAGCGAGCCGAGCGCGGCAAAGGCCATCGGCAGGAGCGCCGGTATTCCCACTAACCACGCGAAGAAACACACCACCGCGCCGAACTTTGCCCGTGACTCGGGCAGTAGCGGCGAAATGTTGCAGTGCATGACGGTGATGTAACACCTGAGCCGAAACGCTGGCTAGTGACACTGCGGATAGGTGGGGCCGCACTCACCAACAGACTGCGAGCCCGTCATCTTGGCCATGAGAAACGCGTTGAGCGACACCGACCTCCTGCCGCGGCCACATCTCGCGCTGCCTTCGCCTTCTGCTCCGACGCCTTTCCTAGCCCTTGAGCGTCGCCACGACGTAACCCGCACCGCGCACGGTGTGGACAAGCTTCGTGGCGAAGCCGCCGTCCACCTTCTTCCGCACGCGCATCATCAGCACGGCGATGAAATTGTCGCGGGGCGCTTCTTTTCCGTGCCACAGGGCCGCGAGCAATTCGGCACCGGACACCGGTTTGCCGTGTGCGCGGGCGAGTTGCTCGAGGACGGCGAACTCGCGATCGGTGAGCGGAATGGCCTCGCCTCCGCGAAAGGCGCGTCGTTTCGCGCAATACAGAACGAGGTCTTCGACTTCCAGGCAGTCTCCAGTGCGGCGACCCGCGCGGCGGGCCAGTGCGTGCACGCGCGCGATTAACTCCGCCATGACCACTGGCTTCACGAGACAATCTTCCGCGCCGAGCCGGAGAGCCTCGATCCGAGCGGCGGGCTTCGAATCGGCCGTGAGCGCGAGGATTGGCGAGGCGACGCCGCGGCCCCGGAGCTGCGTCAGGATGTCGAGTCCGCCCCCGCCCGGCAGCGCCAGATCAATGATGACCGCGGAGAACGACCCCTCCACGGCGCGCGCGAGCGCGGCGTCGGCAGCGGTGACCATCTCGACGAAAAGTGCTTCGCTGCAGAGAGCTACTCGGACTGCATTGGCGAACTGGGGGTCGGCATCGGCGATGAGGATGCGCATGGGCGGACTGTTGTGGAGTTTGGATGCTGATTCTTCAATTCCGATCCCTCCTTCATCTCACCGAATCATCGGTGCGCGAGATTGTCCGGCGGTGGCCGAGTGAATGATACTCACGCTGCCGCCGCGCCGATCGGGTTCCGTGTTTCCTGCCACTTTCAAGGCGACCCTGGAAAACGCGCCGTTGCGGGTCTCCGTGCCGCATTTCTGAGGCGTGCCCCCGCACGCGACCTTCGCTCTCCACATCTGAGATCCGCCGCCAAAATCCGAAGCTAAGGACGGGCGACATTCAGCCGGATGAAGCGGCTCAGGCCCGACGAAAGCAAGGTGTCGTCGTGAGCCTGGAGCAGCGTTTCTGAGGCTTGATCGACGGTGGTTCCGGATTCGCTCCATTCCGCGGCGTTGAGGTTGCCATTCACCTCGATGCGCATGACGACGTCGGTCGCGGCAGGATTGCGCGCCACAGTCATCCGCAAGGCTCCGGTGGTCGTGAGGTCCACGGTGATGCCGGTGGTCGGTGGGTAGGCGATGTGCGGGCTGAGGCCGAGCGTGTACTTTAGCAGGTTCTTGATTCCGTCGCCCGCGGGATTGGCGTCATCGGCGGAGGGGCCGGAGTTTGTCGCTCCAGGGCCAAAGTAAGTCTGGCGCCAGTGGTCGGCGGTGTCGGTGACCAGGCCGGAGAGGTTGATGATGTGTTGGTTTGGCAAACCCGCAGCAGTGAGCGCGAGGGCGGGATTGAAGCTGTCGTTGCCGGTGAAGGTGAGCGGGGCGTTAAAAAGGCCGGGGTTCCCCGCAGGGAGGTTGACGTCGAAGGTCGCAGACTGGCCGTTGGCGAGCGCGGTTGCGGGAAAACCAGCGACGGAAAAACTGCCTGGAGCGGAGAGATTGCCGAGGATTAGCGGTCCCGTCGTGAAGGGGCTCGTCTGGGTGTTGGTGATGGTGACGGTCGCGGTGAACGGGGTGTCGAAGGGCGTGGAACCGAGCGCGATCGTGCCGCCTTCGGCGACTGGCACGGTGGCGACGGTGATAGCGAGTTCCGGCTCGATGAGTTCGAAGGCGCCGGCGTCGGCTTTGGCGTGGCGGGGCGCGCCGCGCTGATCGCTGGCCACGGTGGAGGTGAGTCCGGTGCGCAGGGCGGGAGAGCCGCGGGTGATGGCGTGGGTCGGGATGCTGCCCCCATTGAGCGCGAGGGTGGGGGAGATCGATGTGGCAAGGTTCGGGGTGCTGACCTTATCGATGTTTGCCGCCATGAATTGCGCGCTGGTCGCGGATTCATCGGTGACATTACCACCGAGCGAGGTGTAGCTCGTGGTCAGGGAGCCGGTGGGATTGCCGGCGAAGTTTTTCAACACGCTGGCGGGCGCCTGGTTATTCACGAGCAGGCAATTCTTGAGCTTCGCGGCGGTGTGATAACTGCCGGTATAATTACCCCGGATCGCGCCGGCGGCGGTGGAGGTATCCACATTCCCGACGAAGGAGCAGTGCTCGAAGGTGAGCGTCGGAGGATTGGCAAAGCCTGCGCCGTAGTTATACACCGCGCCGCCTCCGAGTTGGCTGGCGGCGGTGCTGGTCTGCATGTTGGCGGAGAAGGTGCAGTTCGTGATGCTCGAGGCCGTGGTGGGTCCGAGGCTGAGCGCGCCTCCGCCGCCATTGGTGCCGAAGGCTACGCCCGTGCAGGTGTTGCCGGAGAAGGTGCAACGATTCATGACGAGGCCACCTTGAAAAACATCCAGCGCGCCGCCCCAGCCGGATTGGTTACTGGTAAAAGCGCAGTCGTTGATCGTGGTGACGTAAGTGGTGCCGCCCGAGGTGAAGTTATCCACGGCGATCGCGCCGCCGGTGTCCACGTCGCCGGGCAGGCCTTTGCAGTTGGTGAAAGTAATGCCGCTGATCGTGCATTGGGCGTTCACGATCTTCAGCGCGCGGGTGGTGGCATTCGTCGTGATGGACAGGCTGTTCGCGCCGGGGCCACTGATGCTTAGGTTTTTGCCCGTGATCGCGATCTCACCGGTGGTAAGCGCGATGGTGCCGGTGGCCGTGATCGCCACGCTGTCTCCGCTCAGCGCGGCAGCGATCTGGGCGCGGAGTGAGCCAACGCCGCTGTCGGTGGTGGTGGTGACGTTGAGCGTCGCGGCCTGGGCCATGGTGGCGAAGAGCAGCGGGAGGAATTGCGCGAGTTTCATTCGGGTGTGGGCTTGGAAGTTGTCTGCAGGTGGACGAAGTCCGCCGGTGTATCGATATCGATCGCGCCTTCAGGAAAAGGCACGCCGATCGCCTGCTGGCTGTGGGTCTGGATAATGTGGCGCGCGCCTTCGGCGCCATTGAGGGCGAGCAGTGCCGGGAAAAGGGAGCGGTCAAATAATGCCGGGACGCCGAGGGTTCCGTTGTATTCCGACGCGACGATGACCCGGCCGGTTTTCTGATGGGTTGCGATAAGGATCCCCAATGCGGTGGCGGAAACCAGCGGTTGGTCGCAGAGCGTGATGATGACTGCGGAAGTATTCGGAACGGCGGCGAGCAGCGCAGTCAGGCCGACGCGGATTGACGAACCCATGCCCTCGCGCCACAAGCCATTTTCGGCGATTAGCACCGGATGTTCGGCGAGTTGGGAACGGATGGTTCCAGCTTCGGCTCCGAGTACCACGACTGGCACCACGCGCAGCGCAAACGCCGTCTCGACGGCGCGGTTCAGAAGAGATTTGCCGCGGTACTCCAGCAGTTGCTTCGGCGTACCCATGCGGCTCGATTCACCTGCAGCGAGGATGACGATCCCGGCGCTCATGGGGCAGTGCATGGCTGATCCACCGGATCGTGGATCGGCGCGGTGCGGTCGCGGAGGGCGCCGCCGGTGCGCTGCGAGAGCACGCCCTGCATTTCTCCGAGGATGGAGATGGCGATCTCCTCGGGCGTCTCCGCGCCGATGTCGAGGCCGGCGGGGCCGTGCAGTTGCGCGAGGGCTTCGTCGGTGAAGGTGATGCCTGCATCGGCAAGTTCGTCGAGCAGGCGTCGGGTGCGCGACTTCGGGCCGAGGATGCCGACGTAGCGCAGCCTGCGTGGCAGCAAGTCGCGCAGCAGCGCTTTGTCGCGGGTGAAACTGTGGGTCATCACCATCACCATCGACTCCGGCGGAAACACCACCGCCGTGCTCGCCGCCAGCGCTTCGGGACGCAGGCAGTGGACGGCATCTGCGGCGGGGAAGCGCTCTGGTGTGGCGTAGGCCGGGCGCGCATCGATGACGGTGACGTGCCAGCCAATGAGCCTGGCCGCTTGCGCGAGCGGGATCGCGTCGTCTCCGGCGCCGAAGATTATGAGCGGGACCGGTGGCGCCACGGTCTCGATGAGCACGCCGGCGCTTGAGCCGTCTGGCAGATCGATTCCGCGCACGGCATTGCGGCGTGCGACATTTTCCTGGAGCGCGGTGACGAGCGTGGCGGCGACTGCCGGATCGGCGCACGTCGAGGTGACGCGACCATCCGGCCAGCGCAACACGCGCGCGCCGAGTGGGGCGGAGTCCGCTTGAAAGATTGTGGCGATGCGACCCATCTGCCGGCGCGCGACACACGCAGAGAGGAAGGCGAGCAGGCCGGAGTCGTCGCCCGCGATCAGGGGCTCGATGAGCACTTGCACGATGCCATTGCAACCGAGGCCGAGGCCGAAAACGATGTCCTCCGGCGCGGTCGAATCATACGTGACGAGGACGGGCCTGCCGGTCGCGATCACGTCAAGACCTCGCTCGCGCGCGTCGTTTTCCAGGCAGCCGCCGCTGATCATTCCGGCGGTGCGACCGTCCGCGGTCATGAGCATGCGCGCGCCGGGGCGGCGATACGCGGAGCCGCGCACTTTCATCACCGTCGCCATGGCCAGCACCTCGCCGGGGCGCGCGCTCTTTGCGAGTTCCACGATGGCCTGGATCGTCTTCATCGTCTGGGTTAGCCGCCCATGGTGGCGCCGGGGAAGAAGGGCAGGTTGCGCACACGGATGCCGGTGAGCTTGGCGTAAGCATTCGCGATGGCGGGTGCGATGGGTGGCACACCGGGCTCGCCGCAGCCGCTCATGGGTGCGCCGCTGTTGATCACCTGCACGGTGATAACGGGCGCTTCGCTGAGCCGCGTCATGCGGTATTTGTTGAAGTTGGTGACGCTCGCTTTGCCGGCGGTCCATTTCAGCTCGCCCCACTTCGCGGCGCTGAGACCGTGGTAGATGCCGCCCTGCATCTGCGCCTCGACCGAGTTTGGATTCACGGCGGTGCCGCAATCCACGGCGCACGCGACTTTATGCAGCACAAAGTTGCCCGCGACCGGCGCGGAGAGTTCCGCAACTTCCGCGACGATGGTGCCGAAGGCCTGCACGACGGCGATCCCACGCGCGCGACCGGCGGGCACGGGTGTGGTCCAGCCACTGAGTGTCGCGGCAGCATTGAGCACGGCGAGCGTGCGCGCGGCGAGTGGGTCGGTGCTGGTGGCGAGGAGATTTTGGCGGAAAAGGAGCGGGTCGATGCCGGCGGCGAGCGCGGCTTCGTCGATCGCGCTTTCGACGGCGAAGCCATTGATCGAGTAACCCACCGAGCGCCAGTAACCGACAGGGATCGGCGACGGATGCACCACATAGTCCACGAGCCGGCTGCCGAACTTATAAGGTAACGTGCGCCCGCCTTCCGTGGCATTACTGTCGCCAGTGGCGCCGAGCACCCGGCCGCGCTGTCCCTGGATCGATGGCGAGACGGTTCGGTTCGACCACGCGGTGATGTTTCCCACCGCATCGAGGCCGAGCTTGATCCGCGATACGGCCATCGGCCGATACTGATCGCGCGTCATGTCTTCGCTCCGCGGCCAGGTGAGTTTTACCGGGCGACCGATGGCCATCGCCGTCGTAATCGCCTGCGTGATGTAGTCCTGCTCGAATTTTCGCCCGAGCCCGCCGCCCATGAACATCGGATAAACGGTGATCGCGGCCTTCGGCAGCCCCGTGACCGTGGACGCGGTGGTCTGCACGGAATTCGGCGCCTGCGTGGGCGCCCAGATCTCGCACGCCGTGAATGGCGCTGTGGCCGGCGTCATGCGCACGGTGCAGTTGAGCACTTCCATGCAGGCATGCGGGAGGTAAGGAAGGGTGTAAGTCTGCTCGACGATCTTCGCGGCGCTGGCAAAGGCCGCGTCCACGTCGCCCACTTTCTCTGCGATGTAAGGTGCGCCGCGTCCGAGCAAGCTCATCGCCTGCTTTTGAAAGACGGTGGTGTCGAGCAGCGCGGCATTGGCGGGGGTGTTCCAGATGTTTCCGCCGATCTGTTTCATCGTCTCCATCAGCCCCCAGGTATTGGCGCCGGGCAGCCACGAGACGAGCGCGATGGCGTTGTTCACGGGATTGGTGGCAGTGGCGCCGAGCGGCACCACGGCGCTCGCGCCGGATGGCACGCCGGGCACGGTCTTCAAAGTGCCGCCCATCACTGGAGCGTGCTTTACGATGGCGAGCGCCATGCCGGGCACCACGGCATCGAGGCCATACTTCGCGGTGCCATTCACCTTGCCCACGAGATCAGGTCGCGCGGCGGGCGTGCCGATGATGCGGTAAGATGCCGCCGGAGTAAGTGTGGGCGCCGTCGGAACGGGCAGCGTCGCAGCCAGCGGCGCGAGCTGGCCATAGGTGAGCACTTCATTCGTGATGAGATTTTTCACGGTGCCATCCACTGCCTGACAACTCGCAACGGCCACACCCCAGGTCTGCGCCGCGGCGCTCACGAGCATCTCGCGCGCGGCCGCTCCGGCTTTCAGGAAAGTGGGAAGGCGCGAGCGAATGCCGCCGCTGCCCGCCGAGAGCCACGAAACGATTGCGGGGAGCGGTTCGATTTTTACCTTCTCCCACTTCACCATCAGCTCCTCGGCCGCACCCATCGCCAGCCCGGTGTAAATGCCCTGACCCATCTCGCCACCGCCGACGAGGATGGTGATCGACTCATCCGTGCCGATGCGAATGTAGGCCGTGCCCGTGGCGTTCGCCGGGATGTCGGTGTCTGCGAGCGCGCGGTTCGTCGTCGCGGGCAGAGCCAGCGCCAGCAGAAAGCCACCGGTCGCTTTTAGAAACTGGCGCCGATCGAGTTCGGTCGCCTGGGAAATGGTGGATTCGTTCATGGGGGTCTCCGATTTCTAAACGGCGTTGGAGGCGCGATTGATCGCCGCTTTCACCCGCTGATAAGTGCCGCAGACGCAGACGTTCACCATGTCGCCGTTGATGTCGCCATTGGAGGGATGCCGCTGGTTCACAAAAAGACTCGCCGCCTGCATGAGCATACCGGACTGGCAGTAGCCGCACTGTGGCACCTGCTCGGCGATCCACGCTTCCTGGAGTTTCTGCCCCATACCCTTCGCGCCGGGCGCATCGGACGCGAGCCGGAAGTTCGCGAGCCCTTCGATGGTCGTGATCGTTTTTCCCGCGGCTGAGCCGACGGTGACGTCGCAGGACTTGTCCGCCTGGCCGTTGATGAGGACGGTGCAGGCCCAGCAGACCGAAATGCCGCAGCCGTATTTGGTGCCGGTGAGTTGCAGAATGTCGCGGAGGACCCAAAGGAGGGGAGTGTCGAGGGGGACGTCGACCGTGTAACTCTGCCCGTTGATGTTCAGGGTGGTCATACGTTTGCACGAGACGCCCCGCCACGCGGCATTGCGATATTATTTTCATTACGGTGCAGATAGGAGTCCATGCGTCCTGATACGGCATCCTGATTTTGCGGCCGTGCAGCGCAAATGGACGGGCACCGCTGAAGCCGGGAGCCTCTGGGCGGAATTGTATCAGGATTGATACGAATGCGCGCTTTGCAGCGCGGGGCGTGGGCGTGAACTGTTTATCCATCCCCCCTTAATACCATGAAAACGCTACGCCTTTCTCTGCTCGCGGGTGCTGTGGCGGTCTTCGGATCCCAGGCACTTGCGCAAACGACCATCACCATCGCGGCGACGGATGCCAGTGCCGCGGAAACCCAACCGGGTCAGCCAACGAATCCGGGGAATATCCGCATCACTCGAACGGGTAGCACGACCAGTGCGCTCACGGTTTATTTCAAGAGCATCAGCGGGACGGCGGTGCGCGGTGCGGATTTTAATTTCGGGCCGAATGTGAGCTCGTGGATTTCGATTCCGGCAGGGAGCAGCAACGTGGATCTTGCGGTGAACGTGCTGGATGACTGGCTGACAGAAGGCAGCGAGACGGTGCGGATCGATGTGGATAGCGAAACGCCGAGCGGCTTGCCGCCAGGGTATGTGATCAGCGGCTCGAGCCGCGCATCGGTGACGATCGCGGATAATGAAGATCCGCTGGCGCCGCTTCGGGCGATCCTGGATGTGGTGGCGCTAGATGCGACTGGCAGGGAGACGCCCGCGGGCGCGGATCCAGTGGTCTTTCGCATCAATCGCACGAACAATCTCACGCCCGCGGTGGACGTGCGCTTCGAGACCAGCGGGAGCGCGGTGGCGGGTGAAGATTTCACGGTTTCGCCAGCGACCATCACGATCCCGGCGGGTGCGGCCTTTGTGGATGTGACGGTCACGCCGATCGACGATGCGGTGATCGAGCTCGCGAAGTCGGTCACCTTCGCCCTGCTGCCGACCGATGTGGTCGGCGTGCCGCTGCCGGCGGAAGCGTATGCGATCGGAGCCTTCGCCACGGCCAGCGGGACGATCGTGAGCGATGATCTGCCGCCGGCTCCAGTGCTGACGATTACTTCGCCGGGCAGCAATGGCGCTGCGGCGCGGGGGCAGCCGATGACGGTGAATTTCACGGCTTCGGCGGTGGATGGGTACATCGTGAGTTATACCGTGACTGCGGGGGGCGGCACGTCGGCTTCGGGCTCGACGAATCTGCCCGCGACTACGCCGCCAGGCGCGCCGTACAACGGCACGGCGACGGTGACCTTCAATGGAGCCGGGACGGGATATGCGCCGCTCACGGTGTGGGTGACGAACAGTATCGGCACGACGACAGCGAGGACGGTGAATGTGTACGTTTTCACCGCCCCACCGCCACCGCCACCGCCGCCACCGCTGCCGGTCATCAATATCTACGCGCTCGATGCGGAAGGCGTGGAGGCGGATTCGGGAACGCCGAATGTGGCGAGCTTCCGCGTGACGCATAGTTTTCCGGCAAGTGCCACGGTGGGCTTTCTCTTTGCGATGGGTGGCTCGGCGAAGGAGGGGATCGATTACAGCCTCTCGTCGCCCGGGGGCTCACTGACGGGCAGCTTTCTCGGGCGCTGGTTTACGTTCCCGCCAGGGACGACGGAGACGATCATCACGGTGAATCCGATCGACGATCTGCTGATCGAGAATCCCGAGACGGTGACGATGTCGCTCTACACGCCGCCTTTCATCGGCTTCAACGAAGGCGGCCCGCAGGGGTATGATCCGGGGTCGTTCGGATTTTACTACGGACCGAATTACACGGCGACCGCCAGTGTGCTTAGCAATGATACCGCGCCGCCGCCTTTCCCGCTCATTACCATCGCGGCGACCGATGCGACGGCGACGGAGACCGCAGACGGGTCGGATCCCGCAATCTTCACCGTGATGCGCAACAGCGGGCCAACGGACGTACCGCTGACGGTGAACTACGCACTGACCATCCCGCCGAAGCTGACGATCTACGTGACCGAACCGCGGCCCGCGATGGCGACGAACGGCGTGGATTTTCCGCTCCTCACTGGCAGCGTGACAATCCCGGTCGGCGCGACCAGCGCGGACATCGTGATCGTGCCAAACTACGATCTGGTGAAGGAAGTGACCGAGCTGCTGCAGATCACGGTGCGACCGTCGGCCGCGGCTTGGCCAGCGGTCGGTGGGTACGTGATCGACGAGCAACTCGTGGCGAATGTGAACATCGTGGACGCGGTGCTGCCGACAGGCACGCCGGTGGTTTCGATTCGTGCGCTCGATTCGCAAGCCTTTGAGTCAGCCGCGCCGAGTCGCACGGCGACCTTCGTCGTGCAGCGCGCCGGGAGCATCACGGACGCGATCACTGTGGGCTATGCGGTCAGCGGCTCCGCGACCAATGGCGTGGACTACACGACGCTGCCGGGGGCCGTCACCATCCCCGCCGGCAACGCGAGTGCGCAGATTATCATCAACCCAATCGCCGATGGTCTCACCGAAGATCCCGAGAGTGTCGCGCTGACGCTGCTGCCGCCGTCGGCGAGTCTGGCGCCGCCGCCCTACGTGCTGGTCGCCGCGAGTACTTTGCAAAGTTCCGCTGGCGCCAGCATTCGCGACACCTACACCCCGCCACTCACGCGCTACCAGCGCGCCTGGCTGTGGCGGCACCGGCACCTGGCCGTGCAGCGCTCCATCGTGCCCTCCGCTGCCCCAGCACCGCCGCCCGTCGCGCCGAGTTCATGGGCGGTGGAAGCCTCCACGAATCTCGCCGACTGGGTGCAAATCGGCACTGTCGAACCGACCGAAGACGTCGATGAATTCGTGGACGTGAACGCCGCCGATTTCCCGACGCGTTTTTACCGCTTCCGCGAGATTCCGCCAGCGACGCCGTAGCCGCCTGCCCGCGACGCTCCCTCGGAATGCGAGTCAGGAGGGCAGCAGCGCGGCATCCGCGCGAGCGGGCGCGGGTGCGGCAGTGCGGGTTTCCGGCTCGAAGCGTGTGTGCGGAAGAGTGAGGCGGAAGGTGGTGCGCTCGGAAGTCGAAGCGACGAACGTGAGGTCGCCGCCGTGGGCGCGGGCGAGTTCGCGGCTCAGACTGAGGCCGAGTCCATGGCCAGGGGTGGAAGCGGATTTGTCGGCGCGGAAGAAGCGCTCGAAGAGCTTCGCCTGATGCTCGGGCGCAAGACCCGGCCCGGTATTGATGACACCCAGCTCCCACACGGCCTCATGCGCGGAGAGCGCCACGCGGACCGTGCCGCCGGGACGATTGTACTTCACGGCGTTGCTCAAGAGATTCAGCAGGATCTGGGTGAAATAGCGGGCGTCCACGGACTCCTCGGCATGGCTCGGAAGATCGAGCGCGAAGGTGATGCCGCTGTCCGCTCCGAGGATGCGGCCGTCTTCCACGGCAGCTTCGATCAAGGCGCGGAGGTCGTGCGGCTGACGAGCGATCGTGATGCGGCCTGCATCGGCGCGGGCGAGCAGGAGCAAATCCTGGCAGACGGCGGTAAGCCGGCGGTTGTCTTCGAGCAGACTGCCGAGCGCACTCAGGACTTCCGGCGGGAGATCGCGCCGACGCCGAAGTTCCTCCAGCCCTGCGGCGATGAGCGAGAGCGGTGTTTTCAGTTCATGCGAAGCATCCGCGGTGAAACGCACGGCCTGACGAAACCCGCGGTCAAGGCGCTCGAGCATCGCGTTCAGGGTATCCGCGAGTTGGCCGAGTTCATCGTGCCGCACTGGAATGGGAAGCCGCTCCTCGAGGTGCTCGGTGGTGATCCGCCGGGCTGTCTCGCCGATTGCCTGCACCGGACGCAACGCGGAGCGCACGAGCCACCACGCGCCACCCGCAACGAAAACCAGCAGCAAGGGCAGTGCGATGAGGTAAGCCCGACGCACGTCGGCCACCGTCGCTTCGACACTTCCAAAGCTGCGGGCCATTCGCACCGTATAGCCATTCTCCATCGTCGTGCTCACCCGCCACGCACCGATGGTGTGCACGCCCACAGGCGCCTGGGCGAAGCTCTCCTGCTCGAGTTCCGGCGAAATCCACAATGCCGCGCCGTCGGTGCCGAGCACCACCGCACGGGTATCCCGGTCCACTTCAGTGACGGCGTGCATCACCCCTGCCGGCCCGTGCTCATACAGTTCGTGGAAAAAGGTGCGAGTCTCGCTGATCAACTCCGCATCGAGGCTCGCGATCTGATGCTTGCGCACGAGCGACAAGGTGAAGATGCCGAGAAACGCCACCGCGGCGGCGAAAAAGATTGCGGACCAAAGCGTCAATCGGGTGCGGAGCGTCCAGTTTTTCATGGGTCAGCGGCGAGTCGGTAGCCGAGGCCAGGCTCGGTATGGATGAGTTTGAGCTTGTGACCGTCGTCCACCTTGCGGCGCAGACGTTGAATGTACACGTCCACGACATTTGTGCCCGGATCGAAATGATAGCCCCACACATGTTCGAGGATCTGCGCCCGGGACAACGTCCGACCCGCGCCTTGCGCGAGGTACTCCAGCAGGCCGAATTCGCGCATCGGCAGCTCGATATGGCGGCCCGCCCGCACGGCGGTGCGCTGCTTGGAGTCGATCGTGAGATCCGCGACCTGCACCGGGGTGTCGCCCCGGGCCTGGGCGCGGCGTAGCAGCGAGGCCACGCGGGCTCGCAGTTCCTCCATGGAGAAAGGTTTCCCCAGATAGTCATCAGCGCCAAGTTGCAGGCCGGCGATGCGATCGTCGGCTTCGTTCCGGGCAGAGAGGATGAGCACCGGTGTCGAAATTCCGGACGCCCGCATCTGGCGTAGTACGCCGAGGCCGTCGCGCCGCGGGAGATTGAGATCCAGCACCATGGCGTCAAAAGTCTCGGCCAGGGCCCGGCTCAGCGCGTCCTCGCCATCGTGCACCGCCACGACGGCGTGGCCCTCCTCCTCGAAGGCCTGGCGCAGATAGGCGGCCATTTTCATTTCATCTTCGACGACGAGCAGGCGCATGGGACGAGTATGGAGGAAACGTTGCCGCCGCGCGATGACAGTCCAGATAGCTGGGGTTGCCGGGGGCGAAAGCGGTTCAACCTGCCACGCCCGTGTGAATAATTTTCCGACCGCACTGTCCATCCACCGCGATTCTTTCTCTGCACCAATCCATCCAATATTACCCCATGAAGACATTCACCCTCGGTTTTTTCCGGAAGCTCTCGGTGGGGGCCGCCTGCGCCGCGTGCCTCTTCGCGTTTCCGACCGTCTCGCAGGCGAAAGACAAAGACCGTGGCAAAGAGAAGAAGCACGACCGCGATCACGACGACCACGACGACCACGACGATCATCACCGCGACCGATACGTGTATACGTCGCGGCCGCGTTCGAGCTTCAGCCTTTCCTTCGGCAGCGGCTATGCGGGCCGCGGGTATTACTACGGGCCGCCGGGAGTGTCCTACTACTCCCGCCAACCCGGAGTGACCTACTACCGCAGCCGCGAAGCCTACTATGGCCAACCTGCGTACCGGGGGAACTCCGTCGCTGTCGAGGTCCAGAGGGCGCTCGCTCGGCGGGGATACTACCGGGGTTCCATTGACGGCGATATCGGTCCCCGGTCCCGGAACGCGATCGCCAGCTATCAGGCGGATCGGGGAATGCGCGTGACGGGTTCGATCAGTTCCAGCCTGCTCCAGTC
>JANPIS010000187.1:0-2744 GCA_031425095.1 Chthoniobacteraceae bacterium
ACCGTGCTCCGGCAGCTCGACGATCGGCGACGCCGGTGGATCGTCGCGGCCGCCGTCGCCGCCATCCTTCTTCCGGTGCTCACGTATTTCGTGCGTTCACGGATGGAGAGCAGCCTCGCGTCGGAGTGGCGGGGCATGAACGCGAATGTCACGGAGCTCGAAGCGCTTCAGGGACGCATCCGGCAGTTTCGCTCGTGGTTCGAATCCACACCACAAGCCCTCCGGGCGATGGAAGGTCTCACCGAGGCATTTCCAGAGGCTGGCGAGGTCTGGGCAAAAAGCGTGCAGCTTTCCGAGAGCGGCAAACTGACGTGTGCCGGGTTCGCGAAGAATCAGCCCGCGCTCATGGCGATGCTCGACCGGCTGCGCAAGCGTCCCGACGTGACTGAGGTCCAGGTGCAGCAGGTGCGCGGCGAAAATCCCGTCCAGTTTTCCTTCACCTACAAATGGGCTCCCCGCGATGCAAAGTAAGAACCGCGAAACTTTCCTGAAGATCGGCGTCGGCATGGTTGTCGGCCTCTTTGTCCTCGATCGCATGGTGCTCGGTCCCGCGATCGAAAGCTGGAAAGCCCAGAGCGAACGACTCGCCGAGCTGCGCGTGAAGGTCGAGCGGGGCCGGCAATTGATGCAGCGCGAAAAGTCGATCCGCGCCCGCTGGAACGAAATGCAGCGCACCGATCTGCCCGACGATGACTCGATGGCGGAGAGCGATGTCTTTACCGCGATCGCACGCTGGACCAGCGCCAGTCGCGTCGGCATCACGAATCTCACCCCGCATCGGACCAATCACGACGGCGGCTACGACACCTTTGAATGGCGCGCCTCCGCGACCGGCGACCAGGCTTCGCTCGGGCGCTTCATTTACGAGATCGAAAGCGACGCGCTGCCGATGCGGATCGAGGAATGTGAACTGAGCACCCGCGACACCAAGGGACAGCAGCTCGCGCTCTCGGTGCGCTTCAGCGCCGTGCGGATCGACGAAACCCGGAAGACCGCCCGATGAAAATCCTGCTTGCCTGCATTCTCCTGATCGCGCCAGCCCTCGCCGGCGCCGCGGAAAAGCCGAAGGGTTTCGACGCCTTTGCGCTGATCCGCACGCGTAACATCTTCGATCCGAATCGTCGTCCGCCAAAGAAGGAGGCCGAGCAGGCACGGCCCACGACGCCGTCACGTCCCCGCTCGGTGCATCTCGCGCTCACCGGCACGATGGTCACGGATGGAAAGGCGCTCGCGTTCTTCACCGGGTCGCGCCCGGAGTTCAATAAGATCGTCCACCTCGGCGAAAAAATCGGCGACTTCACGGTCGCGGCGATTTCCGGCGCGCAGGTGGATCTGAAGCAAGGCGACACCCCGACCGTGATCGCGGTGGGCAAGCGGCTGCAACTCGAAGGCACCGAAGCCGACGCCGCCGAGCCGGAGCCCGCCGCAGCCGCCGCTGACCCCTCGGGTGCCTCGCCCGCACCGGGAACTGCGCCCACTTCCGCACCCAGCGCACCCGCATCGTCCAACCCCAGCGACATCCTGAAGCGCATGATGGAGCGCCGCGCCCAAGAGATGAAAAAATGAAACCCACCCCAGCCATGAACACTGATCCCGCACGCGAACCTTCAACGAGTTGGGGCACCTTCGCCCACGGTCGGATCCTTGGCGCGTGGGCACCCCTGCTCCTTTTCGCCGCAACCATCGCCTCCGCGCAGCAGCCGCCGCTGCCGCAGAAGGCAGCGGACCCGAAGCCGAACTTCGAACTTGATCCACTCCGCGCTCCGGCTCCAGCCGCGCCGGCCAGGACCGCACCACCGAAGACCGGCACCGTGGCGACCACGCCACAGCCGAAGAACGAAATCCTGCTCAACTTCCAGGGCGCGCAACTCAGCGACGTGCTGAATTACCTGAGCGAAGCCGCAGGCTTCGTCATCGTGCAGGAAGTGCCGGTCACGGGCACCGTGAACATCGTGAGCCGTCAGCCAATCGGCCCCGAGGAAGCCGTCGATCTGCTCAACACTGTGCTCGTGGAGAAAGGGTTCGTGGCCATCCGCAACAATCGCATTTTGAAAATCGTCAATCGCAAGGATGCGCAGAAGCGCGACCTGCCGGTGCAGACGGGGAGCGATCCCGAGAAGATCCCGCGGAAGGACGAGATGGTGACGCAGATACTGCCGGTGCGTTTCGGCGACGCGGCGAAGCTCGTCGAAAATCTCAAGCCGCTGATGCCTGACACCGCGACGATCAGCTCGAATGAAGGCAGCAACGCCATCCTGATGACCGACACGCAAACGAACATCCGGCGCATCGCGGAAATCATCAAAGCGATCGACACATCGGTGGCGAGCATCTCGACGATCAAGGTGTATCCGTTGCAATTCGCGAACGCGAAGGAACTGGCCACGGTCGTCACGCAGCTCTTCCAGACGAGTTCTTCGAGCAGTCGCAGCAGCCGCGATCGAGGCGGCGGCGGTGGGTTTCCCTTCCCCTTCCCCGGCGGGGATCGCGGCGGTGATCGAGGGTCGAGCAGCGGTGGGGACAGTGAAGCCCGGCAGGCCGGTTCGCGCGTCATCGCGGTGGCAGACGATCAGAGCAATTCGCTGATCGTGAGCGCGCCGGAGGATGTGATCCCGTCGATCACCGACATCGTCACCCGCATCGACACGAGCATCACTGCCGTTACGGAAACGCGCATCTTTCCACTCAAGCACGCCGACGCCGTCGAGTTGGCGACGATCCTCACGTCGCTCTACGCCGAGACG
>JANPIS010000188.1:0-21461 GCA_031425095.1 Chthoniobacteraceae bacterium
GAGGCCCTCGCCGTACACGTTCATCCCCGTAAAGCTGAGCGGTGCGACCCGCACATCCGCGCGCAGCGATTTGCCGGCGCGCTGAGCGAGGAATCCGCGGAAACTTTCACTCCGCAGATACGACGCGATCGCTGCCCGACCGCCGACGATTCCCGCCACGAGCAGGATCACGAGCACGAGCGCACTCCACGCGAGCCAGCGGGGGAAACGGGAGGGCGGGTTGGCCATGCGGCACTTTTCCCACTGACAAACCGGCGTCAATTCACAACGCTCCGCCACCCATGCTCGCCCTCCAGGAAGTCTCGCTCCGCCTCGGCGACGAATCGGACGCGCCACTCCTCCTTTCGGAAGCGACGCTGCAGTTTCCGAAGAAGCACTTCGCGGCGATCCTCGGTCCGTCCGGTTGCGGAAAGAGCACGCTGCTTAAGCTCATCGGCGGGCTGCGCGAGCCGACTGCGGGACACATCGAGTGGGAAGGACGCGACCTTTCCCGCGAGGGTGATCTCGAGCCGCACGAGATTGGGTATGTCCCGCAGTTTGGGATCGCTTACGAACTGCTCACGGTCGGCGAAAGCGTGGAGAGCGCGCTCCGGCTGCGGGTGGGTGGGTTGAGCGAAGAGGAGCGGCGCGAACGCATCGCGCGCATCCTTGCCGAGGTCGGGCTCGACGAGATCGCGGATCGTGAAGTGCGGGTGCTCTCCGGCGGACAACGGCGGCGGCTCGCGCTCGCGATCGAGATGGTGAGCGCGCCAGGCCTGCTGCTCTGCGATGAAGTGACGAGCGGGCTCGATCCGCAGGCTGAGGATGAGCTCACGAAGCTGATGTATCAGCTTTCGCGGCGTTCAGATCGCATCGTCCTTTCGGTCACGCACAGCATGCGGCACCTCACACTCTGCGACAGCGTGCTCGTCCTGCATCGCGGTGCCGTGGCCTATCACGGACCGCCCGATTACCTGCTGCACTACTTCGACATTACGACGGCGGAGGAACTCTTCCCGCGGCTTGCGCAGCGTGCCCCGGAGGAATGGCAGGCGTCGTGGAAGAAACATCGCGCGACTTACGAGCAGGCGATCGGCGCTGAGCCGGAAAAATCTTCCGCCAGCACGGAAACGCGAGCGGACGTCGTGGTGCCGGGGCCGGTCGAGCAATTCGGAGTCCTGCTCAGTCGGCGCTGGCGCATCTTCTTCCGCGACCGCGGACAAGTCTGGCTGCACCTCGCGCTGCTCTTCGGGTTTCCGATCCTCGTGGTCATCTTCGCCCTCGGCGGGCTCCCGCAGATCAAGAGCCTGAGCGGCATCGCGCAGGGCGACGTGGTCCAGCAATTCCTCAGCGAAGCGGCGCGCAAGGTGGATCTGATGCGCAATGGCAGCCTCGTCTCGGGGCTCGTGATGTTTCAGGTGATCCTGCTCGCGCTGATGGGCTCGAACAACGCGGCGCGCGAGATCGCGGGCGAGCGCCCGATCTTCGAGAAGGAGAAATTCGCCGGCGTGCGGGCGTCGGCGTATGTCGCTTCGAAGGCGGCATTTCTCGGGCTGTTGGTGCTCGCGCAATCGGTGTGGATGGCCGTGTTCGTGCATGTGATCGTCGGGTTTCCGGGCAACCTCGGGATGCAGATCGCCCTGCTCGCGCTGGTCAATGGCGCGCTGACAGCGACCTGCCTCGCGATTTCCAGTCTCATGAAAACCGCGGAGCAGGCGTCGCTCGTCTCGATCTATCTCGTCGGCTTTCAGCTTCCGCTGAGTGGTGCAGTGCTCGCGCTGCCGGCGGCGCTGAGCTGGATTACGCGCCCGTTCATCGCGTCGTACTGGGGCTGGAGCGGGTTCATCCAGACACTGCGGGACACGCGCTTCTATGAAGCCGTGCTGAGTGTGACGCAGACGCAACTCGCCGCCGCGCCGCTTTGCGTCTGGGTTCTGTGCTGTCACGTCGGACTCGGGCTCCTGTTCGCTTACGTCGGGTGCAAGAACTCGCGCTGGGAGTAGGAGGAAATGGAGAATGCAAATCGCGCGCTGCCGGCGGACAATGGGATAGCGACTAGCGCGCTGTGGCCGTCTCTTCTTCCATCCTCATCCTGACTTCCGCATCTGCTTCCGCGTGGATCGCGGGCGGCGCGGTGGTGCTCTACCTCGCGGCGATGCTGCTGAATCCCGCGCGCGCAAGCCTGCGCGACGGCCTCCGCGCCGTGCGGCGCTACCGCTTGCTGTGGCTGCCCCTTGGCGTCTGCGGCTTTGCCTACGCGCTCTTTCAGCTCGCGCAACGGATTTACTTTCACGCGGTCCTGCCGCTGGCGGATCGGCCGGCGTTTCGCTGGTGGGGTGCGGCGGGACGCGATCCGCAATTCCGCCTCGCGGGCACGCCGGAGTCCGCATGGTATCTCGAGCCCGGCGTGATCTTCACCCACCTGCGGGAGGGCATCCTTCCGGCGCTCGAGAATGTGGCCGGTATCTTCAACAACCTCGTCTCCACCTTCCCGCTGGCCGCGCTGGCGGCGGTGCTGCTGCTCACCAATCGCGGCGGGCATCACGTCGTCCTTTGGCGCGCCCTGCGGCGTCGCTTTGGCCAGGCTGCCGGGCCGGTTTACGCCGGCATCGTCCTCTGCGCGCTCGCGGCGATCAGCAAACCCTTCGTGTATATCGTCGCGCGGCACGTGGACCCGCTGCTCTGGTATCAATGGTCGCCGGTCGTCGTCTGGCTCGCATTTCTCTTCGAGTATCTCTTCGGCGTCTGCATCCAGATCTACCTCATCCTGCTCGCCTACTGCTGGGTGCGCGGCATCGCCTTCACCGATCAGCATCTCGTGGACTTTGCGATCCGGCGCTTCAGCTCCGTGGTGAAGTGGGCCGGCGTGGTGATGGTCTTGAGCAGCGTGTTCATCGACCTGCCGTTGATCCTGAAAAACTTCGCTCCCTTCGCCGGCATCTTCACCGACGACGGTGCGAAGATCGACTTCCGGCTCGGGCTCGCGCGTTCGCTCCTGACCGGCGCGCTGCTCGCCACGTCCACGATGCAGATCACGCTCACCTTTCACAGTGAGTCGCTGCGCGCCGCGATGCACGACCACTGGCGTTTTCTGCGCCGGCATTCGTGGCCGTATGCGTGGTTCCTCGCGATCGCCGCGGCGCACTGCCATCTTCTAGAAGTGCTGAATCGCACCATGCAGTCCGGTCTGCGCGAAGGCACCGCGCTCGGCATCGCGTGGCAGCTCCTCTTTCCGTGGCTCGCGGCGTTGCTGGCCGCGTGGCTGCTCGCGAGCTGGGTGTGTCTTTATCGGCGTTGCGACACCGGCCGGAGAACGAATGAAAACTGGATCGCTTTTTAAGTACGCGTCGAAACACTCGCGCAGCGATTCACTAGATCTGTCGTGATCTCCTCCAGCCCATTTGTCCTCGAACTCCGCGACGTCGCGCACGGCACGGTGCTGCGCGGAGTGAACGCGGGCTTTGCGGCGGAAATGCTGCACGTGTTGCGGAGTGAGACGCCTGCGGAACTGGATGCGCTGCTGCGCATGCTTGGGCTGCTCGAGCTGCCGGAGCGCGGCGAGGTGCTGTTGCGCGGCCAGGCCACGCGGGTGCTTGACGATGCCGCGCGCGCGGAGTTGCGCAGTTTCGAATGCGGGTACGTCTTCGCCGCGCCGTTCCTGCTCGCAGATTTCACGATCATCGAGAATGTCGCGATGCCTCTCTTCAAGATCGCGCAGGTCGGGCCGGAGGAGGCGCGGCGGCGCACGGTCAGTGCACTCG
The DNA here is from genome assembly GCA_031425095.1 of Chthoniobacteraceae bacterium. Taxonomy (GTDB): domain Bacteria; phylum Verrucomicrobiota; class Verrucomicrobiia; order Chthoniobacterales; family Chthoniobacteraceae; genus JANNXQ01. The sequence goes on from JANPIS010000188.1 coordinate 3,741, forward strand.
AATTCGTGGGCTTGGGAGATATGATCGAGGCCCCGGCCGCGGAGTTGCCGCCGGGGGAGCAGCGCCGGGTGGCGCTTGCCCGTGCGCTCGTGCATGAGCCATCGGTGATTTTGATCGAGCAGCTCGATGCTCCGTTCGACGCGTTGCCGACGGAAGATTTTGCGACGCTGGCGCGGCGCGCCTGTGGGCGCTATGGCGTGGCGGCTATTGCCACGGTGTCGCCGAGTTTCCGCGCGGCGGAGCGGGATCGCGTGATCGACTTTGCCGACGGTGTGATCCGGAGCGATTCCGAAGCGGTGCGCGGGTCGTGAGTGCGGCGGCTTCGGATGCCACGGCGATCACGCGGGCGAGCAAGTCGAATCTCGCGCTGGCCTTCGTCGCGCTGCCGCGTGAACGACGCGACGACATGGCGACCTTCTACGCCTGGTGCCGCGTCGTGGACGATATCGCGGACGATGTGGGCCAGACTGAAGCGGAGCGTCGTGCAGCGCTCGCGGTCTGGCGCAAGGCGCTCGTCGCGCCTGCGCCAGCCGAGCCCGCGCTGGCGGTTCCGGTGCGGCAGTTGATCGCCAAACACGGGCTCTCGATCGCGCATTTCGAAGAGATCATCGCCGGCATGGAGATGGACCTCGGGATCGTCGCCTACGAGACGTGGGAGGAGCTGCGGCAGTATTGCCACCGGGTCGCGAGCGTCGTCGGCCTTGTGAGCGCGGCGATCTTCGGCGCTCGTGATCCCGCCACTCGGCAGTACGCCCTCGATCTCGGGCAGGCGCTCCAGCTCACAAACATTCTGCGCGATGTCGGCGAGGATTTCGCGAATGGCGGTCGCGTCTATCTGCCGCGCGAAGAGATGCGGCGCTTTGGCTACAGCACGGAGGATCTTGCGGCGCGGCGACGCAACGAGGCCTTCTCGCAGCTCATGGAATTTGAGGCCCGGCGAGCGGGAGCGTATTTCCGCGCGGCTGCGGAAGGGCTCCCGATCGCGGAGCGTAAGACGATGATCGCCGCCGAGATCATGCGCGGGATTTATTCGCGGCTGCTGGAAAAGATGCGGCGCGATGGCTTCCGCGTTTTCGATCGGCGCTACCGGCTAAGTCGCGCGAGCAAAGTCGCGATCGTTGCGCGGGAGATGTGGCGGTGTCGCTGAGGCAACCACGAGGTGCACGAGAGGCGAATATTGAATGAAGAAGAAGCCGTTGCGCGTCGTCTGAATCCAGCATAGTTCCACGCCAGTCATGAAAAAACTCCTGCCTATCGTTTCTCTCTCCCTCTGCACTGTGCTCGCTTTCTCGGGATGCGAGACCTCTGGGCAGAGTGCGCTTGCCGGCGCTGCCACCGGCGCGGCCGTCGGTGGATTGCTCCACGGACGTGGCCGTGACGCCCTCCACGGTGCGGCGATCGGCGCAGGTGCGGGGTATCTGCTCGGCAAGCTCGCGCAGAGCCAGCGGCGGGATTCCTACGAACGCGGCTATGCCGATGCGGGGGGGTATCGAGGGAGCACCCGGTATCCGGTCGGCGACCTGACTGGGCAGGGTGGGTTCGTGCGCAGCCCGTATCGGCCTTACCACGTGATCGACGTGCGCGGCATTCCGCCAGGTGCGCAGGTCATCGATCCGAGCTGCGAGCGGGTCTTTATCAACCCCTGATCGGATCGCGCCCCGGCCATCGTCGTGCGCGAGGCCGCGCGGTCGTTGTTAGAATTCCACCGGTGGTGGTGGATCGATTTTGATCGTCGTTTCGACGGTCTGCACTGCTCCCTGCTTTTCCAGCGGACGCACCGGTTCTGCCCGGCGAACTTCGATCTCCTTCTCCTCTGCCGGGGCGTCGGTCGGCGCGGGAATTGCGTTCGAGCTCTGCACCGGCGCCATCTGTCCGTTCAGGCTCTTCATCGCGATCAGGTTCGTGATCGCCTGCGAGGAATTGTAAGGATCCTCACCCACCACCGTGGGACTGGTGAGTTCGACGGGCGTGCGGTTCGCGACGTTGACGGCGAGGGAAGCGCGGGGCCACTCGGTGCTGGGGATCACCTTCACGAAGCTCGCCGGGGTGCCCCCGCTGTGCACGTCGCAGCCCACCTTTGGCGCCTGCTCCTCCGTGCACATTTCGAAGTAAGTGGTGCGGCGGTTGATCGTTTCACCGGTCTCGCCGTTCTGCGCCGTCTCCACGCATTTGTCCGTGGCCAGCAGGCCTGACGCCGAGCAGATCTCGCATTTGATGAGGCCCTTCGGCTCTGGAATGTCCTGCGCCTTGTAGTTTGCGAAGGTCGCTTTCATCACCTCCACCCAGAGCGGCAGCGCGACTTCATTGCTGAAGGCGCCGCGATAGATCGTGTGCGGTTTGTCAAAGCCGACCCAGACGCCGCAGGTCACGGCGCTCGAGTAGCCGACGAACCACGTGTCGGTGAAGTTGTAGGCGGTGCCGGTCTTGCCGCCGAGCGGGAAGCGCTTGAGGCCCAGCTCCGTGTAGGTCTTCTCCGCGGTGCCGCGATCGAGCACTTCGGCGAGGCACGAGTGAATCTCGTAGGCGGTCGTCGGTTTGAGCACGCGCTTCATGGGCGACCGGCCTTGATAGACGACTTTGCCCTCCTTGGTCTCGATCCGGTCGATGATGAAGGGCTTCTCGGGCCGCGCCCCGAGATTTGGGAAGAGCGTGTAGGCGTTGGTGAGTTCCATGAGCGTGATCTCGCTGCTGCCGAGATACGTCGCGGGAAAGGGGCGCAAGGCGCTGTCGATGCCGGCTTCCCGCGCGAGGGGAATGAGGCGTTCGAGGCCAGTCATCATGCCGAGCCGGACGGTCGCGCCGTTCTTCGATTTCACCAGGGCCGTGCGGGCGGAGATGGCGCCTTCGTATTTGTTGTCGGCGCGCTCCGGCCCCCACTCGCCGAGCACGCCAGTCGTACCGCCGATCATCACCTTCTGATTCTCGAAAACCTCGTCTCGCAGCACCGTGCCGGGGAAGAGACCGCGCTCGAAGGCGGCGGCGTACACGATCGGTTTGAAGGCGGTGCCAGGCGGGCGCTTCGATGTGAGCACACGGTCGTATTCGCTGTGCTGAAAGTCGCGTCCGCCGACCAGCGTGAGGATGCCGCCGGTCGCATTGTCGAGCGCGACGACCGCACCCTGAAGATACTCGGGCGTTGCCAACGGCGGAACGTCGTCCGTGCCGGCTGAAGCCAGCTTGCGCTCATGCGCACGGAACAGGGCGTCGTAGTCCGCGAAGGACGGTGCTTCGAAACCCTCTCGGCGCTCGATGGCCGTGAGCTGTGCGCCCAGCGCCTGCTCGGCCTTTCTCTGCAGTTCGCCGTCGATGGTCGTATAAATGCGGAAGCCATCGCTGACCGCGGAGTCGCGCCCGAAGAGGTCGATCACCTGGCGGGCCACGACGCTGAGGGCATAGGACTCCTGATGGATCTGCTGGCGGTTCTTGATGAAAAGATCCAGCGCCACCGTCGTCTCGAACTCTTCCTTGGTGATATTGCCGAGCTCGAGCATGCGCCGGAGCACCACGTTCCGCTGGTCGAGACACGCCTGCCGATTCTTCCACGGCGCGAGGTTGTTTGGACTCTTGAGCATGCCCGCGAGGGTGGCCGCCTCGGAAATGTTCAGATCGATCGCCCGTTTCCCGAAATATCCACGCGCCGCTGCTTCCACGCCGTAAAAACCCGAGCCAAAGAACACGCGGTTCAGGTATAGCTCGAGGATTTTGGTTTTGTCGTACCGTTTCTCGATCTCCCGAGCGACGAAGATCTCGAGGAGCTTGCGCTGGTAGCCACGGTCATTGCTCGGCAGTTCGTCGGGGAAGGAGTTGCGCGCGAGCTGCTGGGTCAGCGTGCTCGCTCCCTGGCGGGTGCGCCCGGCTTTGTAGTTTGCGACCATGGCTCGCGCGATGCCCACGTAATCCACGCCAGAGTGCTGGTAAAAACGCGTGTCCTCCGCAGCTACGACCGCCCGGAGGAGTTCCGGCGAGATGCGATCAAGCGGCACCTTGTCGCGGTTTTGGATGAAGATGCGCCCGAGCAGCTTGCCGGCGCGATCGTAGATGACGCTCGCCGACTCCATCTCGCTGAGGCGGCGATAGTCAAAGGCGGACGCGCGCTCTTCCCAGCTCGACTTCTCCACCCACAGCCAGATGAAGGCCATGAGCGCCAGGCTCGTCACCACGGCCGCTGGGATCAGAATCAGCGGGCGGCGATAAAACGGCAGGCGGTAGCGGGACGAATTCCACATGGTGACATTCAAAAAAGCGGCTCCTTAACTCCCACGATTCATGGCGCTGCGCAAGGTTGGATGCCGGTCTGTGGACGGCCGACGGGCGGCCTCCGCCGCGTGCTTACCATGCGGCGGTCGGGCTGTCTCAGCACAGGATTTTTTCTCGCGAAGTGGCGGCAAGTTTCGGCGATTCCGTCGTCGGCCGGCGCGGTGTATGACACGCCGGGCGCCCAAAAACCATTTGACGGCTCCGGGAGCGGCTCCTAGCTTCGCGGCTCTTTCATCAAGAGTGACTGAGGGTTCTGGCCCGTCGAAGTCACGGCAACCGCTCGCGGCGCAAGCTGCGAGGTCCAGGTGCCAAATCCAGCCCGGAGCGCGCGAGCGTCGAGGGGAAGATGATTGCAGGCAGTACCGCGCGACCCCACTCGGCACCGTCTTCGCACTCATCGGCAGTCATGATCCTTGGTGAGAGTGCCCAGACTTATGGACAAACCGTCGCCTTACTTCTCCAATCTCAAGTGCCGCGAATGCGGCCGCCTCTATCCCAAGCAGGCCATTCATGTCTGCGACTTCGACTTTGGCCCGCTCGAAGCGGCCTATGACTATGACGCGATCGGCAAGGCGCTGAATCGGCAGGTCATCGAGTCGCGGCCGCAGACGATGTGGCGGTACCGCGAGTTGCTCCCGATCGACAGCGCTCCGACCGTCGGCACGCAGGTTGGGTTCACCCCGCTGGTGAAGGCCGACCGGCTCGCGAAGGTGCTCGGGATTCGCGAACTCTACATCAAGAACGACACGGTCAATTATCCGACCCTCAGCTTCAAGGATCGCGTCGTTTCCGTGGCTTTGAGCCGGGCACGGGAGCTGGGCTTCTCGGTTGTGGCGTGCGCCTCGACGGGAAATCTCGCCAACTCCGTGGCCGCCAATGCCGCGAGCGCCGGCCTGAAGAGCTACGTGCTCATCCCCGCTGACCTCGAGCAGGGCAAGGTGCTCGGCTCACTCGTCTATGGCACGAATGTCATCTCCATCCACGGTGCGTACGATCAGGTCAATCGCCTCTGTTCCGAGATTGCCGGCAAGTATGGCTGGGGCTTTGTGAATGTGAACCTGCGTCCGTATTACGCCGAAGGCTCGAAGACAATGGGCTTCGAAATCGCGGAGCAGCTCGGTTGGCGGCTCCCGCGGCACACGGTGATCCCGATGGCTTCCGGTTCACTGCTGACGAAGATCCACAAGGCGTACAAGGAGTTCATCCAACTCGGCATCGTCGAGAAGACGCCCTTCAGCGTCCATGGCGCACAGGCGACCGGCTGCGGCCCGATCGCCGAGGCGCGGAAAAAAGGCACCGACATCATCAAGCCCGTGCCGAAGCCGAACACGATCGCGAAGTCCCTCGCGATCGGCACGCCCGCGGATGGTTACTATGCGATTCATTCCATGAAAGACACCGGGGGCAATGCCGAGGACGCCACCGATGAGGAGATCGTCGAGGGCATCCGCCTGCTCGCGGAAAACGAGGGCATCTTCGCCGAGACTGCCGGTGGCGTGACCGTCGCGTGCGCCAAGAAGCTGATCGAAAACGGCTCCATCCCACGTAGTGATAGCGCAGTGTTGTGCATCACCGGCCACGGCCTCAAAACGCAGGAAGCGATTGTCGGCAAGTGCGGCGAGCCGCGCACGATCAACCCGAGTCTGCGGGAGTTTGAAGAGAAGATCTACAACCTCGACGCCGCCGCAGCCGCCAGCTGACCCGCAGCAATTTAGAATTCAGCATTCAACATTCATCATTTCGAACATGCCCTCCGTCCTCATCCCCACACCCCTGCGCAAGCTCACCAACGAACTCGAGACCGTCAGCGCCGCCGGCGCCAACGTCGGCGAGCTCCTCGACAATCTCGACCAGGCGTTTCCTGGCCTGAAAGACCGCATCTGCGACGAAGCCGGCAACGTCCGCCGCTTCGTGAACATCTTCGTCAACGGCGAGGACATTCGCTTTCTCGAGGAGAAGGCCACGCCGGTGAAAGACAGCGACGAGATCAGTATCGTCCCCGCGATTGCTGGCGGGTAGCAGCCCACTCACTCCATGGAAGAAAAGCAACGCCTCTGGCTCATGTTTCCCACACGGCTCGTCACGCAGCCCGTGCTCTGGGAACTCGCGCAGAAATTCAAAGTCGTCACCAACGTCCGCCAATGCAGCGTGACCGATGAGATCGGGATCGTATCGCTCTCGCTGGGTGGCGAGCGCGATGAGATCAAACGCGGGATCGCCTGGCTGGAGGAGATGGGCGTGAAGGTCGAACCCGTTGAGATCAACACGATCGAAGGGTAGCGCGCCTCGCGCTTCAGCCCGGGGGCCAGCGCATGCCGCGGCCGCCGAGAACGTGGATGTGCAGGTGGGGGACGGATTCGCCGGCGTCGCGACCGTTGTTGATCACCACGCGGAAGCCGCTTTCGGCGATGCCGAGTTGGGCGGCGATCTGCGATGCGGCGAGAAGCATGCGTCCGAGCAGATCGGCGTCCGATGCGTCCGCCGATGCGAGCCGCGCGATGCAGCGGCGCGGGACGATGAGCACATGCACCGGAGCCTGCGGATTCACGTCGTGGAAGGCGATGAAATCCGGCGCTTCGTGAACGAGGCGGGCGGGTATTTCACCGGCGGCGATTTTCTCGAAGATCGTCATAGGAGAGTGAAGTTCACTTCGCAGCGCGTGGCCGCGGTGACCGCGTGGTTGCGCGTGAAGGTGACAATTTCGTGACGCAGCGCTTCGCAGCTCCGGCTCCATGTTTTGCAGGCGCAGAGTTGCCGGACGCAGCGATCGAGACCATGCAGCTCGAAGTCGCAGCTTTCGCGCCCGACGAGATCCTGAATGCGCCGTCCGAGCAAATCGAAGAAGGCGAGCTCATATCCCGCTCCCGCCGTGTGGGCCATCGCGACCAGTGACACGCGCTCCCGATGCGGGCCGGGTTTGAAATGCTGGGCGACCTCGGAGTAGCCGATGACCTGAAGCACCGACTGCACCGCCGTGGTCAGGCGGTCCACCGGCATCACATTCAAATCCTCCTGATCGCGCAGATAAGCCGTGACGCTCTCGGCGACATGTTCGGCCAGCCACCACTTCGCGTAGCCCGCGCGCAACGCCGCCCGCGCCAGCGATCGCACCAGCCAGTCCCGCTCAAAAGCGATCGCCTGCCCGCTGGCGAGTTCGATCACCGGAAGATGGTCGTGGAAAGCGATCACTTGAAGAGCTCCGGTTGCGCCGTGCTGCGCTTGGGGCGCCGCCCGAGCTGTTGGATTTCCTCGATGAATTCCCCGATGTCCTGGAAGCTCCGGTAGATCGACGCGTAGCGGACGTAGGCGACCTCATCGAGCTGATGCAGCCTTTGCATGACCTTCGCGCCGATGACGTGCGAAGGCACCTCGCGGTGGAATTCGTTCTCGAGTTCGAGCACGATTTCGTCGGTAGCCTTCTCCAGAGTCTCCACCGAGACGGGCCGTTTTTCGCAGGCTTTGATGAAACTGGTGAGCAGCTTCTGTTTGCTGAGCGGCTCGCTCCGGCCGTCGCGTTTGGCCACGCGCAGATCGTTGCGTTCGATCTCTTCGTAAGTGGTGAAACGGTGCCCGCAGGCGATGCACTCCCGCCGGCGTCGAATCGCTTTCCCGTCTTTGGAAAGTCGGGAGTCGATGACCTTATCGTCAATTCCTCCGCATTTGGAGCAATACATCTTGTGGGAGCCGGGGGCGGTTGCGTGGGTTTAACTCAACATCTTGTGGTGTCAATTCGCGAGCGTAGTTTTCGCATATCCGAGGTTCAGATTTCCGCACGCCTCCGCTAGAAGCCTCGTACGATGACCAAACTTCAAACCGCCACCGACCTCGCTGCCTTCCGCGCGGCGCTCGATGCGCGTGGTCAGCGCCTCGTTTTCACGAATGGCTGCTTCGACCTGCTGCACGTCGGGCACGTGCGCTACCTGCAAGCCGCGCGGGCGCTCGGCGACGCGCTCGTCGTGGCGGTGAATGGTGATGCGTCGGTGCGAGCGCTAAAAGGCCCGACGCGCCCAGTGAACTCCGAAGAAGACCGCGCCGAGGTGCTCGCGGCTCTCGCGTGCGTCGATGCGGTCACGATCTTTCATGACGAACGCGTGAGTGCGCTACTCCGGACCATCCGGCCGCACGTTTATGCAAAGGGCGGTGACTACACCGTCGATTCGCTCGATGCCGGGGAGCGGGCCGTCCTCGACGAAGTCGGCGGCGAGATCCGCATCCTCCCGCTCGTTCCCGGTAAATCCACGACCAGCATTCTCGCGAAATGGAAAAGCTGAAGCTCGGGGTACTTGGTTCGGGGAAGGGTTCAAACTTCCGCGCCATCGCCGACGCGATCGCGCGAGGTGAACTGGCGGCGGAAGTGCGCGTCGTGCTCAGCGATTTCGAGGACGCGGGGATTTTGAAGCTGGCGCGGGAGCGCGGCCTGCGCGCGGAGTATGTCGCGCCGGGGCGATTCAAGACGAAGCTCGAGCCGCAAGCCGAGGAGCGCGTGGTGGCGCTGCTCCGCGAAGCGGGAGCCGAGTGGGTCGTGCTCGCGGGGTATATGCGGATGATCAAACCGCCGCTGCTCGATGCCTTTCCGCGCCGGATCATCAATATTCATCCGTCGCTGCTCCCGGCCTTTCCCGGGCTCGAAGCCTGGAAGCAGGCACTCAGCGCCGGTGCGGCGAAGACCGGATGCACCGTCCACTACGTCGATGCCGGGATGGACACCGGTGAGATCATCGCGCAGCGCGAGGTGCCGGTGTTGCCTGGCGACACCTCCGAGACGCTCCATGCGCGCATCCAGGTCGCGGAACACGCGCTGTATCCCGCGGTGCTGGCAGACCTGGCGAAGCGGGAAGGTTGAATCGAGTCCGGATGCCCTGAATTCTTCCGCCATGCGCATCCGCATTCACATTCCGACCCAGACGCTTGAGCTGCTCGACGATCACGGCTGCGTCACGCGCGCTTACCCGATCTCGACCTCGCGCTTCGGCCCAGGATTCGAGCCCGGCTCGAACAAAACGCCGACCGGTCATTTCCGCGTCGCGGAAAAACACGGCCACGGTCAGCCCCTCGGCATGGTCTTCGTGAGCCGCGTTGCCACCGGCCGCTACGGCGCGGAGTGCGACGATCACGATCACGTGCAGACGCGCATCCTGTGGCTAGAAGGGCTCGAGCCGGAGAACGCGAACACCTTCTCCCGCTACATCTACATCCATGGCACCAACGCGGAATCACGGCTCGGAGCCCCTGCGAGTTTCGGCTGCGTGCGCATGGCGAATGCCGAGGTCATCGACCTCTTCGAGCGCGTCCCGGTGGGCACGCGCGTGGAGATTTCCGCGTAGAGAAAAACGCCGGCCAAGAATTGCGTTGTCATGCGGAGGCGAAGGGACATGATGCCGGCCCACTGCCTTCCAGGCACAGAAAGGAGGGAAACCACTACCATATGAAATATCTCGCAATCATCGCTCTCGCCGCCATGGCCTTCAGCCTCGGCGCCTGCGCCAAGAAGGAGACCATGTCATCGACGCCACCGCCGTCCGGCGGCTACAGCAAGTAAGGACTACTCGACCAACCTCGAGAGAAATCCTTTTCCAAAAGCCAGATCGGTCCTCACGGGCTGGTCTGGCTTTTTCTTTGCCGGCTACTCGTCGGTAGTCACGGGCAGCAACGGGCGGAGCGCGGCGCAGAGGGCGTCGATCTGCTTCGTGCTGTGGCGCGCGGAGAGCGTGACGCGCAGCCGGGCCGCATCGCGCGCTACCGTGGGAAAACGGATCGCCGGCACGAAGAAGCCCTTGTCGGCGAGCGTCTGGGCGGCTTCGACCGCGGCTTCCGACGGTCCAAGCAGGATCGGGATGATCGCGCTCTGCACTTTCTTCCCCTCGGCGAAAAGCATGGGCAGGCTCTTCGCGAAGTGCGCGAGATTGGCGCGCAAAGTCTGGCGCCGCTTTTCGCCGGCCGGGGACATGAGGAACTCCAGCGCCGCGATGCCGGCGGCCGCCGTGGCGGGGCTGGGCGCCGTGCTGTAGATGAAGCTGCGCGCGCGATTGATGAGCAGGTCGATGAGCTTGCGCGAACCGGCGACATATCCGCCGCTCACGCCGAGTGCCTTGCTCAGCGTGCCCATGTGAATATCGATCGCGTCGGCGAGCCCGAGTTGATCCGCCAGCCCGCGGCCATTCTGTCCGATCACGCCGACCGCGTGCGCCTCGTCGAGCAACAGGAGCGCGCGATAGCGTTTCTTGATCTCGACGATGCCGGTCAGCGCCGCCCAATCGCCGTCCATGCTGAAGACGGATTCCGTGGCGATGATCACGCGGGCGTCGGGGAAATTTTCCTGCGCCCACTGGAGGTGGCTCTCGAGTTTGCCGAGATGATTGTGCGGAAAGACGCGGACGTGCGCGCCGCTCAGCCGTGCGCCATCGATGAGGCAGGCGTGGCAGAGCTTGTCGAGAATGACGACGTCCTCCTTGCCGCAGAGAGCGCCGAGGGTTCCGAGCGCGGCGGCATAGCCGCTGGAGAAGACGAGCGACGCTTCCGTCTGCTTGAAAGCCGCGAGCCGCTCTTCGAGCCGGACATGCGGCGTCAGCGTGCCGCAGATCAGCCGCGAAGCGCCCGCGCCCACTCCGTACTGGTCGATCGCGGCCTTCGCCGCTTCGCGCAGCATGGGTTCCGTCGCGAGACCGAGGTAGTCGTTTGAGGAAAAGTTGAGCAGCTTGCGTCCGGCGAATTCCATCGCGGGCTGCTGCGGAGACTCGAGCTCGCGGAGCTTGCGCAGCAACGACCGCTCGCGGAGCTCGGCGAGTTCGGAGGAGAAGCTGCGGGGCATGGCGCGTCAGGGATGCCGCAGCCGGAGCGAAACTTCAAATGCCAACTGGCACGGAGAAGGTCAGCGGTCAGGACTCAGCGCGCCGATTCGCGTCGGTTCCGCCCTAGTTCGCCCCCGTCGACGAGAGACCCCAGTTCAACATCCGATACGAGTCTTCCCACACTTCCTTGTCGTTGAAGATGAGCGAGATCAACTGCCGGTTGCCGTATCTGGCGCTCGAGATCAGGCAGTGCCCGGCGGCATTGGTGTAGCCAGTCTTCATGCCGTTGCAGAGCTCCCAGCGCTGCAGGACCTTGTTCGTGTTCGAGAAGGTGCGCACGCGGCCGTCGGCGTACTGGAAGCTGGTGTCGCGCATATTCACAAAGCTCCGCACGACGCTGTTGCGATAGGCGAAGAGAGCGACGCGAGCCATGTCGCGGGCCGTGGAATACTGGCCGGGAGCAGGCAGGCCATTGGGATTCACGAAATTGGAATTGCGCATGCCGATCTGGCGCGCCTTGACGTTCATCTTATCCGCAAAGGCCGCGACGCTCCCGGCGTTGTCGCGCGCGAGGCAGAGCGCCACGTCGTTCATACTTTTCACCAGGAGAATGCGGAGAAGGTCTTTGCGGCGATAACGTTCTCCGGCCTTGAGGTAGAGCTTGCTTGGCTCCGCGCGCGTGTCGCTCGGCATCACCGTCACCATGCGATCGAGGTCGCCGGCCTCGGCGATGATCAAACCGGTGAGCAGCTTCTGCGTGCTGGCGACGGGACGCGGGTCGTCGGCGTTGTGTTCGTAGAGGACGCTGCCACTCGCCGCATCGACGAGCAGCGCGGCGCCCGCAACGATGACCGGCATCTCCGTCGCATCCGGCACCGGCGAATAGGTCAGCGGCTCCTTGGCTGGCGGCTTGGCAAAGATCGTCGTGTTGGACTTCTTTTGGGTCGGCTTTTTCTTCGTCGCAGCCGAGGCGGCGGGGGCGAGCGCGAGCGCAAAAACGCAGGCGAGCGCGAAGGAAGAAAAGCGGCGAATCATGGAGCGGCGTAAGTAAGCAACCGCTGAGCAATTGGCAAGCCGCCGGGGCCGCGGGATTGCGCGCGCGCCGTCGATCCCGGACACGACACCGATCAGTCAGCGAGGACCATCCACTTTCGCTTCCCCTGCGAGGCGCTTTTCGACGTCGGGATCACGCGCGCCGCCGAGGTCCACGGACTTCTCGTAATGCCTGCGGGCCAGCTCGATGGCCGGCGGTTTTCGCTCCAGGAGGAAGGCGGCGAGATTGAAGTGCGCCTCACCGTAATCGGGATCCACCGCGACGGCTTTGCGGAGTTCGTCTTCGGCCGCCGAGTACCAGCCCTTCTTTCCCATCGTCACGCCGAAAAAGTGGTGGGCGCGCGCGTCCTTCGGGGCATAGAGCACCGCTTGGGCGAGGGCGGCCAGCGCGGCATCGAGCTTCTCCTGCTCGTGATAGATGACACCGAGCATGAGCCACGGCAGGCCGTTCTCAGGCTCCGCGCGGGCGACTTTCCTGAGCTGCGCCTCGGCTTCCTTGAAGTCCTTCTTCCGATACGCGACCAGCCCGAGGTTCACCAGCGTCGGCACATTGCCCGGGATGAGCAGGAGCACTTTTTTGAAGCCTCGTTCCGCAGCGTCGAGGTCGCCTTTCGACATCGCCGTCACGGCATCGCGGAAATACGTCTGCGCGACTGCGGGTGCGGATTTTTCGATCTCCTGTGGCCCCGTGCCCGCGGGCTTGGGCTTCTGCGCAAGAGAGGATCCGCTCAGCATCGCCGCGAGGCCGCCGGCGATGAGCAGCGCGCGGAAGATCATCCCGCGGCGAGTTCGCGCGCGCGCTCGGTGGCGGCGCGCACGGCCTGGAGAAAAGTGGAGCGGAGCGCGCCGGCCTCGAGCGCCGCGAGTCCCGCGATGGTCGTTCCGCCGGGGCTGGTGACTTCGTCCTTCAGCGCCGCCGGATGCCGGCCGGTCTGGAGGACCATCTGCGCCGAGCCAGTCACGGTCTGGGCTGCCAGCTTGAGCGAAAGATCACGCGGCAGGCCAAGCAGCACGCCGGCGTCGGAGAGCGCCTCGATCACCATATAGATATAGGCAGGGCCGCTACCGCTGAGGCCGGTGACCACATCGAGCAGTGGCTCCTTCACCTTCACGACAATGCCGACGGCGCCGAAGATCTTCTCCGTCGTCGCGGCATCCGCGGCCGTCGTTCCTGCGCCGAGCGAATACGCCGCTGCGCCTTGATGGATGAGTGCGGGCGTATTGGGCATCACGCGCACGATCCGCGCCTTCGCGCCAGCCGCCTCCTGCAGCGTGGCGATCGTCAGCCCGGCGACGATCGAGACGATCAGCTTTCCGCCGAGCGTCGGGGCGAGCGCCCGGAGCGCGTCGAGCGCGTCGCCCGGTTTCACGCAGAGCACGAGCACCTCGGACGCTGCGGCGAGTTCGGAATTGGTGCCCACGGCGCGGACTCCCGCCGTGGCGGCGAGCTGCGACGCAGCCGCGGCGACGCAGTCCGTCACCGCGATCTCGACCGCCGAAAATGCACCGGATTTCACCACGCCGTGCACGAGCGCGGTGGACATTTTTCCGGAGCCGATGAAGCCAAGTGTCATGCGGCGAAGACTTAGCCGCCGCGCTTGGCATGGGAAGCGGAAATATGGGCGCCGAGCACGGATGCATTGTGCAGCGGACATCCGTCGCCCCATCTGCTAAGGCACCGGGAATAAATCCGCCGTCTGCACACTCCCAGCCTGCTGAAGAGGCCATGCAAGACTTCGAGCAACTCGTCGATCGCTACTACACCGCGCTCTATCGCTTTGCTCTCAGCCTGGCGAAGAATGGCGCGGAGGCGTCTGATCTCACGCAGGAGACTTTCTACATGTGGGCTTCGAAGGGGCATCAGTTGCGCGATGTCACGAAGGTGAAATCATGGCTCTTCACCACCCTCTACCGCGCCTACTTGAGCACCTACCGTCACGCCACGAAATTCCCGCATGTCGAACTCGAAGACGCAGCGGCGGAGATGCCGAGCGTGGCGCCTTCGATCCTCGCGGATCTCGATGGGACGACGGTGGTCGAGGCGCTCGCGCAGGTGGATGAAGTTTTCCGCGCGCCGCTCACGCTCTTCTACCTGGAGGAGATGTCGTACAAGGAAATCGCGGACTTGCTCGAAGTGCCAATCGGCACGGTGATGTCGCGCCTTTCACGAGGAAAAGCGCAACTCCGCGAGTGTCTGCTCGTCGCGGGCGACGCCGTGAGCCGCAAGGTGATCCCGCTGCCCAAAGCCGGACCAGGAGGTGCCGCGTGAACGAAGATCCGAAACTCATCCTCGGCGCATATCGCGCGAACGGCGCCGATGCGAACGATCCCGCTTTCGCTGAAGCGCTGGCCGCGGCGGAGCGCGATCCGCAGCTCGCGGCGTGGTTCCGCGAGGCGCAGGAATTTGATCGCGCCATCGCCGCCAAGCTCGGTGGCATAGCCGTGCCGGAACATTTGCGGGCGAAGATCCTCGCGGGAGGTCGCGCGAGTCGCCGCACGGCGTGGTGGCTTCAGCCGAAGTTGTGGGCGATCGCCGCGCTGCTCATGCTGCTCGTCGGTGTGGCGTGGGTTTGGTTGCCGCATGGGTCCGGGCTTGCCGCGTGGCAGACGCAGGCCGTGGCCACGCTCGATGGCGTGATCGGAGCGCGCGTGAAGCTCGACCGCGAATTGCCCGAGCCAGAGAAACTCGTGGCGTGGCTGCAGGAGCAATCCGCGCCAGTCCTGCCGACGCTGCCGGACGCGCTCGTGAATCGGAAGGCGATCGGCTGCAAGACGTGGGAGTGGCGCGGGCTAAAATTCGGCATGGTTTGTTTTCACCTCGAGGGATCGCAGACCGCGCATCTCGTCACCACCTATCATGGCGGGCTCAAGGGCGCGCCGCCGCTCGGGCAGATGATCTACGGGCAGGCGGGCAAATGGAGCACCGCGACTTGGAGTGAAGGTGGCCTAGCCTGCATGCTTCTCACCGATGCGGGCGACGTGGAATTGCGGAAACTCGTGGCGGCGGCTCAAGGAGCAGGGGCGCCCTCGCCCCGTTTTGTGTCCACGGGGCGAGGGCGCCCCTACTCCTTATCACGACCATGAGTTCACTCTACGCCCGCTACGCTCAATGGCTGCACAACTGCTGGCCCGCCGGTGCCGTCGAAAAGCTGCCGGACTGCGATGAGCACGGCCGCACGAGCGTGCCGGGCATTCGCATCGTCGGCGATCTCACAGGGATTCCGCTGCTGAAGTTTTCGTCGGACTCGGGAGCGCGCGCGGTGCGGGAAATCGCGGCGGCTTCAGGCGGCAGGGGAACGGGATCAGGGGCCATCGATCTCGCGATCATCGGCGCGGGTGTTTCGGGTGTGTCGGCGGCGATCGAGGCGCGGAAGGCGGGGCTGAACTTCACGCTCTTCGAAGCGGCGGAAATTTTCTCGACCGTCGTCAATTTTCCCAAGGGCAAACCGATCTACACTTACCCGACAGAGATGAAGCTGGACGGCGGGCTGCAATTCACCGCGAACGTGAAAGAGGCGCTAGTTGCGGAGATGGAGGCGCAGCGCAAAGCAGCGGGCATCGAGATCACCGCGGCGCGCATCGAGCGGCTCGAGCGCGTCGGTGACGAGATCGTGCTGCATCACGCGGACCAGACGACGACGCGCGCGCGGCATGTGATCGTGGCGATCGGGCGGAGTGGAAATTTCCGCAAGCTCGGCGTGCCCGGCGAAGATCTCGACAAAGTGTACAACCGGCTGCACGACCCGAAGGAATTTGGCGGCAAGAATGTGCTCGTGGTCGGCGGCGGCGACTCGGCGATCGAGACGGCGATCGCGCTCGGAGCCTGCGGCGCGTACGTCACGCTCAGCTACCGGAAAAAGGAATTCGCGCGGCCCAAGCCGGAGAACGTGGAGAAGCTTCACGCGCTCGAAGCGAACGCCGACCATCCCGTGCAAATCGTCCGCCCGTCCAGTGAGCGCGTGAATACCGTGGTCACGCACGCGATGCAAAAGTCCACGCCGACCGGCTCAGTGAAGACGATGCTCGGCTCCGAGATCGTGAGCATCACGCCGGACGACGTGACGCTGCGCGCGGCCGACAGCACCACTGCGCAGCTCCCGAACGACGTGGTCTTCACGATGATCGGCCGCGAGGCGCCGCTCGATTTCTTCCGTCGCAGCGGCCTCGCCATCCGCGGCGAATGGACGACGAAAACCTGGACGAGCTTCCTGCTCTTCGCGGTCTTCTGCATTTTTCTCTACCACTGGAAAGCGGGCGGCGGGCACATCATCTACGAGGCGTTCAAGACGCATCACTGGTTCCCTTTCAGTATCCCCGACTGGCTCGTGTCGCTCTCCGCCAGCGCGAGCAATCCGGCGACAATCCTCGGCACGCTCAAGGACGCGCTCGGCTCACCGAGCTTCTACTACTCGCTCGTTTATTGCGCGCTCATCGTGGTCTTCGGCCTGAAGCGCATCGCGCGGCGCAAGACGCCCTACGTCACCGCGCAGACGCTCTCGCTCATGGCCGTGCAGGTCGTGCCACTCTTCCTGCTGCCGTATTTCGTGCTGCCGTGGATGGGCGCGAATGGCTGGTTCGACGCCGGCTTCGGGCGCGGTTTTGCGGATCAATTTTTCCCCGTGGAATACGGCGCGCGCACTTACTGGCGCTCGTTTGGCTTCATCCTCGCGTGGCCACTTTTCATCTGGAACATCTTCAATGATCACCCGACCACCGGCTGGCTCGTGTTCGGGTTCGTGCAGACGTTTGTCATCATCCCGCTCATCGTCTGGCGTTGGGGAAAAGGCGCGTACTGCGGCTGGATCTGCTCGTGCGGCGCGCTCGCTGAAACGCTCGGCGACACGCAGCGCCACAAGATGCCGCACGGCCCGCGCGCGAACCGCTGGAACATGGCCGGGCAGATCATTCTCGGAGTCGCGATGGTGCTCCTTTTCCTGCGCATCCTTGGCTGGATCGCCGCTGCCGTGCCCGCGCTCGGCTTCCTCGGTTTTGGGAATGTCATCTACTACGGCCTGCTCGGCGGCTTCGCGCAGAGCGGCCCGCTGAGCTGGTTTTCGTATCGCTACATCGTCGATCTCTGGCTCGCGGGTGTCATGGGCGTCGCAGCGTACTTCTGGTTCAGCGGACGCGTGTGGTGCCGCTTCGCCTGCCCGCTGGCGGCGCTCATGCACATCTACGCGCGCTTCTCGCGCTACCGCATTTTCCCGGAGAAGAAGAAATGCATCTCCTGCAACGTCTGCACGAGCGTCTGCCATCAAGGCATCGACGTGATGAACTTCGCGAACAAAGGCCTGCCAATGGAAGACCCTGAATGCGTGCGCTGTTCGGCCTGTGTACAGCAGTGCCCGACAGGCGTACTCGCCTTTGGCCGACTCGGTGAAGATGGCGTGCCGATCCTCGATCGCCTCGGCGCTTCGCCGGTGCGGATGCGCGAGGGGAAGTGAGCGCGGGGCGATTCGCCTCTTGACCTTCGTCGCTCCGACGAAAACCTTCCGCCCCGCAATGGCGAGCACCGCACGGCCTCACACCAGCAGCTCCAACGGCGAACCCGTGCGCTGGCATGAAGTCCACCTCCCGGACGGTTCGCCGCGCCCGCTGTACACCAAGTTGATGGCGGATTTTT
>JANPIS010000189.1:0-10255 GCA_031425095.1 Chthoniobacteraceae bacterium
CAGCACGACATCGTAGCCATTCCACCAGTCGGGATTCTCGTAGATCGAGACGCGTTGATTGCTCTCGTTGTCTTGGTCCGGCGCCTCTTCGTGGACTATCGTCCACTCCACATTCGCCCGGGCGCTGATGCCCTCACTCAGGATTTTCTTCTGCGCCGTGTAGTCGTGGCAGCAGCCACCGCAGACGAGCAGCGCGCGGATCGGTGCGGCGTCGGCCACGGAGATGCCCAGCAGCAAGGTGAACAGGAGGGAGAACAGTTTCATGGCGCACGGATGGAACATGACCCTCCCTGCGAAAACAATGCTCCTCATTGCGGCAAGCCCAGAGCAATGTCCGCATCAGTGGGTTTCCCCACGCTCTCTCTCCATGAAAAAAATCAAACTCACCGGGCGCGAGATGGCCGTGATGCGAGCCATCGACTACGCCAACGGAAATAGCGGAACGGAAATCTGCGAGAGAACCCACATCGATCCTGAGGACCTCGTCGATATCCTCAACGGCATGTGTGATGCGGGCTACCTCGAGACCGTGCCGCCTGTGGAACGCGTCTCGGTCTCGGACTTCGGCGCACGCCATTTTGAGCTGAACCCCTCCTACGCGCTCGATCTCAAGGAAGCGATGCGCCGACATTGAGCCGCCGCAGCAGACAGGCCTCCGACGATCTGGCGCCTAAGCGCGAGCCGCTGAAGTGATTTCACTCCACACTTTTCCGACCCACACCATGCAACTTCCTTCGCTCGCCCTCGCCCTCACGCTCACCGTCGCCGCACCCGCCCTCGCGCTGGACTGGCCCCAATGGCGTGGCCCGAAACGCGACGGCCACCAGACCGAAACCGGCCTGCTCAAGGAATGGCCCGCGGGCGGACCGAAGCGCGTCTGGATGTTTGAAAAGGCCGGACTCGGCTACTCCGGCTTCTCGGTCGTCGGCGGAAAACTCTTCACCATGGGCGTGCGCGACGGCCAGGAAGTGCTCTTCGCGCTCGATACCGCGACCGGCAAGGAACTCTGGGCCGCGCCGATGGGCGCCCTCTACGACGAAGACAAGCCGAGCTACAACGTCAACTGGGGCGAGGGTCCGCGCAGCACTCCGACTGTGGATGGCGACTGCGTTTACGCGCTCGGCGCGTGGGGCAATCTCGTCTGCGCCTCGACGAAAGACGGCAACAAGCTTTGGGCCAAGACGATGCAGGAACTCGGCGGCAAGACCTTTGGCTGGGGCTACTCCGAGTCGCCACTCGTCGATGGCCCGAAGGTCCTCTGCACCCCCGGCGGCTCGCAGGGTGCCGTCGCCGCGCTCGACAAGATGACCGGAGCGGTCCTGTGGCAGTCGAAGGATCTCACCGACCAGGCGCAGTATAGTTCGCTCGTGCCGGCGACCATCCACGGCGTCCCACAATATGTGCAGCGCACCATGCAGGCACTCGTCGGCGTCTCGGCCAAAGATGGCAAAGTCGTCTGGCGCTCACCGTGGGAAGGTCGGACTGCGATGATCCCCACGCCAGTTGTGAAGGATAATTTCGTCTTCGGCACAGGAGGCTATGGCATCGGCTGCAAGATGGTGGAGATCAAAGCTGACGGCACCGCCATCGAATTCTATCGCAATGGCAACATGGAGAATCATCACGGAGGCGTGATCCTCATCGGCGACCACCTCTACGGTCACAGCAAACAAGGCTGGACGTGCCTCGACTTCAAGACTGGCGAGCCCAAGTGGACCGAGAAGCAGAAGCTCGAAAAAGGAGCCACTGCTTATGCTGGCGGCATGCTTTATCTCCTCGGGGAGAAAACCGGTCAGGTCGTCCTGCTTGATCCCTCCCCCGCGGGCTGGAGTGAAAAAGGCCGCTTCACGATCGAGCCCCAATCCTCCGTGCGGAATCCGAAGGGCGCGATCTGGACCCACCCGGTGATAGCGAATGGCCAACTCTTCCTCCGCGATCAGGATCACATCTACTGCTACGCCGTGAAGTGAGGTGAGGTCGCCCAAGCACACGGGAGCCGTCCGGAGCGAAGAGTGGTGCACCGCCTTGGAATCGAACCAAGAACCTAATGATTAAGAGTCATTTGCTCTGCCAATTGAGCTAGCGGTGCTTTCCGAACGGACGCGCACTCTAGTCGCCGACCCCAACCGCTCAAGAAATTTCTCGCGCGCTCGGAAAACTCCCTTTCCTAAGGTCGCGCGCGTTCTTTTTTCCGCCATACGCGCAGGGCGGCTTCCAGTCGCACTCGCTCTCCGTCCTCACGGAGGCGGCGGCGCTTGACGCGTTTTGCAGTGCTGCGGCGGGGTTGCTTCATCGAAAAAGGCCGCGAATCGACGCGGCCATCAATCTTCTGAGCAGTGGCTGTGCGAGGTGTCGTCGCACGGCACAAAACGGCGCCCTCGGCACGTATCGTGCAGTATCAAACCGGCGCTGCCTTTGGAGGCACATGACTTTTTCTTCAGCCACCACCATGAACGCAAAACGAGTGCTCCTCATCGCCGAAGACCGGCTCCTCAATCACCTCTATCGCGCGCGCTTCGAGGCCGCGGGATTTCAGGTCGATGCGGCCCGCACGGGATCCGCAGCGTTGAAACTCGCGGCTGATCACCACCCGGACGCGATCGTCCTCGATCCCCTCACGATCTCGCCCGAAGTCCCCGAAGTGATCACGAGACTCCGCGCGGAAGCCGCGACGCAAACCGTGCCGATCATCACGCTGCCGACCAATCGCCCGCAGTTTGCCGAGGCCGCCCAGAATGCCGGCGCCACCTGCGCGCTGGGACGCTCCGCAAATCCAATCGCCAGCGTGATTGATGCGGTTCAGACCTCTCTCGGATTGGAGTCAACTACCGGGCTCCAGAAAAATGTGACATTTCAGGCGGAAGACGCCTGGCTGAAACAAGGGCTGCAGTCCGCGCCGGATGCGATCAATCTCATGCGGCAGACGCTCCACAACGCCGCCCGCGATCCACGCGACGTCTACGCGCTGCGTGAATTCCTCCAGCGCATCCACAATTTCACCGAGCAGATGCACCTGCTTGGCCAGCGCCACGTCTTTCATTTCGGCAGCGCCTTGGAGGCCCTGGCGCACGATCTCGTCAAACTTCCTGCTCAAAGCAATCCATCGACCCTTCGCACACTTGGGCAGGCGGTTGATTTCCTCAACACGCTGATCGTCGAAAAGAACCGGGGCCGCACTCGAGACCCCGGCACCGCCCAGGTCCTCGTAGTGGATGACGAGGACGGCGCCCGCCGGATTATCATGGCGGGAACGCAAACCGTCGGCCTCAAACCCGTAGCAGCAGCAACGCCGACCACGGCTCTTGCTGCCCTCAGCGCCGAGACCTTCGATCTCATTTTTCTCGATGTCGGCATGCCCGAGATGAACGGTTTCGATCTCTGCGCCAAGATTCGCGCCCTCCCACTTCACGAAAAGACCCCAATTGTTTTTATCACCGGGATGGCGACCTTCCAGAATCGCGTTCAATCGAACCTCAGTGGAGGGAACGACTTCGTCGGAAAACCGTTTAACGTCGCAGAACTGGCGGTCAAGGCGCTGATCTGGGTGTTTAAAGGACACATCGGCCTGACGTAGGCGACCGCCGGCATCGGCCCCGACCGAGCTTGTCAGCGTCACACGGCGGCGATGCAGCCCCGTGCCGAATCGGGAATTTCAACAGACATCTCCCTTCCGCTGATCGCGACGGGAGCTGATCGCCCTCCCTGCCAGACACGGTCCAGGGCGTGTACGCCTGGCCACCGGTAGAATGGATCGCCCACCGGAATTGTATGGCGCCCCGTGTTTTCGTTTGACAGCAAGTGAAACGTAGGATTTTCTGCGACTATACCTCGTCTCCTGCGTTTCAACCGCTGAAACCGCATAGAATAATTCTTTATCGGATTTTTCTTGCTCAACCAACCACGTTCCGCATAAAAACCACAGAAATGAACCCCTCAAAACTCCTCCAACTCTCAATGGCAGCACTATGTGCGCTGGCTGCTTCGCCTGCGTACTCGCAGACTACTGCAACATCAGATCCGGTCGGATTCATCACGTTGACCGTTAAAGCGGGCTCAGACTACCGAATGTCGATTCCCATGGTGAATGCGCCTGTCTTTACAGGCCGGATTTCTCAGATCACCGGCGGAAACACCATCGTAGTCGATGCGGCTAATCCTTTTTCGGCTAGTCAGTTCGTCTATTCATCTCCGACGCAGAGGAAGTATTACTACGCGATGATCGCCAGCGGCACCAAGGAGGGAATGCAACTCCCGATCACATTGAACTCTCAAAACTCGGTGACAGTTAGCTTGGGCTCGAATAGTCTTTCGGGTGTGGCGACTGGAGCGGCAGGTGATCAGGTGAAAATCTTTGCGTACCACAGTCTCAAGAGTCTCATTACGGATCAAACCACTCCCGCGTTGCCTGATAATCAGGTCGACGTTCTGACGTTTGATGGCAATATTGCAGGAGTAAACGTCTCAGCCTCGTCCGTCTTCACTTACTTTGCTGGTTTTGGATGGTACGACGGCGGCACCGCATCGGACGATGTCTACTTGGAGCCGGGAGAGGGCGTTATTATCAGGAATCGCTCGGCATCTGATTTGAGCATTTCCGTTCTTGGAAATGTACCAGTGAACAAACACTACTATTTGCTGAAGACGCTAGCCGCCAATACGCCGCAGGATATTCCGATCGGGTATATTGGAGCGGGAGAGGAAGCATTGGGTTCTGCGGGTCTTTCCTTGGCGGATGGGGATAGTCTATTAGTTTACGACAACGCTGCTCCGGGATTCAACAAGTCAGCCATTCAAGTGATTACATATTTCGCGGGTTTTGGTTGGTATGACGGCGGAACTCTGATGGACAACACGTTTAAGCTGAAGCCGGGTTTCAGTTACGTTCTTCGGAAATCTGCCACACCGTCTCCTACGACTGCGGTTTGGCAGGATACACCTTCCTACCTTCCGTTTCCGTAACCACCCGCTCGCCCGTCCGCTTGTAAGTTGGAATCCACTCAAATCATGAAATACCGACCCCTAAATTTTCTGGCATGTTCAGTAGTCACTGCACTTGCCTTACCTGTTGCAGCCGATGCAGCCGCGATCACAGTGACTATTGTGATCAATGAGACGCAATTCGCAAACTCTGCCAACGCCCCAACGAATGGCATGCAATGGGGACTCGTGGTTGATTCGGCTGGCAATGGATTCGCGCCTTCCGCTGGCGGCATTAGCCCGATAACTGATGTCAGCACGTCGAACCTCACCTCGCGCTTCTCCCTAAACACAGGCGTCACGGATGATTTCTATGTCACGAATTCTACAGCAAGCGGTCGGACGGCGCAGGGTGGGCCACCAACATTTGCTGCGGGATCCATATCAAACGCACAATTCACCCTTGATGACTCGCTCGTTGGAAAGAAATTCGGACTTATCTGGTGGGAGACCAATGGTTTGAACGGGGCAAGGTATGGATTCTTTTCGGACAATAATACAATGGTAATTCCGGCAGCAGGCTCGACCTCCTTGTCTTTTGCATCCGTGATTCCGGATGGCCCAAAAGCCGCAAGTCTATCTGTGGTTCCAGTGCCAGAACCTACTGCCGTCGGCTTGATGACCATCGGTGCTCTCTCGTTGTTAGGTCGCCGCCGCAAGCGTTGAACTGATTACCATTAAGTAGTGTCGAAGAAGGCAAGCCGCGAGGCTTGCCTTCTTTATTTTCGACCATAGCTTCATCTTATAATGCCGCAATTCCGGTATGTTGCCCGAGACTCTTCCGGGAAGCTCATAGACGGCACGCTCACGTGCAATGATCGAGCGGCGGCGATTTTTCAGGTGGAGCAGTTGCGGTGCACTCCGATTAAAATCGAGCCAGTCGTGGGGCCCACACCCGCTGGCAGCGGGAAAGCTGCCACGAATCCATCTCCAGCGAAAAGCGAGGCGGGCAAACAAGGCCCGCCGTCCGTCTCTCCAGGCTCGGTTCAGACGCTCAGCCATGGGCACCAGTACCTGTTCACCGAACAACTCGCACACTTGCTGACCGCCGGGATGACGCTGGACGAGGCGCTCGGGGTGCTCGAGAAGCGCCTCAAGCATCCGAAGTTGAACAGCCTGTCACACGGTCTGCACCAGGCCCTGGTGGATGGGCGCAGCTTGTCACAGGCGTTACGAGATTATCCGCGTATCTTTTCCCCGCTCTATGTGAACCTCGTTTCCGCCGGCGAGGCGAGCGGAGCGTTGGCGGACATCTTGAAGCGTCTCGTTGCTCACCTTGCCGATGTGAAAGGGTTGCGCGACCGCGTCCAACAAGCGCTCCTCTACCCTGCCGTCCTCGTCTTTGCGGGCATCGGCCTCATCATCGTCTTCATGACGGTCATGGTCCCGAAGCTCCTCGATTTCTTCAAGGGCAGCGGCCAAAAGCTCCCGCCGGCAACTCAGCTTCTCGTCAATACCAACAACTTCCTCGTCTCGTATTGGTGGGCCGTGCTCCTCGCATTGGCAGCACTGTTCATGGTCTTCAAAGCCTTCACGCGATCTCCAGACGGACGCAAAGCCTGGGACTACTTCACTTGGCGGATTCCGCTCTACAGCCTCATCATCCGCTACCGCTTTTATGCGCAGTTTGCGCGCACCCTGGGAACACTGGTGGAGAACGGCGTGACGCTCCTTCGATCCCTCGAACTGCTCGAAGACGTCGCAGGCAACGAATATGTACGCGCGCGGATGGTCGAAGTCCGGAAGGCCGTCGTGGATGGCGCCACCCTTTCGGTCGCGCTTGGCGAGCAGAACATCTTTCCCGAACTCTTCGTCGATATGATGGCGGTCGGCGAGCAGACGGGAAAATTTGGCAGCACCATGCAACTCATCGCGGACGTGTATGAGCGGGAGCTGGACAAGCAGATCAAGATCGTCTCAACGCTCATTCCACCACTCGTCATGTTTGCCATCGCCGCCATCGTCGGTCTCGTGGTGTACGGCATTCTCAGCGCCGTGTTCGGACTCACGCAGGGCCTTCGTGCCGGAGTGCGCTGAGCAAAATTCTCCGCTCGCGCCCGGCAACAACGCAGCCAGCGAGCCACGGTCGCTCAATTGGCGTGCATTTTGAACGCTGACAAATCTCCACACTCAAAGTAGGAACCGTTCCCCATGCCCGACCTGCCCCTCAAGCGTGCTCTCTTTTGTTTCAGTCTAGCGCTCGTCGCGACTTCCCATTGGGCGACTGCGCAAGGCGCCAAGGTCCAGCCAACGCCGTTTTCCGTGTGGCTGGATTTGGAAGCGCTGGCGGAGCCGAACCCCCCGAAGCTCTCGCTGCCGATCTGGCTGGGAACGGTGACCCGAAACGTGATCGTCGATGTCGTCGGTGGTGCGCCGAGGACGGTGTTTCGCCTGCCGATTCGCCGCTTCGGAAATCTCAACGATCAGGTGTTTCTACGCGTCTTCTTCGATGACGTAAAAGGGCATTCTCCCACCGTGACCGGCAAATCAGCCAACGGACTGACGACCTTCCTCCACGGGCCATTCGGCGCTGGTCTCGATCTTCCAAGCTCGGAAACCGTATCAGTCCCGATGGCGGAAATAGACTATCTGGAGATCGAAGCCCCGGGCGACGGTCGCAACATCCGTGGCGCCTACGTCTCGACGCTCAAGCAATCGCAGGCCTGGCACGCGGTAGATTTCACGCCCGAAACCACGCTCTTCGATCCTTTCCAGAATACCCCAGCGAGCCAGCCGACTGCCGACGATCTCTATCTCTACGGTCGTGTCCGTGCGGCGATCGATCCTGGCGTGATGAAGCTCACGCCGGTCTCGGCACCGAGCGGAACGTGGGAATTCGAACTCGGAACGCTCCCGCTCCTTTCTGTCGTGACCTTCGAGATCCTGAATGTGGACGCGCTGGCCGTGCCGGAGCTTTTCGTCAACGGAACGTCGGTCGGAGCTGTTTCCATTCACCTACCCGACCTCGCGGATCCCGGATACGAGGGGCTGGTCCGGGCACGCGATCCGGAAGTCCGCTTCCGCTACACTGGCTGGCTGCGTTGCCAGAAAGCGGTGCCGACGGCGCTGCTCATCGCAGGTTTGAACAAAATCACGCTCCAGCTTTCCAACGAGTCCGGTCCGGTGGCCGTGCGGGCGGTCGAGTTGCAGTTGAAGAATAACTGACCGAACCTTCGCCCCGCCGCCTCGCCATTTTTCCCCTTTATGAAACGTTCCCTGCGCCGCAACGCCCGCGGCTTCACCCTGCTCGAGATCATGCTGGTCGTGCTGATCATCGGTCTCCTGATCGGGATCGCGGTGAAAAACTTCGGCTCGAAACTCGAGGAAGCGCAGATCGTTCGCGTGAAAGCGGACATCGAGGGCTACAAGACCGATCTCCTGATGTACCAATCGACGAACGGCTTCCTTCCGAGCACGGAGCAAGGGATGAAGGCGCTGGTGACGCGGCCGGAAAGTGAGCCACGTCCGCGCAATTGGCGCCAGGTGCTCACCGAACTGCGAGTGGACCCGTGGCAGCAGGAGTACTTTTACGAGCAACCGGGCAAACACAACCCGAAGGGCTACGACATCTATTCCGCGGGAGTCGATCGAAAGCCCAACACGGCCGATGACATCGGCAATTGGGAGTCAACGACTCCGTAATCTCGAGCTGTGTCTTGGATGCGAGCTTAGCGTCCGAGGAGCTGGCGCAAGAAGCCCGCATCGGAAAAGCGCCCGCCTGCCCCCTGGCGAACGATCACAAGGGCCATCGACGGTATGACGTAGAGCCGCTGGTAGCCCGAGCCGACGCAAGCGACAAGATCGGGTGGCGCATCGCGGCAGATCACGGCATCACGCCAATCCTGCCGCTGCCAGTCGCGCTCGAGCATGTCCTCGATGTCGAACTCCCGACCCCCAGGCGCGGCGCGATTGTTCCACCAGCCGAGCGAATAGGCGCGATTGGCGCCGGAGCCGCGGAAGGAGGCAGACATCGTCCCACGGCTGACCACTGGCGCCCCTTTCGCAAGCGCCACACGTCCGACCTTCGCCCACTCGCGTGCGGTGAGCAGCCAACCGGATGCGAGGAGCGGATTGCCGGCGCGATCGGTGAGGTAACGCTGAGAACCGAGACCGAGTGGAGCGAGGACGCGCCGTTCGAGGTAGGAAGTCGGTGTTTCGCGGCGGCTCGCCAGCTTCCGCCGGAGGACTTCGTGGAAGACCTGCATCGCACTCGGTCCGTAGAGAAAGCGGCGACCCACATCCGAGACCATCGGCAGTTCCATCGCCTTCTGATTGCGATTCGCCACACCGTTCCCGTGGAGAAAAAAACCGGGCTCCAACCCGGATGAAAAATCCAGCAGCGTGCGCACCGTGACGCGCGCTTTGCGTGGATCCTCACGCCACTCCGGCAAGGTCGCGGCGACGCGTTCATCGAGATTGAGCCGCCGGTCTTCGACGGCTGCCAGGGCCGTGAGATTCCAAAACGCTTTGGTCCCGCTGAAGATTTTGTGGGCGTCGCGCGCGGAACCTCCGTTTGGATAATCTTCGAGCACCGTTCGCCCGCCCTGCACCACCAGGAGAGACTGCCCCTGGCACGATGCTGAATACTCCGCAGCACGCTGGACACTCGCCCGGCTCAATTCGCCCGCCCCCACTCTGTCGGGCAGAAGCGAACCGCACATCCACACCAACGCGAGGAATGGCAACCCCGACTCGCTCACGACGTCGCAGCCTGTGTTTCCCGCTGGCACTTTGGACAAACCCCAAAGATCTCCAGCGTGTGCGTCACATTTCCGTAACCCATCTGCCGAGCCATCCGCTCCAAGCCATCCGCCACGCAGAGATCCAGCGTCTTCACGCCGTGGCATGAGCGGCAAATGATGTGGTGGTGATGATGGTCGCCGGTGTTGATCTCGTAGCGATACGAGCCGTCGCCAAAGTCGCACCGGCGCACGAGATTCAGCGCTTCCATGGCCGTGAGACAGCGATAGACCGTCACGAGGTCACACTCGCCGGCCTTCATGCGGCTGTGCACCTCTTCAGCCGTGAAGGGCCCGTGCTCTGAGGTCAGCAGACCGAGGATCGCTCGACGCGGCCCCGTCACGCGGCTGCCATGGTCGCGCAGGGTCTGCAGCGCCGATTGGAGCAGCGTATCGGGAGTCGGGTGGGCGTGTGGCATCGACTGAAGAACTAACGGATCGCCACGCCCACTTCAACCGCCACCGGAATGCATCGTGCGCTCGGGCGACAACGCTGGCTTCACCCCTCGTCGCTTGACGCTGGGCACAGCCCGTGAAAA
>JANPIS010000190.1:0-3256 GCA_031425095.1 Chthoniobacteraceae bacterium
ATTTTACGCCGACCGCGGGAGTGGTTGCCCGCGGGTGGGGGAATAACAGCCGGCGCTGTGTCAGATAGGGGACACAGCGCCGGTCTTCCTCAATTTCGGATGCGAAGGGTGGGTGGCTAAGCTGGGCGAACGGCGACTCCGCGCCCGGCCAGGAAGCGTTTCACGTCCGCCACCGTGTATTCCCCGAAATGGAAGATGCTCGCCGCGAGGACCGCGTCGGCTCGGCCTTCGAGCAGGACTTCCGCGAGATGCTCGAGCTGGCCCGCGCCGCCGCTGGCGACGACCGGAACGCCGACCGCTTCGCTGATCCGCCGAGTGATGGTGAGATCGTAGCCGGCCTTAGTGCCGTCGGCGTCGATTGAATTCAGGACGATCTCGCCAGCCCCGAGTTCCACCGCCCGCGCGGCCCACTCCACGGCGTCGAACCCGGTCGGCTTGCGTCCACCTTGCACGAAGACCTCCCAGCGATCCGGCGTCACGCGCTTGCAGTCGATGCTCACGACGATGCACTGGCTGCCGAAACGCTCCGCGCCCGCGCCGATCAGCTCTGGAGTGGCGATCGCGCTGGAGTTGATGCTGATCTTGTCCGCCCCCGCGCGGAGCATCGCGTGCATGTCGTCGGTCGTGCGGATGCCGCCTCCGACGGTGAGCGGCATGAAACAATGCTCGGCGGTCCGTTCGATCACATCGATCATCGAGGCGCGCCCGTGGGCGC
This sequence comes from Chthoniobacteraceae bacterium, assembly GCA_031425095.1. Taxonomy (GTDB): domain Bacteria; phylum Verrucomicrobiota; class Verrucomicrobiia; order Chthoniobacterales; family Chthoniobacteraceae; genus JANNXQ01. The sequence continues at coordinate 716 of JANPIS010000190.1, forward strand.
TCGCGGTGATGTCGAAAAACACCATCTCGTCGGCTCCCTGCTCATTGTAGCGGATCGCCAGGGCTACGGGATCGCCGACATTCCGGAGCCCGCCCTCCTCGGCCCGACCGAATTGCACGCCACGGGTGACTTTGCCGTCGTGGACGTCGAGACAGGGGATGACGCGTTTCGTGAGCATGGAGGATCTGGCTGAGCCGTTCGGCGAAAGAATGGTGGTCGAAAGTGGATGCGCGGGAGCTTCGTCCGGCACGAGCGATCTGGCGATGAGATGATTTTCGCTGCGCCGATTCAAAGCGGTGACGGTGCATGCGATTCAATCGCCAATTTCTCGAAGGACCCCTTTTTCGGTTCTGCCGGACAAGGAAAATGCCTGCGTGGCCGCGAGTTCCAATCTGCGGTATTGACTGCGGCGGAGCGACCTTTCAAAAACAGGGCGTGTTCGTCGCGGTGGCCACGCCCCTCCTGTGTGCTCCGTCAGGGAAATATTCGCTCAATCACTTCATCTATGGCCAAGGACAAAAACGAAAACCAACCCGCCACTTCCACCGACGCCGTGGAAAAACCGCGTGGACCGTTCCAGCTCGCGCCGGAGCCAGTGGGATCCGAGGCCGGGGAGGATTCGACGCACAAATTCGACACCAGCCCGGAGCGAGGGCCAGCCGGCGATGTCCAGATTGCGCGAGCTTCCGCGCCAGCGTTTGAAGATCTCGGTGAACTGCCCCCCACCTATCACGAAGATGTGCTCTATCTCGTCGCGCGCGATCCGCACTGGCTTTTCACCTACTGGGATTTCGATTGGGCGCAGGTCCCGCGGAACAATTTCCGGGGCGGTGTACCGCAGTTTTTCCTGAAGATCTCGAGCGAGAAAGGTGAGGAGGCGCTCGTTGAGATTCGGCCCGAGGCGCGGAACTGGTATGTGCCGGTGAGCAAGCCGGCGACCGAATACAAGGCGGAGATGGGTTGGTTCGACACCGCGGGTTCGTGGAAGTCGCTCGTGACTTCGCGCCCTGCCACAACTCCGGCGGATGAGCTCGCCCCGGAACAACTCGCCGCGGAATTTGCCACGGTGCCGCCACACATCGCTTTCGATCGGATGCTCGAGATGGTTCGCTGCCGGATGGAGGAAGGGGAGACGCTGCTCGAAGCCGTCTCGCGCATTTCCGGCGAAGGCCGGATCGAATTTGCCGCGGGCCGCACCCCGACTTGGACGGAGGAGCAAAAGCGTCTGCTCGCCGCTTTGCTCGGCGCTTCGCTGGTCGATCGCGCGGGACTTGGTTCCGGCGAGCTCGATCAACTGCTGCGCAAGTATCTCCACGAGAAACTTTCCAGTGAATCCGCCAGCGAGCTTTCTTCGCGCTTCGCCGAGATGCTCGCTCCGGGACCGAGCAGTCTCTTTAGCGGCATCGGAGCGAGTTGGAGCGCACAGCCCTTCAGTGTGCATCGCGAGCGCGGCTTCTTCATGCACGTGAATGCCGAGATTATCTTTTACGGCGGCACGCATCCGGATGCGACGGTCTGGGTGGACGGCAAGCAGATCCAGCTCAGCCCCGACGGCACCTTCCGCTACCACTTCAAGCTGCCCGACGGAGAGTATGCGATCCCGATCGTCGCGCAGTCACCGGACAAGATCGAGAAACGCACCGCCACGCTCAGCTTCACGCGCGGCACGGTCCGCGTCGGCGACGTGAGCAGCACGGGCCAGCCGCCTTATCTCGATCCGCTGATCGGGCGGAAGTAAGCCCGCAGCGGCCAGGGCGGTCGCAGCTTCACAGCTCCACGGCCTGCCCGGGCGGCGGGAGGATCACTTCGCTGTCCGGCAGATCGGTGTGGAGTACTCCGCGGAACCACTCGAGCCCTTCGGAGTCGCCGTGGACGAGCAGCACTTTCTTCGGTCGCACTTTGTTCACGTAAGCGCGGATGGTCTCGCGGGAGGCATGCGCGCTGAAGTTGAAGACGTCCATGTGGCAGCGCAGCGGCTGCGGCGGACGCGCGGGATCGAGTTGCACCATTTCGCCGGGAGCCGTCGCGCGGAGTTTGCCGGCGGGCGACTCCGGATCGGCGTAGCCGACGAAGAGAAGGGTCTGCTGCGGATCGCTGAGGAAGTGACGCGCGTAGGAATTCGAGAGCGTCTTCTCCGTCATCATCCCGCTCGAAAGCGCGTAGATCCGCCGCGGCTTGACCGGCGTCGAGTCGGCTGCTTTGCCGGCCATGGTGAAAGGCGCGACGGTGTTGAGAAGATCGAGGTCGGCGTGCTGGCGTGGTGTGTGGTGCGCGAGGCGATCGTAGATTTCCGTGAGCTTCGTCCCGAGGCCGCCGATGTAGATCGGGCAGAGTGGAAGCAGGCGCTTGCGGCGGAACTCATGAAACATCGCCAGCAGCTCCTGTGTCTTGCCGAGCGCGAAGACCGGGATCATCACCGCGCCGCCGCGATCGAATGCCGCCTGAATCGCCTGCGCGAACCGCAGCTCCTCCCCGGCCCTCGTGAAGCCTTCCGGAGTCGCCCGGTCGCCCCGCGTCGTCTCCATGATCAGCACATCCACC
>JANPIS010000191.1:0-12978 GCA_031425095.1 Chthoniobacteraceae bacterium
CACCAAGCTCGAACGCGCGGGCATCGTCGTCGGACTCAAAGTCGAAAGCACCGTCGCCACGCAGAACATCGTCCAATACATCCTCTCCAATGTCGCACCGACCGACACCTACACAGACGACACCCTCGGCATCGCCTTCACCGGACGCTTCGCCATCATCACCGACAAAGGCAACGGCACCGGCTCGCTCTACGTCGGCGACGGCGCGAGCCTGCAATACCTAGGCCGGAAAGTCGTTTCGCAATCGGGTGTGAACACGCAGTTCAACGTGGCCTTCACCACCGGTCTGAATCCGAGCGTCACTGCCAACGCCCCGGTGGATCTGCCGCCGGGCATCAGCGCCATCGCCGATCAGACGCTCCCGTTGAACTCCGGCACCGCCGCGATTCCATTTACCATCGGCGACCTGAACTCCGCTGCGACTTCGCTCCAAATAAGCGTCGCATCTTCAAACCCCACGCTCGTCCCGCTAAGCAGCATCGTCATCGGTGGCAGCGGAGCCAACCGCACAGTCACCGTCACTCCAGCGCTCATGCAGACCGGCGCGGCCACCATCACGCTTACCGTGAGTGACGGCGTGCTCGCCAGCACCGACACCTTCCTCGTCACCGTCGATGAACTTGCCTTCGGACGCTTCGCCTACCTCTTCAACGACGACGGCGACTTTGAAGGCTGGACCGCCAATGCCGCGGCCGCTGGCGCAACAGTCTCCGCCGGACTACTCGCAGCCACGCTCAGCGGAGCCGACCCACAATTCAATCGTCCGACCGCATTGAACATCGACGGTAACAACGTCCCCGTCGTGCTCGTGCGAATGAAAAGCAGTGCAGGCGGCAGCGCCCAACTCTTCTTCAGCAACGAACTCACCGGCATCAGCGCCGCCAACTCCGTCACCTTCCCTGTCACCGCAGGCAGCGTCTTCAAATGGTATTCCGTGAATGTCGCCGGCAACACAAACTGGACCGGCCACACCATCAAAGCCCTGCGCTTCGATCCGCCGGGCACCACCGGCACCGTGAGCATCGACGCCATCATCGGCAGCGACGGCGACTTTAACCAAGACGGCATCCCGGACGTCTGGGAAGTCGCCAATCAACTAGATCCCACAACCCCTGCCGACCCGCTGCGCGACACCGACGGCGACGGCCTCACCGACGGAGATGAATATGTGCTGGGAACAAACCCCGGAGCGAACACGAGAAACCCCATCACCTCCGCCACCGTCGGCACAACCAGCACGCTCACCTTCACCGCCACCGCTGCGACCGGCACCGGCTACGCGGGGCTCACCCGCCTCTACGATGTCGAGACGACGACCGACCTTGGTAATCCAGCGTCGTGGAGCCCAATCGCGGGCTATACCAACATCACTGGCGCGAATCAGGCAGTCGTCGTCACGCAGCCGCTCACGGGCGGATCACGCTTCTACCGGCTCAGAGTGCGGCTTCAGTAAGAAGCCGCAACCAGTTTTTATCCGTATCATTACAAGCTCGAAGCCCAACTCGTCCCGAGAAATCGTTCTGCAATTCCAATGACCGAACCCATCCACATCGAAAATCCAGACGTCGTCCTGATCGGCAGCGGCGTCATGTCCGCCAATCTCGGGGCCTTGCTCAAGCGTCTCGATCCGCGCCTCAGCATCCAGCTCTACGAAGTCACCGCTGGGCTGGCGCAGGAAAGCTCGGATGGGTGGAACAATGCGGGCACCGGACACGCGGGCATCTGCGAGCTGAGCTACACGCCGAAGCGGGAGGCGGATGGCTCGGTGAATGTGAGCAAGGTCATCGAGATCTTCGAGCAGTTCGAACACTCGAAGCAGTTCTGGAGTTACGCCGTCGCGAGCGGGATGGCGGATCGTCCGAAGGATTTCATCAACCCCGTGCAGCATCTCAGTTTCGTGCATGGCGCGGAGCAGGTGGATTTTCTCAAGGCCCGGCACGCTGGGATGGCGGCCCACCATTTCTTCCGCGAGATGGAATACTCCACCGACCGCGCGACCATCGCGGGCTGGGCTCCGCTGCTGCTCGAAGGCCGCGGCGACGTGCCCATCGCGGCCACGAAGATGGACGCGGGGACCGACGTGAATTTCGGCGCGATCTCGCGCAAGCTGCTCGGATGGCTCGGGCAGCAGGAGGGCTGCGGGATCGCTGCAAACCATCGCGTGATCGGACTGCGCCGGACGAATGCCGGCTGGGAAGTGCGCGCCAAAGATCTGGCGACGGGTGAAGTGCGCGTGAACCGCACGAAGTTCGTCTTTGTCGGCGCCGGCGGCGGCAGTCTCACGCTGCTGCAAAAGTCCGGCATCCCGGAAGCCAAGGGGCTCGGCGGCTTCCCCATCGGCGGGCAATGGCTGGTCTGCGACAATCCCGAGATCGTCCGCAAACATCAGGCCAAGGTCTATGGCCAGGCGCTCGATGCCGCGCCGACCATGGCCGTGCCGCATCTCGACACGCGGATTCTCGATGGGAAAAAGACGCTGCTCTTCGGTCCCTTCGCGGCGTGGACGACGAAGTTCCTCCACCAGAAAGGCAGCATCACCGATCTCCCCTTTTCCGTCCGGCCCGACAACCTCGCCACGCTGATCAACATCGGCATTCATAACCTGGATCTCGTCCGTTACCTCGTGCAGCAGGGCACGCAGAGCATGGCGGATCGCATGGAAGTGCTGCACGTTTTCTATCCCGCCGCGGAGGCGAAGGATTGGAAACTGATCGACGCCGGCATCCGCGTGCAGGCGATCAAAAAGACCGATGGGCAGGCCGGCATCGTCCACTACGGCACCGAGGTCATCACCGACGCGAGTCGCACCATCTCCGCGTTGCTCGGGGCTTCACCAGGCGCCTCGGTCTCGGTGAATATCGTGCTCGAAGTCATCAAGAAGTGTTTCCCGCAACTGCTGGCCAGCCCCGAGGGCCACGCGCGGATGAAGGAGATGATCCCCACCTACGACGAAGACCTCAAACTGCCCGCCAACGCCGCGCGCTTCCGCGAGGTCAGCCAGCACACCAACGAAGTTCTGGGCTTGCGCCATCCGTGAGGCGCGCAGACCCCGCCCCGGACGCCCCTCGCTCGCCATGAAATCGCACTTACCCACCCCGTGCGCGCTGCTCCATCCGCGCGACGAAATCATGCGCACCATGGAGCGCATCTATCGCTACCGGATGACGACCACATCGGGCGGGAATCTTTCCATCCGCACCGCCAATGGGGACATCTGGATCACGCCGGCCCGGGTGGATAAGGGAACGCTGCGGCGCGAGGACATCGTGTGCGTGCGGGCGGACGGGCGGCGCGACGGGCTGCATCCGCCTTCGAGCGAGTTGCCGTTTCACCAGGCGATCTATGCGCAGCGGCCCGATCTCGGCGGGATCGTGCATGCGCACGCCGTCGCGCTGGTGGCCTTCAGCGTCTGTGGGCGGGTGCCGGAGACGCGGCTTTTTCCGCAGGCGCGGCAGGTCTGCGGGGTGGCGGGCTTTGCGCCTTACGCGCTGCCGGGGAGCGCGGCGCTGGGGGAAAACATCGCGCGCACTTTCGCCGCAGGCTTCGACTGCGTGGTGCTGGAAAATCACGGCGTAGTCTGCGCGGGCGAGAATTTGCAGCGCGCCTTTGAGCGTTTTGAGACGCTCGAGTTCACGGCGAAGACGATCATCAAGGCGAGCCACCTCGGCGAAGTGCACTACCTGAGCGAGGCGCAGGTCGCGCAGCGGCACAGCGTCGCGCTGCCGCAGTTCACACCGGGCGCGGCGGGCGAGGAGGAGAACGAACTGCGCCGCCAGCTCGCGGACTTTCTCCAGCGCGGCTACCGCCAGCGCTTGCTCATCAGCACCGAGGGCAGCTTCTCCGCGCGGCTCGCGGATGGCTCGATGTTGATCACACCGGCGCGCGCGGATCGTGGCTCGGTCGGCATCGCGGACATGGTCCTGGTGCGCGAGGGTGCAGCGGAGGAAGGGCGTGCGCCGAGTCGCGCGGCGCGGCTGCACGAGGCGATCTATCGGCGGCATCCGCAGTTCCGCGCGATCGTGAATGCGCTCCCGGTGAACGCCACCGCCTTCAGCGTCACGGGTGCCGCGCTCGACAGCCGCACCATCCCCGAGAGTTACCTCTTCCTGAAAGACGTGGCGCGCATTCCCTTTGGCGAGCAATACGGCGACGGCGCGAGCGTCGCGGAGCGGCTCTCGCCGGAGAATCCCATCGCGCTCATCGAGAACGACGGCGTGCTCGTCTGCGGCACCAGCGTGCTCGATGCCTTCGATCGGCTGGAGGTGCTCGAGACGACCGCCGAGGCGCTGATCAATAGCCGGCCGCTCGGTGCCGTCGTGCCGATGTCCGACGCCGTGATCGCCGAGTTGACCGCCGCCTTTTCCACGCAGTGAACCCCACGACCATGAAAGAGAAATGCTACCTCGCCGTGGACTGCGGCGCCGAGAGCGGCCGCGTCATGGCCGGCCTCTGGGATGGCGGACTCATGCGGCTCGAAGAAATCCACCGCTTCCCCACCGGCATCACCCAGATGGGAGACACGATGCGCTGGGACATCGCCCGCATCTGGGGCGAGATCGAGCGCGGGCTGGGGCTGGCGGCGCAGCGTTTCGGCGACGCCATCGTGTCCGTCGGCGTGGATACGTGGGGCGTCGATTATGTGCTCATCGACCAGGCCGGCGAGTTGCTCGAGCAGCCGTGGAACTACCGCGATGCCCGCACCCGCGGCATCTTGGAGAAGGTGCAGGCGCGGGTGTCGTTGGAGGATATTTTCGCGGCGAGCGGCGTGCAGTTCATGGAGATCAATACGCTCTATCAGCTCGTCGCTTCCCAGGAGCGCGATCCGGCCCTGCTGGCCTCGGCGGATAAGTTCCTGATGATCCCGGACTATCTGCACTTCAAGATGTGCGGCGCGCGGGTCGGAGAATTCACGAACGCGACGACGACGCAGTTTTTCCATCCGACGCAGAAGGCGTGGTCCGTCGAACTCCTGCAAAAGCTCGGCCTGCCCACCGCGCTGCTGCCCGAGGTCGTGCAGCCTGGCACGCGGCTTGGGCGCTTGCTGCCCGCGGTCCGCGAGCGCACTGGCCTGCACGCGGGAGTGGAAGTGATCGCGCCGGCGACGCATGACACCGGCTCCGCGGTGGCCGGCGTGCCCGGCGCCGCGACCGAGGGCCGCGGGCGGCTCGCCTACATCAGCTCCGGGACCTGGTCGCTGCTCGGCGTCGAGCTGCACGAACCCGACCTCTCCCCGCGCGCCTTCGAGCTGAACCTGACCAACGAAGGCGGCGTCGATGGCACTTATCGGCTCCTGAAAAACATCATGGGACTTTGGCTCGTGCAGGGTTGTCGGCGCTCGTTTGAAAAAAACGGGAGCACGAATGACTACGCAGCACTCGTCGAAGCCGCTGCAGGCGCGCCGGCGTTCCGTTCGCTCATCGATCCCGATGACGCCATCTTCCTCAGTCCGCCGGACATGCCTGCGGCGATCGCGCAATTCTGCCGCGAGACCGGTCAGCCAGTTCCTAATACGGAGGGTGAATTCGTCCGCTGCGCGCTGGAGAGTCTCGCGATCAAATACGGTATCGTCCTCAACTGGCTGAAAGAAATGACCGGCAGCTTTATCGGCGCCGTGAACATCGTTGGCGGAGGCTCGCGCAATCGCCTGCTCAATCAGTTCACCGCGAATGCCTGCCGGCGTTCAGTCCTCGCCGGCCCAGTGGAAGCCACCGTGCTCGGCAACGTGCTCGTGCAAGCCCGCGCGTGCGGTGAACTCACCTCGCTCGCCGAGATCCGCCGCGTGGCCCGGGCCTCGAGTGAAGTCGAAGAGATCCACCCGGAGCACGAGGCATCTTGGGAAGTCGCGCAGCAGCGCTTCAGTGATATGTGCTTCCGCCGCCGCATGACCTAGCCCGGCCAGCAAAGTCGAACCATGAAACTCCCCGCCTTGAAGTCGATCATCTTGGCCTTCGTCGTTCTGGTCGCACCCGCCGCACGCGCGATCGAAATCATCGCCGTGGCTTCGGGCAACTGGTCCAGCACGACAACCTGGGGAGGCGGTGTGCTGCCGGGCATCGAAGACGACGTGAAGATCCCCACCGGCCTCACAGTGACCCTGAATGCCAATGTCGAATGCGGTGGCCTCGTCGTGGAGGGAAAGCTGACGGTGGAGCGGGCGAACCGGACGCTGGTGTGCGATTACCTCGTCGTGCAAACTGCCGGGGCCGTCTTTGAAGTCGGCACGTCGGCGAGTCGCTTTTTGCAAACCTTTACCCTGACGCTGAAAGGTCTCTCCACGGAGGCTGCTCCCGTGATGGGGGCGAAAGTGCTCGGTGTGCACAATGGCGGCACGCTGGAGATCCACGGCAGGGATCGCGTCGAGTGGACCCATCTCGGCGTGAATGCGGCGGCGGGCGCGACGTCGCTGACCCTCGTTGAGCCGGTGGATTGGGTGGTGGGAGATTCGCTTCTGGTCACCTCGAGCAGGGCGGATTGGAACGAAGCGGAGACGCGCACGATCACCGGAGTTAGTCCGGACCAGCGGACCGTCTCTTTCACGACTGGACTCGCCTACCTGCACAATGGCAGCACGCTCACGAAGACCCGCAGCACGGATAGTAAATCATGGACGGCCGATCTGCGGGCTGAGGTCGGGCTGCTGAGCCGTAATGTGAAGATCCAGGGTGATGCCGCCTCGGAGACGGCGGGTTTTGGCGGGCACATCATGGTGATGGATGGCGGCCCGACTTGCTGCCTTTCGGTCGGGAAGGGATACATCGAGGGCGTGGAGCTCTATCGCATGGGACAAAAGAGTGCGCTGGGGCGTTACCCGATGCACTGGCACATGGTCGCCAATGGCGGAGTGGGACAATACTTCCGGGACAGTGTGGTGCGTCATTCCTTCAACCGCGCGATCACCATCCACGGAACGGAGTCCACGTCGGTGGAAAACAACTTCTGCTACGACCACCTGGGTCACGGCATCTTTCTCGAGGATGGTTCGGAGCGTTTCAACGTCATCCGCCGCAATGTCGTGCTCGCGACCAAACGACCGGCCGTGGGCGAGGAGATTCTCGAGACGGACAATGCTTTCAACACGGTGCAAAACCGTTCGCCGGGCAGTTTCTGGATCACCAATCCGAATAACACGATCACCGACAATGTCGCCGCCGGAACGCATGGCACGGGTTTCTGGCTTGCGTTTCCGCAGAAGCCATTGAACGCCTCCCTGACCCACCCGCGCTTCGCAGGCTTTGAGCCTTACAAGCAGCCGCTGGGAGCCTTCTCCGGCAACACCGCGCATAGCTCCGCGAGCGGGCTCGACATCAATGATCAAGTCGCCGCGGACGACACACTGATCATCAACGGCGAATGGGCGAACAACGGGCCATTCTATTTCGACAACTGCACCTGGTATTCCAATGACATCGCCGTGTATGCCGGCATCGGGGGCGAACGGAAGAACGTGGTTTATCGCAACAACGTCTTTTCCGACAATGAGACCAATCTCTTCCTGGCGACCTACCAGCTCTGCGAGGAATCGCTGATGCTCGCGGACTCGGGCTTCGGGCTCCAGCCCGCCGCCACCGTCCGCACCGTCTATGCCGTGTATGACGGCGCCGGTCGGATGAAGAAGAACCATCTCGTGGGTTACAATGCGACCAATGCCCGCTTCCTGCAAAACATTGGGGCCGCCATCAAACATCCGAATCACTACTTCGAGAGCCTGACCTTCGACCCACCCACACCGGTGCGCTCGGTGCTGACGAACTACAACATCATCCCGCCCGCAAACGTCGACGCGAATGGCCCCGGCCATCCGCGGATCTGGGCGCAGGTGATCGTGGATGTGGATGGCTCGATCGCCGGCGTGCCGAACAGTTCGATCGTGAGCAATCACACCTTTCTGCTCACCGGTGCGGAGACGCGGCCCTCCGTGTGGACGAACATGTACCGCAGCGACCACCGCTTCGCCCAATGCCGGCTCGACTACGGAATTCCATTTGGCTCGATCCCCAATGTCAGCGTGGTGCGCACCAAGGCAGGCACGCCGAACGCGGGAGTTTATTACATCAATGGCTACAACGAGTGGCACCAGCTCCCGCTGATTGTCCGCGAGGACTTCCTCTACACCTATTCCTACGAAGCTCTGCCCTCGACAAAGAAGGTGATCGTGAACCTCGACGACGCCGTCGTCGGGGATGACTACGTCGTGTGCTTCAAGGATTTCGGCAAGCTGCCGGGAATCGCCGTGACCGGGATGACCTCACGCGCCTCGCTCGCCGCGTTGAAGTCCGGCGCGACCTCCGGCTTTTTCAAGGAGACCAACGGCGACTTCTACATCCGCCCAGTGGCCACCGCCACCCAGCACACCTTTACGATTACCTGGACCTCAAACATCACCCTGCCGGTCATCGACTCCGATGGCGACGGCACGAGTGACGGTGTCGAAGCGGCGGCGGGAACCGATCCTTTCCGCGCGGTGGACGGGACGGAGCCCTTCGTGAACAGCGAGTTCAACGTGACGGACAACTTCGAGGAATGGACCGCTTTCAGCGGTATCGGCAATGAGACCGTGACTGCCGGTGCGTTAACCGGGCAAACGACCAACACCAATGCCCAGATGGTCGTCAACAATTTGCGCGTCTCGGGTACCGCAGTGCCTTACCTGCTCGTGCGGATGAAGTCTTCGCAGAATGGGAACGCCGAATTCCTCTGGGGCCGGCTCGGCGCGGCTACCTATACCACGGCTCGCGCGGTGGCGGTGAACTACAATGGCGGCAATCAATGGCGCGTCCTCGCTTTTCCGATGTCGGGCCACGCGGAATGGCAGGACCAAATCATTACCAACCTTCGCTTCGATCCGACGGCCGCTTCCGGAGTCAATTTCGAGGTCGATTGGATTCGTGCCTCGGATGGGAGCTTCATCAGCTCTATGCCAGCTCAAACCATCGCGGAGGACACTGCGACGCCAGCGCTGCATTTTACCCTGAGTGCCGACATCGCGGCTTACACCTCTTTTGCCGTCACCGGCACCTCGTCGAATCCCGCCCTCGTGCCGAATGCAAACATCGTGATCGGCGGCACGGGCGTGAATCGCACGGTTACCGTCACCCCCGCGCCCAACATGAATGGCACGGCGACGATAACGCTCACCGTCAGCGACGGCACGCTCACCAGCAGTTCGAATTTCCTGCTCACCGTCACCGGCGTGAGCGACGCGGCCATCAAGGCCGCCACCGGCAGCGCGCTGAACTTTGGGACCGCGTGGACCGGCGCCTTTGTGCCCGTAAGTCCTGACACCGCCACGTGGAATGCCACCTCCCTCGCCGGCGCGATGACACTGGGCGCGGATCTGAACTGGGCGGGACTCATCGTGAACGATCCCGTCGGTCCGCTCTCCTTCAATGGCCCCCACACCCTCACGATCGGCAGCTCGGGCATCAACCTATCCACCTCCACGGTGAACGTGACACTCAATCACCCCGTGGCCCTGAGCGCGAATCAGACGTGGAACGTCGGCGCAGGCCGGACGCTTACCGCTAATGGCGAAGTGTCGGGTCCGCGCACGCTGACCAAATCCGGTCTGGGCGCTCTCATCTTATCCGGCGCCAATACATTCTCCGGCAACTTCACCATCTCCACAGGTCCTGTGACCATCACCAATGCCGCGGCGGTGGGAACCGGAGCTAAGGCCATCAATATCACCAACGGCAGCACCGGTGCTTGTGAACTCCACCTCAATGGCAGCACCGGGGACCTCGCGCTCCCGTCGAGTGTGGCCCTCAATACCAGCCGGGCGACCGGCAACGGGGCGATCGTCAATGATGCTGGGAACAATCGCATCGCGGGGCTGATCAACATGGTCGGCGGCGGTGGCAACACCTTGATCAGCGTGCTCGGCGGCAGCCTCGTGCTCGATGGCAGCATCACGGCCAACGTGACGACCGGGCGCACCCTGCAATTAGCCGGCACCGGAACCAACACCGTGAATGGCATCATCCAGGACGGATCTGGCGCGGCTTCCTTGACGATCCAGAGCGGCATCTGGGCACTTTCCAACACCAACACCCATAGCGGTGCCACCACGGTGAGCGGAGGCACGCTCGCCCTCAGCGGCAGCCTCGCTAGTCCGCTAACGGTGAACGCTGGGACCTTCGCCCCACGCGGCACCCCGGGCACCAGCGGCACCCTGACCCTCAACGCGGGCGGCGCCTTTCAGATCCGCATCAATGGCCCCACGGCTGGCACGCAATACGACCAACTCACCACGACCGGAGGCGCGACCCTCAACGGCGCACTCGACCTCATTGCCGGTCCCGGCCTCGCTGCAGGCAGCACCTTTCAAATCTTAAACAAACCCAGTGCCGGCTCCGTCACCGGTACTTTTGCTGGCAAGCCGGAAGGCAATGCTTTCTCCGACGACGTTTACACTTGGATCATTAGTTATGTCGGCGGCGATGGAAACGACGTCACCCTCACCCTCGCCACACCCTCGCAATCCTGGCGCTTCACTTACTTCGGCACGATCGCCAATACCGGAACCGGCGCCGAAAACTTCGATGCGAACCGCGACGGAGAACTGAACCTTCTCGAATTCGCCACCGGCCAAAACCCAAACGCCGCCACCACCACCGCCACACCCCTCCTGCGCGATGGCGCCGTGCTCGAATTCACCTACACACGCAGCCTCGCCGCCATCGCCGACAGCGTCAGCTTCAACGTAGAGTGGAGCGAGACCCTCGCACCCGGCTCCTGGAGTAACGCCGGAGTGTCCGAGCAAATCTTGAGCAATAACGCCATCGTCCAGCAGGTAAAGGCCAGCGTGCCTGCAGGAAGCGGAAAGCGTTTCGTGCATCTTCGAGTCACACACCCTTAACTCTATTGGGCGATCGCGCATCCAAGCCGGACTGCCTTCTTGGTCTGCGCTTGGTGTTGCCGCGGCGGCGCTCAAAGATCCCCAGCTTATGAAACTGATCCTCCCTCTCCTTCTCATCACCAGCATCCTGCTGACGGACGCAAACGCGGCCCCGGAAAAACCGAACATCGTCATCATGCTCGTGGATGACATGGGCGTGATGGATACGTCGGTGCCGTTTCTTACCGATGAAGCGGGCAAGCCAAAGCGCTATCCGCTCAACGATTACTACCGCACGCCGAATATGGAGCGGCTCGCAGCGCGTGGGATTCGGTTCAATAACTTCTGCGCGATGAGTGTCTGCTCGCCGACGCGCATTTCCATCATGACCGGGCAGAGCGCGGCGCGGCATCGGACGACGAACTGGATCAACCCGGACAAGGATAACGCGGGACCGCAAGGGCCGGCGGATTGGAATTGGAAGGGGTTGAAGAAGGGCGACGTGACGCTAGCTGGAATGATGCAGGCGAATGGCTACCGGACGATCCATGTGGGCAAAGGACACTTCGGGCCACGGGAGTTTGAAGGTGCTGATCCGAAGACCATCGGCTTTGACATCAATGTTGCCGGGGCGTCCATCGGTGCGCCGGCGAGTTACTACGGGACGCAAAACTTCGGCAACGCGGGCGGCGCCGTGAAAAAGCAATCGCCGGCGGCGGTTCCCGGACTGGAGAAATATTTCGGGCAGGAGATTTTCCTCACCGAGGCGCTCACGCTCGAAGCCAACGCGCACGTCGCAGATGCGGTGAAGGCGGAGAAACCTTTCTTTCTCTACTTTGCCCAGTACGCCGTCCATAGCCCCTTCAATTCCGATCCGCGATATGCTGAACACTACAAGGATTCCGGGAAGCCTGCGCCCGCGCAGGCCTTCGCGACGCTCATCGAAGGCATGGACAAGTCGCTCGGCGACGTGCTCGATCAACTCGACAGACTCGGGGTCGCGGAAAACACGCTCATCTTTTTCCTCGGCGACAATGGGTCCGACGCGCCGCTGGGCAATGAACACGCGGTGGCGTGCGCGGCGCCCCTGCGCGGGAAGAAAGGCTCCCACTACGAGGGCGGGATGCGCGTACCCTTCGTCGCGGCGTGGGCAAAGCCGGATGCGAACAACGCTTTCCAAAAGCGTCTCCCGATCGCCACGGGCGTGATCCAGAGCCAGCAGGCCGCAGTGTACGATATGTTCCCCACCCTGCTGGCGCTGACCGAAACTTCCGCGCCGGCGAATCACGTCGTCGATGGCGCGCGCCTCCACACCTTGCTCACCGGAAAACCAGACCCGAGTCGCGACGAGAACTTTCTGATGCATTACCCACACGCGCCGCATCGCACCGACTACTTCACCTCTTTCCGGAGCGGTGAGTGGAAGGTGATCTATCACTATTTCCCGACGACTGTGTCAGAAAATTCGCACTATCAGCTATTCAACTTGGCGAGGGATCCCTTCGAGCAAAGCAACCTCGCGACCACTGAAACTGCAACACTCAAACGCCTGATGCAGGGTCTCATTGCGGGATTGGAAAAACAGGGTGCGGTGTATCCCACGGATAAAGCAACCGGTGCGCCCGTGAAGCCGAAG
This sequence comes from Chthoniobacteraceae bacterium, assembly GCA_031425095.1. GTDB lineage: Bacteria > Verrucomicrobiota > Verrucomicrobiia > Chthoniobacterales > Chthoniobacteraceae > JANNXQ01. The sequence continues at coordinate 12,474 of JANPIS010000191.1, forward strand.
ATCCCGTAGCGCACACCCATTCCCATGAAACTCCTCCCAGCGATTCTCGCCGTCTTCGCGTTGCTCCTGCCGACCTTCGCATCCGAGCCGCGGCCGAACGTCGTCATCATCTTCATCGACGACCTCGGCTACGGCGACATCGGGCCGTTTGGCGCGACGAAGCAGCGCACGCCGAACCTTGACCGCATGGCGCGCGAGGGGATGAAGCTCACGAGCTTCTACGCCGCGCCGGTTTGCTCCGTGTCGCGGGCGCAGATGCTCACGGGCTGCTACGGCACACGCGTTTCGGTGCCCGGCGTCTATCCTCCGGGCAGCGCGAACGGGCTGAATCCGGCGGAGCAGACCATCGCGGAACGGCTCAAGGAGCGCGGGTATGCGACCATGTGCATCGGCAAATGGCACGTCGGTGATCAACCGGAGTTTCTGCCGACGCGACAGGGATTCGACGGTTACTTCGGCATTCCCTACTCGAACGACATGCAGATCAAATCCACGCAGACGGGCG
>JANPIS010000192.1:0-5386 GCA_031425095.1 Chthoniobacteraceae bacterium
GCCTCGAGCAGGGTCTCGTAGTAGGACTCCTGTGCGTAATGCACGAGTTTGTGATCCGCCGAGGAGGACACCACCAGATGCACCTCCACGCCGCGCAGGATGGCCGTGACCATCGCCTGCACGAAGGCCTCGTCGGGAATAAAATAGGGGGTCGTGATGACCACCCGCTTACGGGCGCCGTGGATCAGCGCGACCATTGCCTTCTGGGCATTCGCGTACCGATAGCCGGGGCCGCTCGGCAGCACCTGCGCCGCCGCGACACCGGGTTCGCTCGCCGGATGCGGGAAGAGTTCGTGTTCGACGATTTTCTCCTCGCGCTCGATGTAGTGGTCCGCGAGGAAAACGACTTGCAACTGCGAGACCAGCGGTCCGCGGATTCGCACGACGAGCTCTTCGTGTACGAGTCCCGGCATGCTTTCCGCATCGCAGATATTCTGGGAGCCCGCGTATCCGAGCGAACCGTCGATGACCACGATCTTCCGGTGATTCCGCAGATCGAAGCGCGCGGCTTTTGCCCGGAAAATTCCCACCGGCAGCATACCCGAGACGGAGACTCCAGCGCGGCGCATCCTCGGCGCGAGCCGTTTGAGCGCGCGAGAAGAGCCCGCGTAGTCCATCAGCACCCGGCAGTGCACCCCGCGCTTTGCCGCGCGCATGGTCGCGGCGGCGACACGGCGGCCCGTCTCGTCGTCGGCGAAGATGTAAAAGAGGAGGTGAACGTGGTCGCGCGCAGCGTCGATGTCGTCGATCAACCGGTGGATCGAAGCTTCGTAATCGTCGATCAGTTCGAACACATTTCCATCGAGGATGTGAAAATCGCCGAGATTCTGCGCGAGCGTGACGGCCTGGTTGAGCTCCGCCGGGATGTCGGCCTCGGCAAAGCGCGCATTTTCCAGCCACTGCGCCTGCGCTGCCCGGAGGCGGCCCGCAGCCCGCGCCTGGATGGCCAACCGGCGCTTCGGCAGCGTGATGCGACCGATCGCGATGTAGAGCAGCAGCCCGATCCACGGCTGGAAAAAGATCAGGAGCAGCCACGTGCGCGTCGCGGCTGGGTTGCGACGCTGCGGCACGTAAACCAGCATGACGATGCGCACCACCCATTCACCCACGACCCAGAAGAGACCCCAGATGGGAGGGTCGGCGCTCATGGCTGGGGGAGTGAAATTCCCGGGCGGGATTGGCGGTTGCGCCGCGGGTCACGTCGATCGCTTGCGTAGGCCATGGGAGAGGGGAGAAATGCCCCATCGCCTCCAGCGACGCAATGTCCGATGCTCCCCGCGGCACCCGCGAGGAGACGCGAGAACGATTCCGGGGGAATAAAACCGTTGACACTCCAGAACGTGGCTCCTAGTTTGCCCGCCCTTTTTCCGGGAGAGAATTCATGCCTACATTTTCAGCCAAAGCCAGTGAAGTACAGCGCCAGTGGTGGATCATTGATGCCGCCGATCAGGTCCTGGGCCGTGTTGCCGCCAAGGCAGCGAACCTCCTTCGTGGCAAAGAAAAGCCGATCTACACTTCGCACGTCGATACGGGCGATTTCGTGATCGTGATCAATGCCGAAAAAGTGCGCGTCACCGGCAAGAAGGAAGAGCAGAAGAGCTACATGAGCTTCTCCGGCTACGTCGGTGGCCACAAGAGTGAGACCGTGAAGGCCCGCCGGGCTCGCCGTCCCGAACTCCTCGTCGAGCGCGCGGTGAAGGGCATGATCCCGCACAACCGCCTCGGTCGTTCCGTTTTCACCAAGCTCAAGGTTTACAAGGGCTCCGCGCATCCGCATGAGGCGCAGAATCCGAAGGCCGTCACCCACATCAAGTAACGCTCCCACCCGCATGTCTCAGGAATTTATCGCCACTGGCCGCCGCAAAGATGCTGTCGCCCGCATCCGGATGACCGCTGGCACCGGCAAGATCAAGGTGAACGGCAAGGCATTCGACGAATACTTCAAGACTTCCACGCAGCAGAATGCGGTGCTTCGTCCGCTGGAAGTCGCGAAAGCTGTGAATCAGTTCGACGTCGCGGTGAACGCCCACGGTGGCGGTCCGAACGGTCAGGCCGGTGCGATCCGCCTCGCGGTGGCCCGCGCGCTCACGGAGCAGAATCCTGAGCTCCGCGCTTCACTCAAGGCCGATGGGCTCCTCACGCGCGATCCCCGGATGAAGGAACGCAAGAAGTCCGGTCAGCCCGGCGCCCGCAAGCGCTTCCAGTTCAGCAAGCGCTAAAAGATTTCCTCCTCGAGCCCGCGCTGCGCGATCCCCCCGATCCTCGCGCAGCGCGGGTTTTCTTTTGCCCGGATCGCTCGGTGGGAAGTGGACTGGTGGACCGCATGGCTCGCTCCTCGACGACGGACTCGGGAATGGATAGGTTCTGAGCGCATCCTATCCAGACCATGAAAACACAATTCCTCGCTCTCCTCTTCGGCGCGTGGTGCGCCGTGAATGCCACCGCAGCCGACTGGCAGGCCGACTACGCACGCCTGCTCGCCAAGTACGTCACGCCCTCCGGCGTAAAATACGCTGCCTGGAAAGGGAACGCCGCGGATCTGCAGGCCATCAAGGGCGTCGTCGATGCCATCGCTGCGGCGCCGGCCTCCTCGGCAAGATCCAAGGACCAACTAGCCTTCCACATCAATGCCTACAACGCGTGGATCCTCCATGAGGCGCTGGCGAAATATCCGACGAAGTCGGTGAAAGACACCCTGTTCACGTTCTTCACCGGCAAACGCATCACCGTCGCGGGCGAGAAGATGAGCTTCAATGCACTCGAAAAGGATATCATTCGCCCACGCTTCAATGAGCCCCGGATTCACTTTGCGTTGAACTGCGCGAGCCGGAGCTGTCCTCCGCTGCGCGCCGAGCCCTACACGGCCGCGAAGCTGGATGCGCAACTCGACGAGCAGGCCCGCGGCTACGTCAACGAAGACCGTGGCGTGAAGGCGAGCGGCGACAGCGCGCAGTTCTCGAAGATCTTCGATTGGTACAAGGAAGACTTCGGTGGTGACGCGGGCGTGCGTTCCTTTCTCGCGAAGTATCGCGGCGGGAAGGCCGACTTCAAAAAGGTGACCTACCAGGAGTACGACTGGAGCCTGAACGAAACGAAATGAACCGAACGACCACCGCAGCCCTCGCCATCCTCCTCTTCGCGACACTCCCCGCTTCAGCGGAGACGGTCCGCGTCAATGGCTCGCCGGTGGTGTCGATGCCGATCACCTTTGCCGGCCCTGCGCTCAAGGAGAAGGGCATCGAAATCAAGGTGACCGTCGAGTCCGGCAGCGGCAATGCCGCGATGGCTCTGGGCTACGACGTTGCGGATATCGCGATGATGCTGCGTCCGCTCAATACCACGGAGCGCGCACAGTTTCCGGAGAAGCGATTCGTCGAAGAGCGGATCGGCTCGCAAGCAATCGCCCTGATCGTGCCGCGCGACGTGTGGGAGGGGGGCGTCCGTGCGATCTCGAAGAATCAGGTTGTCGGCATCTACGAAGGCAGCATCAAAAGCTGGAAGGAACTCGGCGGGGAAGACAAGCCGATCAAGTTCTTCAACAGTGAGCGTGGGCGCGGGCTGTGGGAGTTCTTCGCGCAGTGGGCGTATGGCGACCAGCGCAAGGCGCCGCTCGGCGAGCAGTTCGAGACCGTCGTCGGCGGCGAGGACGCGCGGAATACGGTCGAGTTCAACGCCGGCTCATGCGCCTTCGCTGCCCCACGCTGGGCCGATGGACGCACGGTGTTCGCCCTCGCGATCAAGGAGGAATCCGGGGCGGAAATCGAGCCGACCGCGGCGAATATCGTTTCGCTCCGCTACCCGCTCGCCCGCCCCGTCCTGCTCGTTTTCGCAGACAAGCCCGTGACTGCGCGAAAGCGGGTCCTCGAATATATGCTCAGCGAAGCCGGTCAGGCGCTGCTGACAAAGACGGAACTCGTGCCGCTGGACGAGGTCGGACGGGCGCCGGCGACGCCCTGAACATCATGCATAGGGCTGGGTGACGCGGGGAAACGGCGATTGTCGTGTCCCGCGCGATCAGGCGAGGATCTCGTTCACCAGGCGCCCGCCTTGGTTGTCGGTGAGCGAGACGTCGGCGCCGTTGCGTTTGAAGGTGAGCTTGGTGTGATCGATGCCGAAGAGGTGCATCAGCGTCGCGTGGTAGTCGTGGTGGTTCACGATGTTCGTCACGGCTTTGTGGCCAAACTCGTCCGTTCCGCCAAAGGTCGTGCCCGCTTTGAACCCACCGCCCGCGACCCACATGGTGAAGCCGTAGGTGTTGTGATCGCGGCCGACGACATCGAGGTTGCCTTCGTATTGGATCACCGGCAGACGACCCATTTCGCCGCCCCAATGCACCACGGTCGAATCGAGCAGCCCGCGTTGCTTGAGATCTGCGACGAGTCCGGCGGAACCTTTGTCCACATACTCACACGCCTTCGGCAGACTCCCGATGATTCCCTTGTGATGGTCCCAAGTCTGATTGCCGGTGTAGAGCTGCACGAAACGCACGCCGCGCTCCACGAGCCGCCGCGCGATGAGGCAGCGCGTGCCGAATTCCGCTGTTGCGGGATTGTCGATGCCGTAGAGTTTTTTCGTCGCCTCACTTTCGCCGGAAATATCGAGCGCTTCTTTCGCTGAAGTCTGCAGCTTGCCGGCGAGTTCGTAGCTCGAGATGCGCGCTTCGAGATCGGTCTCGCCGGGATGCTGCGCGAGATGCTCGCGGTTGAGTTTTTCGAGAAAGCCGAGGTAACGCTTTTGCGCTTCGCCACGCAGGTGCGGGGCCGCGTCGAGATTCGGAATGCGCGGTTCCGTGGCGCGCACCGCCGTGCCTTGATACAGCGACGGCAGCCAGCCATTCGTCCAATTTTCCACCCCGAGCACCGGCAGTCCGCGCGGGTCGGTGAGCGCGACGTAGGCGGGCAGTTCCTGCGACTCCGAGCCGAGTGCGTACGTCAGCCAGCTCCCGATCGTGGGTCGTCCGCCGAGGATGCGTCCGTTTTGCAGCGCGTAGATGGACTGCCCGTGATTGTTCACGCCCGTCTGCATGCCGCGCAGGATGCACACGTCATCGACGACGCCGGCGAAGTGCGGGAGCAACTCGCTCACGTCGGCACCGCACTGGCCGTGTTTCTTAAATTTCCACGGACTCGCCAGCACCTTGGTGCTCGCGTGCGCGGCGTCGTCATACTTCACCTCGCCGGGAAACTTCTGGCCGTCGAGTTTGTCGAGTTCCGGCTTCGGATCGAAGAGATCGATGTGGCTCGGCCCGCCCTGCATGAACATCGAGATCATCGCCTTCGCCTTCGGCGCAAAGTGCGGCTGCTTCGGCAGCAGATCGTAGTGCCGCGCCTCGACGTCGATGGGTTTCGCGAGCAGCCCGTCCTGTTTCAAAAGCCACGCGAGCCCG
>JANPIS010000193.1:0-2010 GCA_031425095.1 Chthoniobacteraceae bacterium
CGGAAGCGCGCCGCTCCCGGAGAAGTCGAGTTGGGTCGCGTCGCTCGTCGTCTCGCCGGCATCGAAGACCACACCCAGCGGGCCGGTGAGCTTCACGGACGGTGACAGCGAGGTCGGGTCCGGGAAATACTCGTCCCACAGGAGGAATCCACTGAGTGAGTAAGTAACGTCCTGCGTCACCAAAAAGGTGACCTTAAAATCCGATTGCGCATTTCCGTCCGCGGCAAAGGGATGCCCGAGCCGGTTGATGATGCTGCCGGCGGCCGTGATCGCTGCCGGGCCGATCTGCGAGTTCTGCACCGCCCGGACCTGGTAGGTATTGGATGCTGCGCCGCCAGCGTAGTTGAGCGTTTTGTTAAAGACGCCGTATCCGCCCGCCTGGGCGGAGGTGGATTTCGGCACATCGCTGAAAGTCACCGCGATCTGGACACTCCGGCTCTGGCTCTTCGGGGAGATAATCACGGTCTGCGCGACGGCAATGTTGCCGAACCCAACCGTGGCTGAGATGAGCGCAACAACGCGGACGGCTTTCGGGAAAATGAAGGACTTCATCCTTCAACCTTCGCTGCCCCACATCAAGGCACGCTAAAATCTGGATGAAGATCCCTTCATGATTCTCACGCCTCCTTGCACCCGCGTCCGGTGCTCGAATCAAGTGGTCGCCAGCACCGGCGTGGCTTCCGCCGTGACCGTTGAAACCACTGGGAGCCGCACGAGTGCCGTGGTCTGCTGATTGCCGGTGGCGGATAACTCGATGCTGCCGCCGTGGGCCTGGACGATCCAGCGCGCGATGGTGAGGCCGAGGCCGCAACCTTCCACTTTGCCCGCGGCATTTTCGCCACGCACGAAGCGCTCGAAGACGCTATTGCCCATTCCGGGACTGATGGGTTCGCCGGTGTTGGTGACTCGCAGTTCGGCGGTCCCGGAGTTTTCGCGGAGCGAAATTTGGATGGAGCCGCCGGGGTGGTTGTACTTCACCGCGTTGTCCGTGAGGATGAGGAGCAGTTGCCGCAGGCGATGGCGGTCGCCGGTGACGACGGCCTCGTCGCAGTCATCCAGCGTCACTTGCACGTCGCGCGGCTGTGCGAGGTACACGGCGTCCTCGGTCGCCTCCTGCACGATTTCCCGCAGCGAGACGGGCTTGCGCTCGAGTGGGATGAGACCGGCATCGGCTTTGGTCAGCAGGGTCAGGGAGTCCACGATCTTAGTCAGGCGCTGCACTTCATCGAGCAGGCTCTCGACCCATTCGGTCTGCCCCGTTGGCAGCGACGCATTTTCCCGCAGCAGGGTCTCGAGTTGCGCGCGCATCACAGTCAGGGGCGTCTTGAGTTCATGCGAGGCATGCAGGGTAAATTCGCGGATCTGGTGAAACGACGCATCCAAGCGGGTGGTCATCGCAGAAAAAACGGCGGACAGCGTATCCACCTCGTCGTCATTCATGCTGCGAGGCAATGGCAGGCGCAGGTTGTTGGACTCGATCTGCTCGGCCGCATGCGTCAGCGCACTCAATGGCGCGAGCACGCGGCGCGTCCACCACCATCCGAGCCCGAGCAGCACAGGCACGAGCGCGAGAAACCCCACCGTGGACTCCTCCGCGGCGGTATCCGCGTGGATGTCGCTGACCCCACGCGCCGCAAACGCCGCCGCTTCCTCGATAAACTCGTGGTAACCCAGCCAGGCCACGAGCGACAGGCACACGGCGGACATGATCGCGTATCCGATCCCGAGGCGTTTGGTGATGGTCATGACGGTTCTTTGATCACGTAACCTTCGCCGCGCACGCTCTGCAGCAGTTTCACCGCGCTGCCGGCATCGATCTTCTCGCGCAGCTTGCCGACATAAACGTCCACGAGATTCGATCCGGGGTCGAAGTGGTAATCCCACACCTTCTCCAAGATCAGCATCCGGCTGCACACCCGCCCGGCGGATCGCATGAGGCACTCCAGCAAGCGATACTCCCGCGTGGTGAGTTCAATCTTTCGACCCGCGCGCTCTGCGACCCGCGAGACG
>JANPIS010000194.1:0-16012 GCA_031425095.1 Chthoniobacteraceae bacterium
GCTTGGCGCGCTCAGCGTCAGAAAGACATCCCTCTCTAGCCGCCGCAGTCCGCTGCGGCGTTCCTTTAAGGTGATCCAGAGAGGTCACCAAGGATATGAACCCGACACCCACTCCACCAGCCCCCGGCGCCACGCTCGTCCTCGACAGCGCCGCCATCGAACGAGCGCTCAAGCGCATCGCGCACGAGATCATCGAGCGCAATCCCGATCTGGCGAAGGTCGCGCTCATCGGTATTCCGTCGCGTGGGATCGAGATCGCGAAAAGGCTCGCTGGTTTCATCGAGCAATTCGCTGGGGTGCGACCATTTGCCGGCGTGATCGATGTGGCCATGCATCGCGACGATCTGCACCGGCACCGAGTCCCGCCGCGGGTCGCGCGCAGCGAACTTCCACTCCAGCTCGACGATCTCACCATCGTCCTCACCGACGACGTGCTCTTCTCCGGACGCACCTGCCGTGCAGCGATGGACTCGCTGTCCTCCTATGGCCGGCCCGCGTGCATCCAATACGCCGCACTCGTCGATCGCGGCCACCGCGAGCTGCCGATCCGCGCGGACTATGTGGGGAAAAATATCCCCACCGCGCATGGCCAGCGCGTCCACGTCCGCTTTGAAGCTGCGGATGGGATCGAAGATTCCGTCTGGATGAGCGTCGCCCCACCCACTGCATGAGCGTGACGACTTTAGACGAACCACTCGCCTGGACTCGCAAGGACCTGCTCGCCATCCAGGGACTGAGCGCGGCGGAGATCACGCTGCTGCTCGATACCGCCGCGGCCTTCAAGCAAGTCGGCACGCGCGACATCAAGAAAGTGCCCGCGCTGCGCGGCAAGACGCTGGTGAATTTCTTCGTCGAGCCGAGCACCCGCACGCGGGTGAGCTTTGAACTCGCCGCCCATCGCCTGAGCGCCGACGTGATCAATGTCTCTGCGAACCAATCCAGCCTCACCAAAGGCGAGACGCTCAAAGACACCGCCAAGATTTTCGAGGCCAATCTCGCGGACATCATTGTGCTGCGCCACAGCTCCGCGGGAGCTTCGCAATTTCTCGCAGACCGGCTCAACGCCAGCGTCATCAATGCTGGCGACGGCGCGCACGAGCACCCCACCCAGGCGCTGCTCGATACTTTCACCATCCGGGAAAAGATGGGCCGCATCGCCGGTCTGCACGTGGTGATCCTCGGCGATATCCTCTTCAGCCGAGTCGCGCGCTCGAACATCTGGGCGCTGCTCGCCCTCGGGGCGAAGGTCACGCTCTGCGGCCCGCGCACGCTGGTGCCGCGGGACTTCGAGCGCATGGGCGTGGCCGTCACGCACGATCTCGACTCCGTGCTCCCCGATGCCGACGTGGTGAATCTCCTGCGCATCCAGCACGAGCGGCAGCGGAAGGAATACTTCCCGAGCCTCGGTGAATACACCTCCCTCTTCGGCCTCACCAAAGCCCGCGCCGAGCGCCTCAAACCGGGCGCCCTCATCATGCATCCCGGCCCGATCAATCGCGGCGTGGAAATCGACAGCGACCTCGCGGACAGCGCCCGCAGCGTGATCCTCGATCAAGTGACCAACGGCCTCGCCGTGCGCATGGCCGTGCTCTACCTGTGCGGCGCGGCGCGGCCTTCTTGAAACCGATGAAGACCACTCTCCTCCGCAACGGCCGCATCATCGATCCCGCAAATAAACGCGACGAAGTCGGCGATCTGCTGGTCGTCGATGGCAAAGTCGCGGGCTCGGCGAAAGGCCCGCAACCGACGGAAACGATCGACTGCACCGGCCTCGTCATCGCGCCCGGGCTCATCGACATCCACGTTCACCTCCGCGAACCCGGACAGTCCGCAAAGGAAACCATCGCCAGCGGGACGCGCTGCGCAGCGGCGGGCGGTTTTACGAGCGCGGTGTGCATGCCGAATACTTCTCCGGCAATCGACAGCGCCAGCGTGGTCACGTGGATTCAGGAGAAGGCGGCGCGCGAATCGTGCGTGAACCTTTTCATCACCGGCGCGATCACCAAAGGGCTCGCGGGTGAAGAACTGGCGCCGATCGGTTCGCTAAAAAAGGCAGGCGTCGTCGCGCTCACCGATGACGGTCATTGCGTGCAGAATCACGAGATCATGCGGCGCGCGCTGGAGTATGCGGGGATGTTCGGCCTCGTCGTCATGGATCATTGCCAGGACTATAATCTCGTCGGCAAAGGCGTCATGCATGAAGGCTACTGGAGCACCGTGCTCGGCCTCCCCGGCTGGCCCGCGCTCGGCGAGGAAATCATCGTCTCGCGCAATGCCCAGCTCGCCGAACTCACCGGCACCCACATTCACTGCCAGCACCTCAGCGCCGCCGGCAGCGTCCGCATCCTGCGGGAAGCGCGTGCGCGTGGCGTGCCGATTAGCGGCGAACTCTGCCCGCACCACATCGCCCTCACCGACGAGTCCGTGCGCGGCTATGACACCAATTTCAAAATGAACCCGCCGCTGCGGAGCGAAGAGCACGTCGAGGCGCTCATCGCCGGAGTCGCCGACGGCACCATCACGATCCTTGGCAGCGATCACGCCCCGCATTGCCCACACGAAAAGGAAGTCGAGTTCGACCAAGCCCCCTTCGGCATCCTCGGCCTCGAAACCGAACTCGGCCTCTTCCTCGACATCCTCGTCCACAAAAAGAAAGCCATCGGCCTCCCGCGCCTCATCGAGCTTTTCACCTCCAATCCCGCCAAGCTCCTCAACCTCGACCGCGGCACGCTCAGCGTCGGCGCCGTCGCGGACGTCACGCTCATCGACCCCAATCTCGAATGGACCGTGGACAAGCAAGCCAGCGCCAGTCTCAGCCGCAACAACCCCTTCCACGGCTGGGAGCTGAAAGGCCGCGCCGTCCGCACCATTGTCAGCGGCGAGACTATTTGGGTGGCATAAGCGCGCTTTGGACTGCGCAGACTTGTCTGCGCTTTGCGGAGGGGCGGACTTGTCCGCCACAGTTGGCTGAGTGCCGATACCTCGCCGCGGGAGCAAGCTCCCTCCCTCCACAAAGCGGCGACAAGTCGCCGCAGTCCAAATTACTTCAGCAGCTCACGCAGCTTCTCCGGATCGGTGGTCGGGAGCTGGCAGACAAAATCTTCGCACACATACGCGGCGGCCTGGCCTTCGATCGGCCCGACCGTGCGCAGGAACTCAAGCTTCTGACCGAGCCACGCCTGGCCAGCGCCGCCGTCGGCGAGGAGCACGAGTTTGTTCGGCAGATATTTTGCGTGCACTTCGCGCAGCAGCGCTCGCGTGTCGGCGGCGTCGCGTTTTCCGGCGATGACGATTTGGCGCGGTTTGGAAAGCGAGCCGTCGAGGGCGCAGAGGAGTTGCGGCAGAGTGCTCGGCATGCGCTCGAGCTGATCGGCAAAGACGCCGATCGTCTGCACGGCCCGCTCGTGCATCGACTTGTCGTCCGTGAGTTGTGAGAGGCGCAGGAGGTTCATCGCGGCGATGCTGTTGGGCGAGGGCTCGGCGCCGTCGTGGTCTTCCTTCATGCGCAGCAGGATATGCGGGTCGCCCGCTGCCGCGCTGAAGTAACCGCCGTGCGCGGGATCGCCGAAGAGCGCGTCCTGTTTCTTCTGCAATTCGACGGCCCACTTGAGCCACGCCACGTCGAAGTCCGCTTCGTAGAGATCGAGCAGTCCTTGGATGAGCGACGCGTAGTCGTCGGCAAAACCGGGGATCGCGCTCGCTCCTTCGCGATAGCTGCGGAGCAGGGCGCCGTCCTTCCACAACTGCTCGCGGATAAATTTCGCCGAGCCCTGCGCGGCGGCGAGGTATTGCGGATCGTCGAGCACCTGCGCTGCGCGCGCGAAGGCGGAGATCATCAGCCCGTTCCATGCGGTGATGATCTTGTCGTCGAGATGCGGATGCGGACGCTTTGCACGCACGTCGAAAAGCTTCTTCCGCGAGTCCGCGAGTGACGCCACGACGTCCGCCTCGGGCTTGCCGGCGGACTTCGCCAACTCCGCCAGCGGCAGACGCACGATCAGCGTGTTCTTCCCCTTCAATTCTCCGTGCGGGTCGCTGCCAGCGGGCGAGTTTCCGGCTTCCTCCACGCCGTAGAAGCGGTTGAAAAGTGCGGCGGCATCATCCCCGAGCAGCTTCACGATCTCGGCTTTCGTCCAGACGTAAAAGGCTCCTTCCGTCTTGTGCCCGCCGGGGGTTTCGGCGGAGTCCGCATCTTCGGCGGAGTAGAAGCCGCCGCCTTTGTCCGTCATGTCTCGACGCACGTAATCGAGGATGTCGCGCGTCGTTTTTTCGAAGGCCACATCGCGCGTCACTTGGAAGGCGTCGAGATACGAGCAGGCGAGCTGCGCCTGATCGTAGAGCATTTTTTCGTAGTGCGGGACGTGCCAGAATTTATCCACCGAGTAGCGATGGAAGCCGCCGCCGAGATGATCGTGCATGCCGCCGTCGGCCATTTTGCGGAGCGTGAGCAGCGCCATGCCGAGTGCGATCTTGCCGTCCTTCGTCTCGAATCCTTCGCGGGCGGCGACGCGGAAGAGCAAGTTCAGCGAGACGGGGCGCGGAAACTTCGGCGCGCCGCCGAATCCGCCGAGTTCGTCGTCGAAGGAACCGACGAACTGCTCATACGCCTTGGTGATCACGCTCTTGTTCGGGCCAGTCGCCGTCGGCGCACCCGCCGCGGTGTATTCTTCGAGCGCCTTGATCGCAGTCCCCGCCGCCTCCACCACCTTCTCGCGATCCTTTTCCCAAGCCGCTCCGAGCTGCCGCAGCACCGACGGAAATCCAGGCCGCCCATACTTGTCCGCCGGCGGAAAATACGTGCCTCCGAAGAACGGCTTCAGATCCGGCGTGAGCCACACACTCATCGGCCAGCCGCCGCTGCCCGTCGTCGCCTGCACGTAGGTCATGTAGACGCGATCCACGTCCGGCCGCTCCTCGCGGTCCACTTTCACGCAGACGAAAAGCTCGTTCATCAGCTTCGCGATCTCCGCGTTTTCAAAGCTCTCGTGCGCCATCACGTGGCACCAGTGGCAGGTGGAATATCCGATCGAGAGGAAGATCGGCTTCTGCTCCACGCGGGCCTTGGCAAAGGCTTCCTCGCCCCACGCATACCAGTCCACGGGGTTGTGCTGATGTTGGAGAAGGTAGGGCGATTTCTCGCGGGAGAGGCGGTTTGTGAAAGCGTTCGGAGGCATGGGCATGTCGGCTGCTTGACAAAGGAAGGTTGCCGTCGTGACTAAGGCCGTAACTCCCCACCAAGGGGATGTTTTCATGAGCAGCATCCTTCAGAGCATCGACACTCCGCCCACCAGTGGCAAGGCATGGCTGCCTCTGCTCGCGCTGGCCGTCGTTTCACTGCTCTCCGGCTGCGCGACCGGCGTGAAAGATACCAGCCGCACCTTTACGACAGTGGTCATCGATGCCGGCCACGGCGGACACGACAACGGCGCCACCTCGCGCTGGGCTGGGCGGGAAAAAGATCACTGCCTCGATGTCGCCCGCCGGCTGGAGGCAAAGCTGCGCGCCGCCGGCTTCCGCACCGTGATGACGCGCTCCAGCGATCGTTTCATCCCGCTCGATAAACGCGCGCGCATTTCCAACAGCCAGGGCAACGCGATCTTCGTCAGCATTCACTTCAATCATTCCGGCCGGCGAGGCGCGGCCGGAGCGGAGGTCTTCTATCGCTCGCGGCCTTCGCGCGGGATCGCGCGGAGGATTCTCACTGAGATCGACGAGTTGCCCGGCACGGGATCGCGCGGGGTGAAGACGGCAAACTTCCGCGTGCTCAAGCGCAACGAGTTTCCCGCCGTGCTCGTGGAGTGCGGCTTCCTGAGCAATCCGAGCGAAGGGGCGCGCTGTGCGAGCAGCGGTTATCGCGAGCGACTCGCGGATGCCATCGCCACGGCGCTCGTGGAGCAGCGTCACGGCACTCGACCGCCACCCGCAGGCAGCATCCAAGTTGCGGGGAACTAGGCGCTCGCCGGGCGTGCTACGGCTGCGGGGCGCTCTTCAGCTCTGCGAGCATCTCCAGCAGGTTCTTCGTGAGGATCACCGACGTGTCTTCCTGCACGCGGTTCGTGCCGAGCCACGTTTCGTAGCCGCCGAGCGGGTGTTGTTCGAGCGTGGGGAGGTAGCCGTGGCGTCCATTTGCGAGGCCGATCACCATGGTCTGCGGAAAAGGACTGCGCTTCTTCAGATCGAGGCCGATCTCGACGAAGGTCTCAAATGGAATGCCGCACACCGCGAGGTCGCCGATGCGGATGGCCTGGAGCTGCACGGTGATAGTCTCTTCGGGCTGCTCGGCCGCAGCGACGACGTTGCGGGCGTAATTCTGCGCGAGCCGCGGCAGCTTCTCGACCGCGTCTTTTTCTTTCACCGCGATCACCGCACGTGCTTCCGCCACCTGCTCCGCAGTCGGGCGGCGATAGCGCAGGGTGATCTCGCGCTGCACCATGCCGAGGCGCACGTCCGTCTGGTGCTTCTCGATCTTTCGCTGCGCGAACCACGCCGTGTCCGCGGCCTTCTGCGCGACGATGCGGATTTGTTCAAACGGTTCGCGAGGCGGACGCGTGACGCCGAAGGGGATGTTGTTGATGTCGCCGGATGCGCCGTTCGACATCATCGCGACGAAGCTTTCGTCGCCGTTCAAGCGCGAAGGCATGATCCGCGCGAACTCGCCGAAGTAATCCGCCGACATCTGCCCCTTCGGCGCACCGCCGACGTAGTGCAGCGCGTAGTTGGCGAAGAGTGCGATCGGCTTTCGCTTCGTGTCCTGCACGGAGATCACCGTGATGTCGGGATCGGTCGGACCCGCGGGACGGTCGAGGACATCGGGACTCGTTCCGGGATTCATCTTCACCTGATCCAGCTTGCCGAAAGGATTCGGCGGCATCTTCCCCGGTTTCAGAAACCAGCGGCGGTTGAAGACTTCGTCCGGCAGCGGGTGCGCCGCCGCGCCGAATGCCGCGGGCCGCAGCGCAGCGTGCGCCTTTATGATCGACTCCGCGGTGCCTTCGACGAAGAGCTTCCAATACGCGGCAGCGTCCGGCGTGCGTGTGTTCAGCGAAGGTCCGGAGTGCGTGTGCGTGGAGCTGATGAGCATCTTCTTCGGATCCATGCCGGTGCGGCTCGCGGCGAGCGCCTTCACTTCGTCGAGCACGTCGGGACCTGCACCGAGATTATCGACGACCACCATCGCGAGTTTCGTCAGGCCATCGTCGAGCACGAGCGCCCGCGCGTGCAGCGGATCGTGCGCGCGCTCCGCCACGTTCGCGCTGAAGCCGCCGGGCATGTTCAGGGGAAAAATTTGTGGCGTGATATCGACAGCAGCAGCTCCCGCGCGGAGCGGCGCAGCGGAGAGGGAGGAGAGCGAAAGCGCGCAGCCCAGAGCGCAGAGGATGAGCGTTTTCATATGGGGGAGAGTTGCGGCGTGTCCGCGGAGCTATGCCAGATTCAGCGCGCCGTTTTCGCAGAGATCGGGCTTACCAAAGGTTTTCAAATCGTGGCCCATTGCATGCGCGACGCTGAGCCAGAGCCGATTGTGCGGCACATTGCCGAGCTGGAGGCTGCGGCCCATTTTGAATCCAGCGCCGCCACCGACCATGACGCACGGAATGTTGTCCAGCGTGTGCGAGTTGCCTTTGCCGAGTTCATTGGTCCAGACGATGAGCGTGTGATCGAGCATCGAACCTTCACCCGTCGGCTCGGGCGTTTCGGCGAGACGTTTGGCGAGGTAGGCGAGTTCGCCCGCGAACCACGCATTGATCTTCCGCAGTTTCTCGTAAGCGCCGATATTCGTGTCCGGCTCGTGCGAGAGCGCGTGGTGCCCTTCCTCCACGCCGAGCCAGCGCATCTGCGCCTGTCCGACGCTGCGCATGTACTGCAAGGTGGCGACGC
The DNA here is from genome assembly GCA_031425095.1 of Chthoniobacteraceae bacterium. Lineage (GTDB taxonomy): Bacteria > Verrucomicrobiota > Verrucomicrobiia > Chthoniobacterales > Chthoniobacteraceae > JANNXQ01. Next base: position 7,876 of record JANPIS010000194.1, read on the forward strand.
GCGTCATGTCGTTGGAAAGCGCGTTCACCAGCAAGTCGATCTGCATGCGTGAGATCTGCGGAGTGTTGTCGTTCACCAGCTCGATGCTCGGATCGAGTTCGGGCATTGGGTGCGCGACCTTCGAGTCCGCTTCGTTGCTGGACAGTTCCTTCTCCAGATTCCGCACGAGCGTCACGTGCTGATCGAGGAGCGCCTTGTCGCGCGCGCTGAGTTTCGAGGAAACACGACCGAGATCTTCACGCACGTCGTCGAGGATGCTCACGAGGCTGTCGCGATCCTTCATGCGTCCGTAAAGTTTCGCGAACATCTGATATGGATCGTCCACCGGCGCGACCGGTTGATTCGCCCCGGCATAGCTCATCCGCGTCCAGGGATCAGCGCGATCCGGCACCGCGACGCCCAGCTCCAGCGAACCAAAGCGGGTCCGCGTCTCGGGCCGGCTCTGAAGAAAGTTTTTCAGTTCCTGATCGATTGAGATGCCGCCAGCCCAACCCGCCGGCTGGCCGCCGCCACCGCGGATGTTGCCCGGGAGCAACTCGGTGCCCGTGAGCAGACAACTCATCCCGCGCATGTGCCCGTCGCCATCGCCGCGGATTTTATTCGCGATGCCGTGGAGCATGAGCGTGCGATCGCGGAAAGGCTCGAGCGGCTGCAAGATCGGCTTGAAGACAAGCTCTTCACCGACGGTCTCCGGCCAGAAATCCTGCGGCAACGTCCCATTCGGCGAGAACATGATGACGAGCCGCTGGCGCCGCTGCGGCAGCGGCGCGCCGGTCAGGCTGGGCAATCCGGCGAGAAATGGAAGCACAGCGGCAGAGACGCCGAGGTGGCGGAGAAATTGGCGGCGATCGAGTGTGGTCATGGTTTTCGAGACTTACTTTTGCGCGACTTTCGGTGCGGCGTCGGGAAGGCCGCGCGCGGCAGCGACGGTGGCGATTTCGGCGAGGAGTTTGCGGATGTGGAAGCCGGATTTGGTGAAGGACTGGCGCAGGTCTTCGAGCGCATCGGGGCCATAGACGCCGACGGATTGCTTCACGGTGTGCTGGAAGAGTTGGTGAATGAAAGCGCGGTGGCCACCGGGATTCTCGGCGGCGAGTTTGACGATGTCGCGCGCGCCGGTCAGCCGGACGGTCTCGCCTTCGTCGGTGGAGAATTCACTCACGGAGTTGATGGGCTTGTTGTTGTCCTTCGTGCGCCAGCGGCCGATGGCGTCGTAATTTTCCAGCGTGAAACCGAGAGGATTGATGGTGGCGTGGCAACCCATGCAATTCACGTTTTTCGTCAGCTCGGTCACCTTCTCCCGCATGGTCAGGTGCGGGTTGAATTTTGCATCTTCAAACGCGACGGCATCCGGTGGCGGCTTGAGCGACATGCCGACGATGTTGCGCGTGAGGAAGACGCCGCGGTGGATCGGCGAGGTCTGTTTTGAGTAAGCGAGGGCGGCGAGCAGGTACGGATGCGTGACGACGCCGGCGCGCTGCTTCGGATCGAAGCTGACGCGCTGGAAGCCTTCGCCCACCTCGGTTTTGCCATAGATTTTCGCGAGGCGGTTATCGAGCATCAGGTAATCGGCGTGGAGCAATTCGCGATAGTCGGAGCGCTCGCTCCAGACGACCTCGTCGAGGAAAAGCTCCAGCGAAGTGCGCAGGCTCGCGAGCACTGCGGCGTCGAAACCGGGGAACGCTTTCGGATCCTTGGACAGTGATTCGGCGCGCTCGAGTTCCAGCCAATGGTGGAAAAAGCCGCGCAATTTTGCCTTCGCGCGTGGATCGCCGACCATCCGCTCGGTCTGCGCGGCGATCTGCTCGCGCGTGCGGAGTTTTCCATCCGCCGCGGCTTGGAGCAGCTTGGGATCAGGGAGCGAATCCCAGAGGTGCAAGGCGAGGCGCGCGGCGACATCGTAATCGTCCGGCGGTGTTTCGTCGGGGAGTTCCGGGTACAAAAAGCGCGGCGACTTCAGCGTGAGGAGGACGACGCGCTTCACGGCGATCTCCGGAGTCTTTGCCGACTGAAACTGCCGCTCGACGATGCGCTGAAAGTCACTCTCGCTGAGCGGACGGCGGAAGGCGATCTCGGTGAAACGCCGTGCGAATTGCTTGAGCCGCTCGGCGCGATCCGGCGTGTTCGCTTTCACTCCGGACAGTTCTTCGAGACGCGACTCCACATGCTCGGCGATTTCGATTGCGGCTTGCGTCGTCGCCTGGTCCCACGCCTTGGAGATGCCCGTGCCGCGCTCGTAGCCGACACTGCGATCGTCCGCGGGGAAGGCCGCCTTCGCGACGGTCGTCTGGCGCGGGCGCACCGGTGAGAGATGCTCGAGCGGGATCGTCTCGACCACGCCGTGTGGCGGTTTCCAGAGCAGTTGGACGGAGGCGCTCTTCTCTTTGAATTTGAAGAACTCCAGCGTCAGCGGATAGAGGCGACCGCCGAGGAGGAATAGGCTCTTCTTTTCCTCCCGCACTTCCGGCCCGCTGCTCACCCACCCGTCGATGAGCGTCTTCTCCGGATCGTTCACCCAGAGCCGCACGCCATTCTCGCTCTTCACGATGAATTCATAAGTGCCGGTCTCCTCCGCGAAGACGGAGCCTTCCCAGCGCACCGAGAATTCGACCGGCTGCATCTTCTCCGGGTCCGGACTGTCGGCGCCGAAAGTGAAGCTCACCTGCTGATCCACGCGATCGAATTTCGCCTTGGGCCGCCGGGCGCGGATGGCGTCCTCGTCTTCGCGCTTCGGGAGAGCGGGTCCCGGCTCTTCGGGCTTCGCGATCGCGAGCCCGGAGTAATGCGCCTTCAATCCGCGCTCCGTCCCGCGCGTCAGGTCCGATCCCGGTCGCAGCCGCGCGACGAGATCCGCCACCGACGTGCGGTACTGCGGCACCGTGAGCCGCGCGAGATCGAACTCCGGCGGACGCAGCCGCGCCTGCGCGTGGGGCGAGTAAAAGGCATCGTAGATGAACGCCGCGACATTCTTCGCATCATCCCCGACGCAAGCGCCCACATTGTCCTCGGGCATCGTCCGCGCGATGCGCCTGGCCAGTGCCTCCACAGAGCGATTGCCGTTCAGCGGTTCGTCGTATTTGTCCGTGACACCCTGGCCTTTGTCCCCGTGACATTCGGCGCAGAGCTTCTGGTAGATGCCCGCGCCGGGGTGCTCTTTCAGCTCCGCCGCAAATGACGGCTTCAAACCGAGCAATCCCCACAATAACGTCAGAAATACTCGCGACCACTGATGTGAGCGATGGAGACGAAGTGGGATCTTGGGATCAAATGGCATGACGGAGTGATTGCGCAGTCGCCGGGACAATCTGTTTCCCAGCATTCTCTTGGCTCCATCCGCTCGCGACGGGCAGCTCGCAAACCAAAAAGGGCGAGACCTCGCGGCCTCGCCCCTTTTGATGATGTGAAGCTCGACGCTCGGGAGCGCTATTCGGCGTCCTTCTTTGCTTCGGTCTTCTTCGCGCGCGGCTTCTTCGCGGGCTTTTCAGCCGCTTCCGCAGAGGGCTCGGCTTTCGGCTTCGCAGCTTTCTTCGCGGGCTTCGGCTCGGGCACCGTCTCGACGACAGCGGCTGGAGCATCCACCCACTCGATCAGGGCCATGGGAGCGGAGTCGCTCTTGCGCTGGCCGAGCTTGATGATGCGGGTGTAGCCGCCTTTGCGAGCGGCCGCGCGCGGGGCGATTTCCGCAAAGAGCGTCTTTACGGCTGCGTCCTGGCGCAGCACGGCCTTGGCGGTGCGGCGCGCGTGCAGGGTGCCTTTCTTGCCGATGGTGACGAGCTTCTCGGCGAGCGGGCGCACGGCCTTGGCTTTCGCGAGGGTGGTTTTGATGCGGGTGTGTTCGATCAAGCTGACCGCGAGGTTCGCGAGGAGGGACTTACGGTGTCCCTCTTTGCGGCCGAGCTTGACCGTCTTTTTTTGGTGTCGCATGGAAGTGGGTAGTTATAAAACTGCGGTTACTGAACGCTCAGGCTCGCGTCGGACATCACGTTGGAGTCCACGAGGCCGGCCTCGAATTTCATCCCGAGCGAGAGCCCGAGCTGGGTGAGCTTTTCCTTGATCTCGTTGAGCGACTTCTTGCCGAAGTTCCGATACTTGAGCATCTCGGCTTCGCTCTTCATCGCGAGTTGGCCTACGGTCGTGATGTTCGCGTTGTTGAGGCAGTTTGCGGCACGGACCGAGAGTTCGATCTCGTTGACCGACATATTGAGCAGCTTCTTGAGTTTGACGTTTTCCTGATTCTGCTGCGGCGCCGTCTCGTCGAACTGCACGGCATTCTCGTCATAGCCGTAGAAGGGCTCGAAGTGCTTCTTGAGGATCGACGAAGCCTGCACGAGCGCGTCCTCCGGCGTGATACGACCGTCGGTCCAGATCTCAAGCTCAAGCTTGTCGTAATCGGTGCGCTGACCGACGCGGGTGTTGCCCACGGCGTACTTCACGCGAGTCACGGGTGAAAAGATCGAGTCGATCGGAATCACGCCGATGGCCATGTCGGGATACTTGTTCTCGTCGCCGGTGGAGAAACCGCGACCGAGGCGCACGGAGAGCTCGGCCTCGAACTTATGTTTCTTGTCGAGCGTGGCGATGTGCTGCTTGGGATTCACGACTTCCACGCCAGTGCTGGTCGTGATGTCGCCGGCGGTAATCACGCCTTCCTTGTTCACATTGATCTCCAGCGTGCGGACGTCGTGATCGACGACGTTGAACTTCACCTTCTTGAGATTGAGGATGATGTCCGTGACGTCCTCGACGACATGCGGGAGGGTCTGAAATTCGTGATTGGCGCCATTGATCTTCACGGTCGTGATGGCGGCTCCTTCGATGGAGCTCAGCAAGACGCGACGGAGCGAATTGCCGACGGTGTGACCATAGCCGGCCTCGAAGGGCTCAGCGATGAATTTGGCGTAGGTGGCGGTGGCCGACGAGTCGTCTTTGGTGAGACTCTTCGGCATTTCGAAACGGCCAAGACGGATGGGCATGTTTCAGGATTCCTTTCATTTCCCCGGGTTACCCTCGGCGCAGTGCGGCGCACGCTGCGATCAGCGGCGCCCGAGGACCAACGGGGCTATTTCTTAGATAGCGCTTGGGGGCGGGGAAGAAAGCGGGTCCGGGTGGATAGTGCAACTAGAAATTTTCGCGGGATGGAGCGCCAGACCCCGGCGGACCATCTCCGGGAGCCGAAAGCGCGCGGACATTCCGCGGAGATGCGGGTCGAAAAAGCACACCGTGGCGAGTTGTTTGTGCGGCAACTTCCGCCCGCGTTGACTTGCCGGGACCCCCTCCCTATCTTCCCGCCCTCACGCCGCGCCCTTTGAAACGCATCCTCTTTGTCTGCACCGGAAACATCTGCCGCAGCCCGATGGCTGAAGGCCTCTTTCGGGATGCCGTAAAGGGCCGCAAGGACTACGAAATCGCCTCCGCCGGAGTTTCGACCGGCCATGGCCAGGCGCCGAGCCCGCACTCCGTCACCGCGCTGAAACCGCTCGGGATCGACATCGGCTGGCAGCGCAGCCAGCCGCTCACCGAGGAACTCGTGGCGTGGGCCACGCACATCTTCGCGATGACCCAGGGGCACCTGGACACGATCCTGATGTTTTTTCCCGAGGCGATGGAAAAGGTCTTTCTCGTCCGGCAGTTCGACGAGAGCGCCCGGGATGAGAATCCAGACGTACCGGATCCGATTGGAATGGGGCTCGATGCTTATCTCGACACCCGAGACTCCCTCCAGCGCGCCATCCCCAGCCTTCTTGCCTTCACTGAAAAGAATATCGCCATGAACTCCGCGCAGTCCTCCACCACCAACCACCCTGGCACCTCGAATCGCCCCCTGCGCATCGCAATTGGCGCGGATCACGGCGGCGTGGAATTGAAGAGCGCGATTCACGACTATCTTTCCAAGAAGGGGCACATCGTCACGGACTTCGGCACAAATTCCCATGAGTCCGTGGACTACTCGGATTACGCCGAGCCCGTATGCCGCGAGATCCTCGCCTCCGGCGCTGACTTCGGGATTCTGCTTTGCAAGAGCGGCATCGGCATGAGCATCGCCGCGAACCGCCACCCCGGCATCCGCGCGGCGCTGGTCTCCGATGCCGACGACGCCCGCATCACCCGGCTGCACAACGACTCGAACGTGCTCTGCCTCGCCGCCAATCACGTCGAACCGATGCAGACAGCCAAGATCGTGGAAGCGTTCCTCAACACCGGCTTCGAAGGCGGTCGCCACGCGCGGCGAGTGGAGAAGCTGGAGCACATCGGAGCGGCCGGCGCGAAAACCGTTTCGCTGGAAGATGCCGATCCCGAAATTTTCACCGCGATCCAGGCCGAAGCGCGCCGGCAGTTTGAAAACATCGAGCTCATCGCCAGCGAGAATTTCACCAGCCGCGCCGTAATGGAGGCGCAGGGCTCCTGCCTCACGAACAAGTACGCGGAAGGTTATCCGGGCCGGCGCTGGTACGGAGGGTGCGAGCACGTGGACGTCGTCGAGCAACTGGCGATCGATCGCGCGTGCAAGCTCTTCGGCGCGAAGTTTGCCAATGTGCAGCCGCACTCCGGTTCACAGGCCAATGCCGCCGTTTACTTCAGCGTCCTCCAACCCGGCGACAAAGTGCTCGGGATGAATCTCGCCCACGGCGGCCACCTCACCCACGGCAACCCCGCGAACTTCTCCGGTCGCTTCTACCAGTTCTGCCAATATGGCGTGAGCCAGAGCGACGAGCGGATCAACTACGATGAGCTCGCCGAAGTCGCGAAGCGTGAGCAGCCAAAGATGATCACCGCCGGCGCCAGCGCCTACTCGCGCATCATCGACTTCCAGCGGATGAGCGAGATCGCCAAGAGCGTCGGCGCTTATCTGTTTGTGGACATCGCGCACATTGCCGGCCTCGTCGCCGCGGGCGTGCATCCGTCACCGATGGAGTGCGCGGACTTCGTCACCACGACCACGCACAAGTCTCTCCGCGGCCCGCGCGGCGGCATGGTGCTGACCAACAGCGAAGAGCTGGCGAAGAAGATCAACAGTCAGGTCTTCCCCGGCGTCCAGGGCGGCCCGCTCATGCACGTCATCGCGGCGAAGGCGGTGTGCTTCCTCGAGGCGCTGCAGCCCGGCTTCAAGGGCTACCAGCAGCAGGTCGTACATAACGCCCGCGCCCTCGCGGGTGCGCTCAGCCACAAGGGCTACCGGATCGTCAGTGGTGGAACGGACAATCACCTCATGCTCGTGGACCTCCGGCCGAATGGCCTCAACGGCAAGATCGCCAGCGAGACGCTCGACCACGCCGGCATCACGGTGAACAAGAACGGCATCCCCTTCGACACCGAGAAGATCACGCTCGGCGGTGGCATCCGGATCGGAACGCCAGCCGTGACCACCCGCGGGATGAAGGAAGAGCAGATGCTCGAAATCGCCGACCTGATCCACGAGGCGCTCACCAAGCACCAGGACCACGCTGCGCTCAGCGCGATTCGCGACCGGGTTCGCACGCTCACGCGCCGTTTCCCGCTCCCCGGCTAAACGTCGCGAGGTCCAATCCGCCCGGGGAACGCGCATCGAATCGCGAAGCCGCTCACGACGGGAGCAAGAGCCTGATGTCGGGGCCACGGGCCGCGAGAGTTCACTCCACCCGTTGCCGCATGCGGCTGCGATGCACGATCATCTCCACGCGGCCGAATTCGGGCGAGTGGAGCCGCGAAAAGCAAACTCCTAACCGTAGCGATATCACTCCCGTCGCGGGACCATCCGCTCGATCTGCTCCGACGCGGCCTGCGGGCCGAGGATTTGCCGCACCGCTTCTTCGAGCACTTCGTCGCGACCCGCGATGATGCCGGCGAGCGTCGGCCTCGCGTCCACGTCAGTGACGATGCCGATCCGCTGGGTTGGGCGTTTGTCGGGATAAAAAACCCGAGCCCGCTGATCGCCGTGCTCAGCCCTCCTGGCAGCGGGATGCGCGAGACGTTGCCATCGGCCGCCGCGGTGGTGCTGCCGACCACGAGTGCGCCAGGCGCGGCGCGGAAGGCCATCGCGGTGTATTCCGCCTGACTCATCGAGTCGTCGTCCACGAGGACAATGACCCGCCCGGCGTAGCGCGGCGCGACCGGCGAGAGCGACGCGATCCCACCCCACTCGAAGGTGAACGCGCCGGGA
>JANPIS010000195.1:0-7217 GCA_031425095.1 Chthoniobacteraceae bacterium
CGCCCTCGCCCCGAGAATCGACACGGGGCGAGGGAGCCCCTACTCCTTGCGACCCACCATGAAATCCGCCGCCGTCGTCAACTACGCCCCCGAGAAACACTCCGTCGAAATCCGCGAGATCGAGAAGCCGACGATCACGGAGGATGATGTGCTGCTGGAAGTGGCCAATGTGGGAGTGTGCGGGAGTGATCTGCATCAGTGGACGGCTGATCATTCATGGCCGGTGAATTACCCGGTGGTGCTCGGGCATGAATTCGGCGGGCGCATTCTGGAGCTGGGGAAGAACGTGGAAGGGTGGCGGGAAGGGGATCGGGTGGTGAGTGAGACGGCGGCGATCATTTCGCAAAACAATCCCATGACCCGCCGCGGGCTGTATAACCTCGACCCGACGCGCAAGGGCTTTGGCTACGGCGTGAATGGCGCGATGACAAAGTATGTGCGGGTGCCTGCGCGCATTCTGCATCAGGTGCCGGATCAGCTTCCTTTTGAGCAGGCGTGTCTCACCGAGCCTTGTTGCGTGGCTTATAATGCGGTGGTGAAAAATGCGCGCATCGAGCCAGGAGATCGGGTGGTGGTGCTCGGGCCGGGGACGATCGGCATCCTCTGCGCGGCGATGGCTCGACTGTGTGGCGCGGAGGTGGCGCTGGTCGGGCTCGAAGCAGACCGCCACCGCCTGGAGATCGCGAAGCAGTATGGCTGCGAGGCGATCATCGGCGACGCGAAGGCGTGGGCGCAACAGCGCGACGGGCTCGGATGCGACGGCGTGATCGACGCCGCCGGCGCGAGCATCACGCTGAAGATCGCGCTCGATCTGGTGCGGCCCGCAGGGTGGATCAGTAAGGTGGGGTGGGGGCCGCAACCGCTCGGCTTCAACATCGACCCGCTGGTGCAGAAGAATGTCACGTTGCAAGGCAGCTTCAGTCACAACTGGCCGATCTGGGAGCGCGTGATTGCGCTGCTCGCGAGCGGGCAATTTGATGTGAAGCCGATCATCGGTGGGGTGTGGCCGATCACGGAATGGCACGAGGCCTTTGAGCAAATGCACCGCGGCGCCGTGGTGAAGAGCGTGCTGCGCCCGGTCTGAGCGGGCGGCGACGGCTCCCATGAAGATTTCGCTGCACATCGCGCCGTTCGTTCTCGCACTGCTGATCGCGCGTGCTGGCGCCGCGGACTTCACCACTGCCGATGTGGCAGCGGCGACCGGGCGGGCGCTGTCGCTGGTTACGCGGGCGGCGTCGAACTGGCAGAAGAACAAGACGTGTTTCGCCTGCCATCATCAGACGCTCCCGATGCTCGCCGTGCGGGAAGCGGCGCGCGCGGGCTTCGCTCCGGATCCCGCGTGGCTGCGCTCGCAGGCGGAGACGACGCACCGCTATTTTGCGGAGCGCATCGAGGACATGGATGACGGCGAGCATGTGCCCGGCGGCGCGGCCACGACGGCGTATGGATTCTGGGCGCTGATTCTCGACGATCGACCACCCGACGCGACCACCACGGCGATGGTGCATTACTTACTGCAAATCCAAGGCGTCGCCCGCCTGCGTGATCGCAAAGCGGAGGCAGCACCGAAGCTGGCCGATGGGCGATGGATCGCCTCCTGCCGCCGCGCGCCGCTGCAGGGCTCGGACCTCGCGGACACCGTGCTCGTGCTGCTCGGTCTGGAAAAATACGCGACGCCCGCGCAGCGGCCGGAAGTCGTCAAGGCGCGCACCGCCGCGGAGGCGTGGCTGGGTGAGGCGCGACTGAAGACGCAACAGGATCGGCTGTGGCGGCTGTGGGGTCTGCATCAGCTCGGTGGCGATGCGGAGGTGCAGCGGACTGTGCAAGCTGCGATCCTTGCCGCGCAACGCGACGATGGCGGCTGGGCGGAAACGGACGAGCGCATGAGCGACGCCTACTCCACGGCGCAGACGCTCTTCATGCTCTGCCGCACCGGCACCGCGAACGATGACCCGGCCATTTTGCGCGCCCGCGATTATCTCCTGCGCACGCAATTCGCGGATGGCTCGTGGCTCGTCGAGTCGCATCAGAAGTTCAAAGCGCAGCCTTACTTTGAAAACGGCGATCCGCACGGCGAGCATCAGTTCCTCTCCACCGCTGCGACGGCTTGGGCGGCGGCCGGCCTCGCGCAGTTGCTCCCGCCCAAGCCGGTCGCAAGGCCGCGCCAGTAAAGGAATCCCGAGCTTTGGCTCGGTGAACGCCTTTGCGAGCGAAGACGCGCGCTACTTTGCACCGCGCATTCAGGGCATGCCTGCCTTTGCATGCCACACCTCGAGGTTCGCGGCCACTTTCTTCGACGGCGCCCGATGTGCTGGAGGTTCAGGGCATCGACGAAAGGTTTCGCGGCTTCGATGACTTCGTCAGCGATGGGTCGGCCCGCCTCATAGCGGTCGACGAGGATGAGGTGATGCCGATCATAACGCGGATGGCGTTGTGGGGTGCTTGCTGCGGGCTTACTTGCTTATGAAAATCTCGCTCTGCACCACTTCTTGGATAAGGTTGCGCAGGGCGTGCCCCTTCGCCTTTGAGGCGGTGGCGATCCGCGTGATTTCGTTGCGATCGGAGAAGCCCATCGCGCGGCCAGTGGCGAAGGTCAGCAGCTTCTCGGTGACACATTTTGCCACGCGATCCTGACTCGCGAGCAGGAGCTTTTGGAACTCCGTGAAATCCTTGAACGGCTCGCCAGTTGGCAGTTGTCCGGCGGCATCGACCGGCGGCCCGAGCTTATAGCGGACCTTGCGGCCTTCGACCTTGAGATCGACCCACTGGCCTTCGCCAAGGCTGCGGAAGCGGTCGCGCCAGCCGCCGATCACATCGTAACTCTCCAGAGCAAAGCCGGGCGGATCGATGACGCGATGGCAGCCATTGCAGCTTTCCATGGTCCGGTGTTTCTCGAGGATCTCGCGCACCGTCTTCGCCCCGCGGATGTCGGGCTCGACGCCGGGCGTGCCGGGTGGCGGTGGTGGCGGCGTGATCCCGAGGATGCGATCCTGCACCCACACCCCGCGGATGACGGGCGAGGTGCTCGTCCCATTGGCGGAGACTTTCAAGATGCTTGCCTGGGTGAGCAGGCCGCCGCGTTTGCTGTCCGGCGGCAGCTTTACCTTTTGCATCGCGAGCCCACTCACCCTGGGAATGCCGTAGTGGCGTGCGAGGCGCGCATTGAGCATCGCGAAGTCGGACTGGATGAGATTGGCGAGGCTGAGATTGCCGGTGATGAGTTCGCGAATGAACGCGCGCGTTTCCCGCAGCATCGAGTCGAGGAGGAGCTCGTCGAATTCCGGGTAGAGCTGCTTGTCCGGCGTGGTGAAATCGATCTCGCGCAGGTTCAGCCAGCCATCGGTGAAGTCGGCGACGAAGCGGTCCAGGCCGGCACCGGCGAGCAGACGCTCGGTCTGCGCGCGCAGGATCTTGGGCTGCGGGAGTTGCTTCGCCGCCGCGAGCTTGAGCAGTTCGGAATCCGGCGCGGTGCGCGTGAGGAAGTAGCTGAGGCGTGACGCGAGCGCGAAATCACCGAGGCGGCCTGCCGGCTCCTGCAGATAGAGGAACTCCGGCGCGCATAGCGCTGCGATCGCTGCGGTGCGGATCGCTCCGAGATAGTCCTGACTGAGGGCATACTCCCGATCGAATAACTCAAAGTATGGCGCGGCCTCGCCGGCATTCACCGGCCGCCGAAAGGCCCGCGTGAGGAATTCGGTCAGCGCCTTGCGCGACTCCCCCTTCGGGTCCGCGCTTTCCGCGGTGAAGGTCGGTTTGTAACCGGACTTGCCTTTTATCCACGGTTTGTCCGGCGATAGCTCGCGCAACTTCGTTGCACCCAGCAACAGCTTCTGCCCGCGCGGCGGCCACTCGTGCAGGATGGGTCCTTCGATCTCCACGCCGAGGATGGCGAGCCCTTCGCCGGGATAATTTTCCGGCCCATCTTTGATCGGTGAATGCCCGTCGGGTCCATTCAACCCCTGCGGACTGATCTTAATCCCGTCACCCGCCCGGAGCGTGAGTGTGAATTCAACGCTGCCTGCCTTCGCTGGCGGGAGCTCGTAAAAGCCGCGGATATCCTGATCGCCGCCGCGATTGAACGTACCCGCGATGAGCGCAAAGGGCACCGGCTCCTGGATCTGATACCCATAGCCCGAGACCCGCACGCGATGCACTCCCGCCGCCGTCGCCTTGAACCCCGGCAACTGCGTGCTCGGAAATCCGCCATCGTTGAAGACGACCACCGCCCCGTCCTCGCGCTTCAGCCAGTGCTTCGCGGAGCTCTGCCGATCAAGCCCCACCTCGTAGGTATAGGTCTCTTTCTTCGTCTCCGGCCGCGTGTCAGCGAAGAGCGCGGCATTCAGCGCGAGCTCCGCAGCCTCCACGTAGCGCTGCATTTGCACGCTCGAGATCGAAAGCGCCTCGCCGATGTTGTCGAAGCCGTGCGCGCGTCCGTCCTCCGGGAGCGCGGCCATGAGTTCGAGTTGCGTGCCCAGCAGATCGTTGATCGTGTTTTGATACTCGCGCCGATTCAGCCGGCGAAGCACCGTGCCTTTTGTGGCAAGGTGCTGCTTCACCAGTCCTTCGCCGAGCGTGGTGAGAAAGGCGCGCTGCTTCGTGGGATCCGGCCGCGCCTTCTTCGGCGGCGGCATTTCGCCGGCGAGCACGCGATCGAAGACGCGGACCCATTTGGCATGCGTGTCGTCACCGGAGCCGTAGTCCAGTGCTTCAAAGTTCAGTCCGCCTTTCTTCGACTCGCCGTCGTGGCAGTCGATGCAGTGCTGCTCGAGGAAAGGCAGCAGCGTCGGAGGCGGCGCCGCCGGGCACGGGTGAGCGACGGCGAGAGCGGCGAGGAGCAGGCCGGTGCGAGGGATGGGTGGCATGGGACGATTACTCAACGTGCGAGGGTCCACGAATCTGACGTAAAACGCCACTCACGCCATTTGGAAGCTCCGCGATTCCCTCCGCCGCCCTAACTTCAGAGCGAGTGGCGGAGAAAGATGACGCTGCGCGCAAGTCACGCTGACCCCGCGATCTTCGCGACAGAGCGAAAAAATGAAGCGGGCTGCCAGTGCTTGCGCACCGACAGCCCGCCCCTCCTTCGTCACTGCGATTCGAGAAGGTCTATGAGCACCCCTGGGAGGTGCCGCAATCGGTGCAGACGCCGCACGCGCCGGCGCGGATCACTTTGCTCGAGCCGCAGTTCGAGCAGGTGATGTCCATGAACATATTGCCGACGGCCTCCTTCACGCGATCGGCATGCGTGCGGGGCCCGGAACCAATCGGGCCGCCTTCGCTGTTGCCGTCGTGGCTGAGGATATCGATGACGCTCTTGTCTTCGTTGCGGGAGAGATCGGAGACGGGGCGGTTGAGCGCCTTTTGCTCCATCTCGGCGAGTTCCTTGAGCGGCAACTCAGCCTGACCCTTGTTCGGTGATGTCGCTTCCTTGTAGCCCTTGATGAACTGGCAGCCCAGCCAGCGGAAGACATAGTCGGTGATCGAGGTCGCGCTGCGGATATCCGGGTTCTTGGTGAAGCCGCTGGGTTCGTAGCGTTGGTAGGCAAACTTGCGAACCATGCTCTCGAGCGGCACGCCGTATTGCAGGGAGATCGAAGTGAGCGTGGCGACGGTGTCCATCAGGCCGCCCATCGTGGAGCCTTCCTTACTCATCTGGATGAAGAGCTCGCCGGGTTCGCCATTCTCGAAAAGACCGACGGTGATGTAACCCTCGTGGCCCGCGATCTCGAACTTATGGGTAAGTGCGACGCGGGTGTCGCTCATCCGGCTGCGGTAGGGCTGGTCGGCCTTCTTGCGGAGCACCTTGATTTCGTTTTCCAACTCGACGACGTGAGCTTCGAGTTCGCGTTTGCTGGCGATCTCGCTCTCCATTTCGGCGAGAGCGTCGGTCCCGGCATTACTCGCGTGCTTCTTTTTGTCGGCGACGACGGGTGCGCTGCGTTTCGAGCCGTCGCGATAGATGGCGATGGCCTTGAGGCCGAGTTTCCACCCTTCGATGTAGGTGTTCATGATGTCCTCGACGGTGGCCTCGTTGGGGAGGTTCACGGTCTTGGAGATCGCCCCGCTGAGGAAGGGCTGGGCGGCGGCCATCATGCGAATGTGACCGCGGTAGTGGAGCGAGCGTTTGCCGAGGTGCGGCTTGAAGGCGCAGTCGAAGACCGGGAGATCTTCGGGCTTGAGGCCGCTTGGGATGGTGGTGCCGTCGGCATCGGTCACGTCCTCGATGGTGTCGTGTTTGTCGATGTGGGCGATGATGCGGTCGATCTGCGCGGGCTCGTAACCGAGATTCTGCAGCGCGGGCCGCACGGTCTGGTTGACGATCTTCAACATGCCGCCGCCAGCGAGCAGCTTGTACTTCACGAGTGCGATGTCGGGCTCGATGCCCGTGGTGTCGCAGTCCATGAGGAAGCCGATCGTGCCGGTCGGCGCGAGCACCGTGACCTGGGCGTTGCGGTAGCCGTGCTTTTTCCCGAGCGCGAGGGCGTTGTCCCAGCAGTTGTGCGCTTCCTCTTTCAGGAAGCCAAAGCGTTCGCTCGGCTGAATATTTGCGACGTGGGAACGGTGCTGCTCCATCACTTTGAGCATATAGGGCGCGTTCGTCGTATCTACGGTCTTCGCGACGCCGCTGCAGCGAGTGTCATGGTATCCCGGAAACGGCCCCATGCTCTTCGCCATCTTCGCGCTCTGCTCGTAGGCGTGACCGGTCATGATGGAAGTGATCGCGCCGGCGAGCGCGCGGCCTTCATCGGTATCGTAACCGAGGCCGTAGCTCATGATGAGCGCGCCGAGATTGGCGTAGCCGAGGCCGAGCGTGCGGAAGATATGGGAATTCTCCGCGATCTCCTTAATCGGGTAGCTGGCGTTATCGACGATGATTTCCTGCGCGGTGATGAAGATGCGCACGGCGGCCTTGAAGCGTTCGACGTCGAAGCTGCCCTCGGCGTCCTTGAACTTCATGAGGTTGAGCGAGGCGAGATTGCACGCGGTGTTGTCGAGGAAGAGATACTCCGAGCACGGGTTGGTGGAGTTCTGCCGGGCGGTGCCTTTGCACGTGTGCCATTTGTGGATCGTGGTATCGAACTGCATCCCCGGATCGCCGCACACGTGCGTGCCTT
Source organism: Chthoniobacteraceae bacterium (assembly GCA_031425095.1). Classification (GTDB taxonomy): domain Bacteria; phylum Verrucomicrobiota; class Verrucomicrobiia; order Chthoniobacterales; family Chthoniobacteraceae; genus JANNXQ01. Next base: position 7,113 of record JANPIS010000195.1, read on the forward strand.
CGGCGATCTTGCGCAGCAGAGCCTTGGCTTCCTTTTTCTCGCAAGGCTTGTCGTCGGTCACCCGCCGGGTCCACCACTCGCGGCCTTCGATCGCGGCCTCCATGA
>JANPIS010000196.1:0-2768 GCA_031425095.1 Chthoniobacteraceae bacterium
AGCCAGAGACTTCCGCCCGTGTTCTTCAGGAAGGCTGGAAACTTTTCCCGAAAGAGCCCCGGAAATGCGCAGCCTGCGTAGGCGTTGAAGGCGACGATCTGGAACTGCGAATGGCCGAGCAGAAAGGCGCGCAGAAAGAGTGATTCATTCCACGCCCGCCCTTCGCGAATCCAGCCAGCCGGGTAAGAGGCTGGATAGAACACGTCGTGAAAATGCACGAAGACGCCCGGCTTCAACCGCGGCAGGATGCGCAACAGAAGAAAGGTGACGTCGCTGCCGATCTTCGCGACATGGGACGAGTCGATGACAAGAAGATCCTGCGCTTCGAGTGCATCGAAAACGTGAAGCGGCACCTCCTGCACCGGCTGGACGAGGATTTGCGAGGCCGCTTTGTCGCTCAGGGTGAGGAGCGCATTGAGGCGATCCGGGTGTGGCTCGATGAAGGTGAACTGCGCGGTGGATTGCGTGTGCGCCAGCGTGTCGAGCATGACCGCGGAGGAGAACCCGGATCCGACCTCGACGATGCGGCGCGGGTGCTCCTTCCGAATGACCGCGGAAAGTGTGAAGGCGTCGGAGGGCACAAACCAGTCCTGCTCCGTGAAGTAACGATACGCGGCGGACTTCCGCTTGGGGAATGGGAGAAAAGGAAAGCGCTCGAGCAGCTCTGCGTAGTACTCTCGCTGCGCCTTGGGCCGAAGATCGAGATGCTCCCAATATTCCTCGCCATCGAACGGCACGGCCGCACCGGAGCCTTCCAGTGAGCCAACGTCCAGCAGCGGCGAGTAGAAGTGCCCGGGTGGATACATCACCGCGCCGCGCAAATTCGCAGGCAGCCAGTGCCGGCAGCGCTGGAGCGCTTTCCAAATCAGCTCGGAAAGGAAGGAGTGGGGCATCGGGTTCGCGCGGAGAAGTTTTGGAATGCGACCGCACGGGATGAATCCAGACTTGGCGCCGGTTGGCCATGCTTCTCTGCTTCCGCTGCGGTTGCGCGATTGCAGACCGCCGCCGGCGGCGCGAAACTCGTCTTGAAGTCACGGCGCAAACTCGTAAGCGTCCCCGCCCATTCCCTGATGCTGATCCGCTGGTTCGCTGCCGCTGCCGCCATACTTCTTGCCGCTCCCGTGTGGGCGGCAGCGAAACCGCGTAAGAGCGCGACGCCCGAGGTGCTCCACCGCCCCGTCTTCCGCATCGGCTCGGTCCAGCGGGCGCCGGAGCGACTCGAGGTGGCGGGCAGCGTGGCGGATGCCTGGCGCGACTTCTTCGGTCCCGGACGGACGGTGGAGCTGATCTCCCTCGACGAGGCGATCGCTGCGGCGCTTTCGAACAACCTCGACATCCAATACGACCGCGTAGGCGTCGAGGTGGAAAAAGCGCGCACCGACTTTGCCTTCGGCATCTTCGACCCAACCTTCAATATCAACATCTCGCGGGAATCGATCCTCCGGCCGGATAATACTGCCAACCTCACGAGCTCAGAAGGCGTCACCCAACTCGCCCAGCTCCGGGCCATTCAGGAAAACACCCGCGCGCTGCAGATCGCGACCCGCCAGGAGGTGACGCCCTTCTTCGAAGCCCGGCCCGGCGAAGTGGTCGTCTTCGATGCGGATGTGGATCGCTACGAAGCCTCGCTGCAAGGGCGCTCTCCGTGGGGCATGCGCTACGCCCTGCGCGCCTCGCAGTCCAAGCTCCGCAGCACCTTCATCGGCGACACCCGCACGATCATCCCCCAATACAGCGCCTTCGGCGGCATTGAGATTCAGCAGCCGCTCCTGCGCAATTTCGGGCCGGATGCGAACATGGCCGAGGTCCGGCTCTCGCGGGTGAATCAAAAAGTTGCCGAGCTGGTCTGGCGCAACCGCATCGCCGACGCCGTGCAGAATGTGCTGATCCTCTACGGACAGATGGCCTACGCACTGCAGGATGTGCGCGTGAAGGAGGATTCCCTCGTGGCGAACCGACGCCTGCTCAGCCAGAACGAGCGCCGGCTCGAGCTCGGGTTCATGTCGCCCATCGATGTCCAGCAGGCGCGGGTCGCGGTCTCGGCGGACGAAGAGGGCCTGCTGACCGCCAAGGGCATCTTCCTCGAACGGCAGTATCAGCTGAAACGGCTGATTACGAAGAATGTGGAGAAGGAGGATCGGCGCGTCTTCGTCCCCCGCCCCATCGCAGCGATCGCCGTTCCGGTGATCGATCGTAGTGAGAGCCTGCGCACCGCTTTCCAGAATCGGTATGACTATCGAGCCGCCGTCACCCGTGCGGAGGCCCAGGACATCCGGCTGAAGTTCGCGCGCAATCAACTCTGGCCGCAGCTCGATCTCGTCGGCACCTACGGCTACAACGGCCTCTCCGACGATTACCGCTCGGCACGCCAGGAGGCCTACCACAGCCAGGCGCCGCAGTGGAGTTTCGGCATCCAGTTCTCTCTCCCGCTCGGCAACATCCAGTCGCGCGCCCAGCTCCGAGTGGTCGAAGGTTTCAAAGAGCAGGCGCTCCTCGACATCCAGCGGGAGGAGATCCGCGTGAGCGTGGATGTGGATACGGTGATCAGCGCCATCGAAACGAACCGCCAGCGCGTGGAGACGGCCCGCCAGTCGCGGCTGCTCAACGAAGAGGCCGTGCGCATTGCAAATCGCCGGCTCGAAGAAGGACAGATCTCCAGCTTCGACGTCATCGAAACCACCAAGAAGCTCTATGACGCCAGGAGCCGCGAGATCGATGCGCTTGCCGCGCTGCAGACGTCCATCGCGCGATTCTGGTTCGCCACGGGG
>JANPIS010000197.1:0-1759 GCA_031425095.1 Chthoniobacteraceae bacterium
CGTCCGGCAGTATCACCTCAGCGCGCTGATGGGTGTCGTGCTGTGCAATCAGACGCCGGAGAAGATCGAGGCCGCGAAGACGCAGGTGCGGGAGTGGAAGCGGGAGATCAAAAAGCACGAGCCCGCGTAGCGCGGGGAAAACGATGAGGGATGAGGGGTGAAGGATGAATGGCTTGCGCCGTCTTCCAGCTTCATCCTTCATCCTTCCGCCTTCATCCTTTCCCAAATGAGCCAGCCACAGACCGCCATCACCCCCACTCGCGAGCAGGATTTCCCCGAGTGGTATCAGCAAGTCGTCCGTGCGGCGGACCTCGCGGAGAATTCCGACGTGCGCGGCTGCATGGTCATCAAGCCGTGGGGGTACGGGATGTGGGAAAGCATGCAGCGGGTGCTCGATCGGATGTTCAAGGAGACCGGCCACAAAAACGCCTACTTCCCGCTTTTCATCCCGCTCTCGTATCTCGCGAAGGAGGCGGAGCATGTGGAGGGCTTCGCCAAAGAGTGTGCGGTGGTCACGCATCACCGCCTCGAGAGCGACGGCGCGGGCGGGCTTCGTCCCGCACCCGCGGCTCAGCTCACCGAGCCGCTCGTCGTGCGACCCACGAGCGAGACGATCATCGGCGCGAGCTACGCGAAGTGGGTGCAGTCCTATCGCGACCTGCCCATTCTCATCAACCAATGGGCGAACGTCGTGCGCTGGGAAATGCGGCCGCGCGTGTTCCTCCGCACCGCGGAATTCCTCTGGCAGGAAGGCCACACCGCGCACGAGACGAAGGAGGAGGCGATCGCCGAGACCGAGCAGATGCTGCGCGTGTATGAGACCTTCGCCCGCGACTGGCTCGCACTGCCGGTCTATGCCGGCGAGAAGAGCGAGAGCGAGCGCTTCCCCGGCGCGGTGCAGACGCTGTGCATCGAGGCCATGGTGCAGGATCGCAAGGCCATCCAGGCCGGCACGTCGCACTTCCTCGGACAGAATTTCGCCAAGGCCAGCGGCATCGAATTCCTCTCCCGCGACAACAAGAAGGAACTCGCGTGGACGACGAGCTGGGGGGTGAGCACGCGGCTCATCGGCACCGTCATCATGGCCCACGCGGATGACGATGGGCTGATCCTCCCGCCGCGGATTGCGCCCGCGCATGTCGTCATCATTCCCGTCGTGCCGAAGCCTGAGTTCCGCGACACCGTCTTTGCCGCCGTGGACAAGCTCGCGGGCGACCTGCGCGCGCAGAGCTACGCTGGAGAGCCTGTCCGCGTGGAGGTGGACAAGCGTGACATCGGCGGCGGGACGAAAACGTGGGACTGGATCAAGAAGGGCGTGCCGATCCGCGTGGAGATCGGCCCCCGCGATCTCGAGAAAGGCACGATCGCCGTCGCGCGTCGCGATCGTGGACCGAAGGAGAAGGAATTTCCCGCGATGGGAGACTTCGTCGCTTCCGTAGCCGCGACGCTGCAAGCGATGCAGGACGCCCTGCTCCAACGCGCCACCGAGACGCGCGATGCGCACACGGTCACGATCGATTCGAAGGAAGATTTCTACGCCTACTTCACGCCCAAAAACGCCGGCAAACCCGAGATCCACGGCGGCTTCGCTTTTACGCACTGGGACGGCTCCCGCGAGGTGGAGGAGAAGATCAAGACCGACCTCAAGGTCACCATCCGCTGCATCCCGAACAACCTTTCGGCAGAGCCCGGGACGTGTCCGTTTTCGGGAAATCCGAGCGCCCGCCGGGTGCTGTGGGCGAAGAGCTACTGACGTCCG
>JANPIS010000198.1:0-26078 GCA_031425095.1 Chthoniobacteraceae bacterium
AGCGCCGCGCGATAGTTGCGCGCCTCCCGCAGCGCCTCGAACTCGAAGTCCACCTTGGCCGCCGACGCGTTCGGCACCTCGCCGCTCATTGCAGAAAGTTGTACTTCAGGATGCAGCGCAGCGCGCTCACGCCATCGCGCCAATCGATCTTTTTCCCCTCGGCATAGGTGCGCCCGTAGTAAGAGATCGGCACCTCGTAGATGCGCACGCCGAGTCGCGAGACCTTGGCGGTGATCTCGGGCTCGAAGCCGAAGCGCGGCTCCTCGATCTGGATGCTCTGGAGGATCTCGCGCCGGAAGGCTTTGTAACACGTCTCCATGTCCGAGAGATTCAGGTTCGTCGCCATGTTCGAGAGCATCGTGAGCAGCTTGTTGCCCACGGAATGCCAGTAGTAGAGCACGCGATGCGCGCCGGCGCCGGCAAAGCGCGAGCCATACACCACGTCCGCGTGGTCATTGAGGATGGGGCGGATCAGCGTCTCGTATTCGCCCGGATCGTATTCGAGATCCGCGTCCTGGATGAGCACCAGCTTCGCCGTCGCGTGCGCGATCCCCGTGCGGAGCGCGGCGCCTTTTCCCTGATTCACCGAGTGGCGGAAGATGCGGACGCCCGGATTGCGCTTCTGAAAAAGCTCGAGCGCCGCCCACGTGCCGTCGCTCGAGCAGTCATCCACGATGATCACCTCCTGCACGCACGACTGCATGAGCACGACTTCCGCGACATGCACGACGGTCTCCGCTTCATTGAAGACGGGGATGACAACAGACACGCAGGGCGAAGACTCAATCACAGCAGGTGCCGCGGTGAATTGCGAAATTGCCTCCCGGTGTCAAGGAGGAGGGCAGTGATGCGGCGGTCACAGTCCCCTGCCCCACGCGGTGCGGATCGCCTCGCGCGTCTCCGGAGCGCGCAGATCGAAGGTCTCACGCTCGTGATCGCGAAGGTCCGGAAACCACTTCCACAGGAACACTCCCGCGAGCCACGGCGCTGACTCGCAGAAGCGCAGGCCCGCCTCGAGACAGCGCACCTGCACGGCGCGCGCGCCCGGCCCGACCTCGCCGTCGTCCGCCCAGGGGCGCGCCGCGGCATCGTCACGCACATCGTAGCCAAGTTCGACGAAGAGGATCGATTTCCCAGTGCGGGCGGAGATCGCGCTCAGCTCCTGCGCGCGGCGCTCCCACGCTTTATCGAGCATCCGCGGCGTCGGGTCCGGTCCGATGGTAAGCGGGAAATACGCGAGCACTCCGACGTGGTCGAGCGCGTCCCAGAACGGCACAGCGTCGATCTCGTTCCAGTTCGCGCCATACGTGATCCGCCCGCGATAGACCGCGCGCACCGCAGCGATGATCCGCCGCCACTCCGCCTCGAACTTCTGCGCATGCGTGTACTCCAGACCCACGCAAAACAGCGGCGCGCCACCTTCCTCCGCCACACTCGCGAGTCCCACGATCCAGCGTTCGTATTCCGCGAAGAAACGACTCCACGCCGCGGGATCGGAGAAGCGGATGTCCCCTCGCCACTTAAAGGGCGAACCCCAATAGGCGAGATGCGGGATCACCATCGCAGACATCCCGCGTTCCTTTGCCCACGCCAGCGGACGGACGATCCAGGGGGGCCTGTCTTCATAGCGCCAATGCACGCCGCCGTCGGGCTGAATGCTCGCGTAGGGATGGAAGGCGATCGCATTTGCACCGAGCGCACCGAGTTCATCCATGGTCCGCGCCATCGCCGGGTCACCCCATTCCCAGCCCCAAGTCTGACACGACACCGTCACGCCGCGCAGCCGCTCCGCGCCCGGCACCACCACCGGAGTGCCTCGCGGGCGTTGCATCACCAGCGCGCCCACGCCCAGCGCCGCCGCGGGGACGGCGGCGAACCAGGCGCGGCGAGAGAGGCGAGGCATCGCTCGCACTATGCTTGCGCCGTGCCACGCCGCGCAATGGCGTGCGTGGACTTGCGGGCGACGGAGTTCCCGTGAAGCATTCCACCATGGCTCCCCTCCGCATCGCCCTCCTCCTTTCGCTCGCGTTCACCCGCCTCGCCGCCAGCGCGGTCGAGTTTCCCACCGATCCGCTCCCGCTCTGGTCCGGGCCCGCGCCCGGCGCCCTCGGCGATGCGGAGAAGGACAAGCCGACGCTCACGCCCTTCTGGCCCGCGCCGGGCACCGCGACGGGCGCCGCCTTCATCGTCTGCCCCGGCGGCGGCTATCGCATGCTCGCCGCGCATGAAGGCGAGGCCTTTGCGCGGTGGCTGAACGCACAGGGCATCGCCGCCTTCGTGCTCAAGTACCGGCTCACGACCGACGGTTACTTTGTGCCTTCCGCGCTTCAAGATGCCGCGCGAGCCGTGCGTCGTGTGCGCGCCAGCGCTGGCACATGGAATCTCGACCCACAGCGCATCGGCATGATCGGCTCCTCCGCTGGCGGTCACCTCACCGCGACGCTCTGCACGCAGTTCGATTCGGGCAAAACCGACGCCGAGGATCCGATCGAACGCGCCAGCTCCCGACCCGATCTCGCCGTGCTCTGCTACGGCTTCATCCTCTTCGACCTGCCCGACGCAGACCGCGAGTCGCGCTTCCTCGGCCCGAATATCACCCCAGAAAACAAACGCCTGCTCTCCCCACGCCTGAACGTCCGCAGCGACACCCCGCCGACCTTCATCTGGCAGACCGTGGAGGACGACAAGGTCGTCGTGGAAAACGCCCTCGCCTATGCCACCGCGCTCCGTGAGAAGGCCGTCCCCTTCGACCTGCATCTCTACAAGAACGGCCGCCACGGCATCGGTCTCGGCAACAAAACCTACGAGCCCGGCAAGCTCCATCCGTGGACCGACGACTGCGTCTTCTGGCTCAAGCAGCACGGATACGCGAAGTGACCATGCTAGATCAACTCGCGCGGGTCTGGGTGAGCGGATCGGCGGAGGCTCACCCGCAGCGCGAGCCACGCCCGTGAGCTCAGGGGTCGACTACTTTGATGCCTTCCGTGGATTTTAAAGCGGCGAAGATTTGGTCACGGACGGTCGAGAAGGTGGTGGCGCTGGGCTTGTGGAAAAGACGTTGCACGAAGTTCAGCCCGGCATCGTAGCTGACGCTCACGACCCATTGGGCTGGTTCTTTGGTCGGGCCGTCGCCGACGTAGGATAGCGCGATCCAGAAGGACTCCTTGTCGCGACGAATCCAGAAGCCCCAGCCGTAGTCTTCCTGAATTGCCTCACCGATCTCGAAGCCATCGGCGGTGAGATGCGCGAAGCGATCGCGGAGCCACGCGGCGAAGTCTTCGCCGAAGCAACAGTCGTTGATGAAGTGCGGTTGGACCTCCCGATGCTCGAAAAGGTCGGTCTCGATGGTGAGTGCGTCTTGGAGTGCTGCCATGGTGGCTGCCACATGACGCAAGAGACATTCCCCGCGCCCCGGGCAGGCGTCGTGCTTCCGACTTAATCGCGGACCTACGCGCTCAGGAGCTGACGCAGGACGTAAGGCAGGATGCCGCCGTGGCGGACGTAATCGACTTCGATGGCGGTGTCGATGCGGCTGCGCAGGGTGACTTTGTTTTCGGTGCCATTGGCGCGGTGGATGACGAGGGTCACGTCGCTCATCGGCTTGGTGTCGTCGCTGAGGCCGAGCAGGTCGAAGGTCTCGGTCCCGTCGAGTTGGAGCGTCTGGGCGGTCATGCCTTCGGGGAATTGCAGCGGGAGCACACCCATGCCGCAGAGGTTGCTGCGATGAATGCGCTCGAAGCTTTGGGCGACCACGGCTTTGACGCCGAGGAGGCGCGTGCCTTTCGCGGCCCAGTCGCGCGAACTCCCGGTGCCGTATTCCTGGCCGGCGAAGATCATGAGCGGCGTGCCAGCGGCCTGATACTTCATCGAGGCGTCGTAGATCGGCACGGTCTCGCCGTTGTATTTCGTGACGCCGCCTTCGGTGCCGGGGACCATCAGGTTCTTGATCCGCACATTGGCAAAGGTGCCGCGGGTCATGATGCGGTCATTTCCACGCCGGCTGCCGTAGCTATTGAAGTCTTCGAGCGCGACGCCGTTTTCGCTGAGGAAGGCGCCGGCGGGGCTGCTCTTCTTGATCGCGCCGGCGGGCGAAATGTGATCAGTGGTGACGCTGTCGCCGAAGATGCCGAGCGGGCGCGCGCCTTTGATCTCGGTGATGTGGCCCGGCTCCATGCCGAAGCCGTCGAAGAACGGCGGCTCCTGGATGTAGGTGCTCGCTTCGTCCCACGCATAGACTTCGCCGACGGTGCCCGGGATTTCGTTCCACTTCGGATTCTGCGTGGCGAAGTCGGTGTAGAGCTTGCGGAAGATCTCGGGGTTGAGCGCGCTGGACATGGCGTCGCGCACTTCCTTCAGCGACGGCCAGATGTCCTTCAGATAAACATCGGCGCCGTCCTTGCCTTTGCCGATCGGGTCTTTGCTGAGGTCGATATCGACGGTGCCAGCGAGCGCGAATGCGACGACGAGCGGAGGCGACATGAGGAAGTTCGCCTTGATGTTCTGGTGCACGCGCGCCTCGAAGTTGCGGTTGCCACTGAGGACGCTCGCGGCGACGAGGTCGTTCTTCGCGATGGCTTCTTCGAGCGCGGGGTGAAGTGGGCCGCTGTTACCAATGCAAGTCGTGCAGCCGTAGCCGACGGTCTGGAAGCCGAGCTGATCGAGATAGGTCTGGAGCCCGGTCTTGGTGAGGTAATCGGTGACAACGCGCGAGCCTGGGCCGAGTGAGGTCTTCACCGCGGGGTTCACCTTGAGCCCGAGCTCGACGGCCTTCTTCGCGAGCAGGCCGCTGGCGAGCATCACGCTTGGGTTGCTGGTATTCGTGCAACTGGTGATCGCGGCGATGAGCACGCTGCCGTGGCCGACGGTGGTGTCGCCCTGCTGAGTGGGGTTCTTCGATTCGCCGTTGAGATGCACGGCCACGTTCTTGGAAGAGAGTTCCGCGGCCGGTTTGCCGTAGCCGCCTTCGGGTAGAGCTTTGGAGAAGAGCGTGCGGAAGGTGCTGCCGAGTTCGGGAAGATTGATGCGATCCTGCGGGCGCTTCGGACCGGCGACGGCGGGAACGACGGTCGAAATGTCGAGCTCGAGCTCGACGCTGTAGTCGATTTGGCCGCGCTGCGGGATGCCCCAGAGGCCCTGCGCCTTGTAGTAATTCTCGTGGGCGGCGCAGAGCGCTTCGCTCCGGCCGGTGCCGCGGAGATAAGTGATCGTCTCTTCGTCCACGCCGAAGAAGCCCATCGTTGCGCCATATTCCGGCGCCATGTTTGCGATCGTCGCGCGATCGACGACCGGCAGCGACTTCGCGCCGGGGCCGTAGAATTCGACGAACTTCCCGACGACCTTCGCCTTGCGCAGCATCTCGGTCACTTTCAACACGAGATCCGTGGCGGTGACACCTTCGCTGAGCGCGCCGGTGAGATACACACCGACCACTTCCGGCGTGAGGAAATAGACGGGCTGACCGAGCATGCCGGCTTCCGCTTCGATGCCGCCGACGCCCCAACCCACAACGCCGAGACCATTGATCATGGTCGTGTGTGAGTCGGTGCCGACCAGCGTGTCGGGGTAATAGACGCCGTCTTTCTCAAGCACGCCCTTGGCGAGATATTCGAGATTCACCTGATGCACGATGCCGATGCCGGGCGGCACCACGCCGAAGGTCTTGAACGCCTGCTGGCCCCACTTGAGCAGCATGTAGCGCTCGCGATTGCGTTTGAACTCGAGATCGAGATTGAGCTGGAGCGCCTGCGCCGAGCCGAAGAAATCCACCTGCACGGAGTGATCCACGACGAGGTCCACCGGCACGAGTGGCTCGATCATTTTCGGATCACGCCCGAGGCGCGAGACGGTCGAACGCATCGCTGCGAGATCGACCAGCAGCGGCACGCCGGTGAAGTCCTGCAAAACCACGCGCGCGACCACGAATGGGATCTCCACCTGCGCCGGAGCCTTTGCGTTCCAATTCGCCAGCGCCCGCACATCCTCCTCGCGCACACGCTTGCCGTCGCAATTGCGCAGCACCGACTCGAGGACGATGCGGATGGAGATGGGCAGGCGTGAGATCGGCCCGATTCCCTGTTTTTCCAAGGCTGGCAGTGAGAAGAGCCGGCCCTGTGTGTTATTCCCTAGGTCAAACGTCTGCAATGTCTGGAATGCGTCGTGCATGATGGGCAGCGAGAAAAGCTCACGCCCGCCCCCGCAGCAAGCTCCGGGATTGCCACGACGCTTTCTATCCGCAGATTGCCTGCCGATGTGTGCCGCCTTTGAACTGAACAGCCGGGTGATCCGCCCGGGCAAGCTCGTGCGCGTCTGGCGCTCGCAGAAGCCGGCGGTCTTCGTCTGGGCTGGATTCGCGCGGCGCGAGTCGCTCGGCTGGTGGCGGGAGAAAGGTGCGGAACTCGTAGATATCCCGGCGGAGCGTTTCGCCGAACGCTCGGATGACGACCGGCAGTTGCGCTGGGATGCCGTGCCCTCTGGCCTCGTGATTCGTGGCCTGATCGATCCGCACGAAGGACAGCCGCTGCTCAAGGTCGTGACGCGCGCTTCGACCGCGGAGGAAATCGCGCGCTTTCACCACGACCGGATGCCATCGATGGAGTCGCCGCTTTTTAGCGCCGAGTCGCTCGGCATCGAAGAGGCGGCGCAGTCGGAATTCTGGTAGCACCACAGCGCGACCTCCGGCACCGTCGCGATCAATTTGAACCCAAACCCGCCGAGTCCGCAGCCGCCGACGTCGTTGCTCGATCTGCCTTTTGCCGGCGTCGAGCGAGAGCTGGTGAATGCTGGACTGAAGTCGGTCCATGCGAGGCCGCTCTGGCGCGCGCTGCATCGCGAAGCGGCGACTGATCTCCGCGATCGTCCCGAATTTCCGCCCCCGCTCCGGCGCTGGGCCGATGGCAATGGATCTGTGGATTCACCCGACGTGGTCTCGGAGACCCGGAGCTCGGACGGCCTGACTTGCAAGTATCTCCTGCGCCTCGACGACGGGCAGACGATCGAGACGGTGCTGATGGGCTATCCGGGGCGCTTCACGGCGTGCGTGAGCACACAAGCGGGGTGTGCGATGGGCTGCGTCTTTTGCGCGACGGGGCAGATGGGTTTTGTGCGGCATCTGCGTCCCGGCGAAATCGTCGCACAGGTGCTGCACGTGCAGCGGGCTCTGCGCGCCCGCGGCGAGAAAGGCCTGCGAAATCTCGTGCTCATGGGCATGGGCGAGCCGCTGCACAACTACGACGCGGTGATGACCGCGCTCGAGATCGTGTCGGATTCACGCGGTATCAATCTCAGCCCCGGTCGGATCACGATCAGCACCGTAGGCGTGGTGCCGGGCATCCTGCGGCTCGCGGAAGAACGGCAGCCGTGGGGCCTTGCAGTGAGCCTGCACGGAGCCTCGGAGGAAGAGCGGGTCGCGCTCGTGCCAGTGAGCAAACGCTGGCCGCTCACCGAACTCATCGCCGCATGCCGCACCTACGGCGCGAGCACCGGGCGCCGCATCTTCTTCGAATGGACTTTGATCGCCGGGCGCAACGACTCGCCGGCGCAAGCGGAGAGACTCGCCGCGCTGCTCGCGGGAATCGAATCCCACGTGAACCTGATCCCACTCAATCCCACCGCGCGCTACGACGGAGCCGCCACCGACTCGGCTGCAGCAACTGCCTTTCAACGCGTGCTGCGCGCGGCGGGAATCCCCAGCACCGTGCGGCAGCGGCGCGGGATCGACGTCGCGGCCGGCTGCGGACAATTGCAAGCCTCGCGGGCAAGTGCCCGCACCACGGCGCTCAACCCTCCAGGCTGAGGCGCGAACGCACAATGAGCGTCAGCGCCTTGAGGCCGAGCTCATTCAAGCTGTAGGGCTTCGCGACGAAACGATTCAGCTCGCTGCCCAGCGCTGCGACGCGATCCGCGGCCGAGATGTGACCGCTCACGAAAATGATCGGCGTGCTCTGATGATGCGGAATTTCACGGATGCGCTTTTGCAATTCGATGCCGCTCATGCCGGGCATGTCCACGTCGAGGAGCACGAGATCGCACGGAGCCGCAGTGAAGTCCGCGAGCGCGGCCTCCGGCTTCACCGCGTAGCGCGTCTTAAAAGCGATCTTCTCGAAGGCCATCGTGATGCACTCGCAATTGTCCACGTCGTCATCGACGGAATAGACGAGCGCGCCCGTGGGATCGGGATGGCGCTCGGCGCTTTTGATCGAGCAGAGCTGCTCGATGACGTCGAGCGCCTCGCCCAGATTTGGCAGCGCGGCGTTGACCTTCGCCGGCATCCTTTTCAGCCAGGTCGCATACTCTGCAGCGACCGAGGCCAGGCGATAAGTGGCCGTGAGTCCTGCGGTCTGTCCGCGCAGGGAGAGAGCGAGGAGTTGTTTGCTGAAATGCTCGAGGGATTCGATCCGCTCCGGTCCATCCGCTTCTTCCTGCAGGCTCGTGAAGCGCTTGTGCAGCGCAGCGAGACCGGGATCCTTGCGTATGACGGGCCGCGGCGCCGCCGGGACATGCGCCGCTTCACCTGCGCTCGGTGATGGCGCGGCGAGCGCATGCAGCGCGGCGATCTGCGCATGCAAAGCGGCTTGCTCGCTTTTGAACTGCGTCCGCAGCGCGTCGCGATCGGCGATCAGTTCATCGATTTGATGCTGGCAGGCAGCCGCGGCCTCGATTGCCGCGTCACGTGCCTTCTGCGCGGCCGCGATTTGTTCCGCAGCTGAAACTTCACTTTGTGCCGCACGTGCTTCGAGTTCGGCCGCGCGGGAAAGCGCGTCGTCGCGCTCTTCGGTGAGACTGGCCAGCTGACGCCCCATATCCGCCATCGCGGCGACCAGGCCGCGGTCCGGCTCGGGCGCTGCCGCTGGCACCTGATCTTCGGGCGCCGGTCTGGACCTGCCTTCCGCGACTTCCTGCCGGAGCGCTTCCAGCTCGGCGATGGCGGCGGCGTGCGCGCGGGTGAGATCTTCGTGCTGGTTGTGCAACTCCGCGTGCTTGTCTTCGGCGACGGTGAGCATGCCGAGCAGTTCGTGATTGCGGCTGAGCAGAGTGTCGCGCGCCTGGCGGATGGAGAGCAGCGCCTTCTCCGCATCCACGGAAGAGCGCGGCATCGCCGCGATCTGCCGCGCGAATTGGTCGCGCTCCCGCTGCACCTCGGCATGCTGGAGCGCGAGGGTGCTGCAGAGCTTCTGCAATTCCTCGACGGAACAAGCTGGTGAGTTGAGTGGCGGGGCGTTCATGTCTGCGCCGTGCCGACCGCAGCTCGCAGGAAAGAAGGTAGTTCCGACGCTTCGGCGGGAGCCGGAAGATCGGAGTTCATGGATAGGGCCATAGGGTTGAGCAACCGAGAGATCAGCAGTGCGCGTGCCCTGTGCCGCGTCCGGCAGAGCGCAGCGCTCCCGGGCGGCCTCCGCCATCGCCGCTTAAGCCTGGGAATCCACCGCCAGATCGAACAGCGGCACCTCGGGGTTCTGCTGCTTGAAGTAGTTCAGCGTCCAGGCGCTGGGGAAGAGCACCACGGGCTGGTCGTCGGCGTCATCGGCGATGCGGCAGCCGGTCGGCAGCTTCAGGGCCTTGGTCTCGGCCAGAGTCGTGCCTTTGTGGAGCCACTTCACAGCTTCCCAAGGGGCCGTCTCAAGCGTGGAAGGTGCCCCGTATTCGCTCTCGAGCCGGTACTGCACGACCTCGAACTGGAGCGGTCCCACGGCCGCCAGCAGCGGCACGCGCTGGCCCATGTCGCGCAGATGGAAGACTTGGATCACCCCTTCCTGGAGGAGCTGGTCGAGCCCTTTGCGGAACTGCTTAAATTTCGACGGATTCGGATTCTGGAGCTGGGCGAAGCATTCCGGCGGGAAGCGCGGAATCTCGTGAAAGGTCACGCTGCCGTCTTCGCTGAGGGTATCGCCGATGCCGAACTCCGAGTGCCCCACGAGCCCGACGATGTCGCCCGCGTAGGCTTCATCGATCGTCTCGCGCTCCTGACCGAAGAGTTTCATCGAGCTCGAGAGCCGCACCTTCTGCCCGGTCTGGACGTGCGTCACGACCATGTCGCGCTCGAACTTTCCCGAGCACACGCGCACGAACGCGATGCGGTCGCGGTGCTTGGGATCCATGTTTGCCTGAATCTTAAAGACGAAGCCGGAGAACGCCGGAGCGTCGGGCGCGATCGAGCGATCGTCGGAGCGCCGTGATCCCGGCGGCGCGGACCGCTCAAGGAAGCTATCGAGCAGGAGTTGCACGCCGAAGTTGTTCATCGCGCTGCCGAAATAAACGGGCGTGAGCTGACCTGCGAGCACGGCGGCGCTGTCGTACTCCTTGCCCGCGATCTCGAGCATCTCGAGTTCCTCGACGAACCGAGCGTAGTCGTTGTCATCGAGCTTTTCGCGCACCAGCGCGTCGTCAACACCCGCCACCGTGAGTGGCGCGCGGTAGGCACCCTCCGGCGTGCGCTCGAAGAGATGCACCGCGCGCGTCTGCCGATCATACACACCGCGAAAGGCCGGCCCGGTGCCGAGCGGCCAGTTCACCGGAAACGCCCCGATGCCGAGCACGCTCTCCAGCTCGTCGACCAGCGCCAGCGGATCGCGCGTGGGCCGATCGAGCTTGTTCATGAAGGTGAAGATCGGCACGCCGCGGCGCCGGCAGACTTCGAAAAGTTTGCGCGTCTGCGCCTCGATGCCCTTGCCGGCATCGATGACCATGACCACGGCGTCCACGGCAGTGAGGACACGATAGGTGTCTTCGGAAAAGTCCTTGTGACCGGGGGTGTCGAGCAGATTCACGCGATAACCGTGGTAGTCGAACTGCAGCACCGTCGAGCTGATCGAGATGCCGCGCTTCCGCTCCAGTTCCATCCAGTCGGAAGTCGTGGCGCGTGCATTTTTCCGCGACGTCACCGAGCCCGCGAGCTGCACCGCGCCGCCGTAGAGCAGGAGCTTTTCGGTGAGCGTGGTCTTGCCCGCATCGGGGTGCGAAATGATCGCGAAGGTGCGGCGCCGTTTGATCTCGTCGAGCATGTGGAAAGGGCGCGGAGCTTCGGCTGATGGAGCCCCATGCGCAAGGCCGCGCTGGAGAGCCGCTACAGGCCCGGCGGATGTCGCAAGACGGCGCGTGGCGCGGGCCGCGGTCGGGTGGTCCATTGCGGGCCGCGCGAGCCATTGTGATAGCCAGTGTCGAAGCGGAGTCCGGCGACGGAGAGGAAGACGTGGCCGCGCCGCGCGTAAACGGTGATCCAGTCCCCTTCCCCCGAGCGCCCGTAGCGGCGGAAACCCGTGGACGTCGTCGGGCTGCGCAGTTTCCCGGCGCCGATGAGCACGTATGAAGTCGCGCCGGAGCAGTCGTAGGCGGAGTCGAAGACCGAGCCATGCCCGCCGCCGCGCGCATACGGCGAACCGGCGATGCGATTCCCCGCAGCGATGGCGGCGTGGACCTCTTCCGGGGCGTCCGGAGGAGCGATGGCGATGCCGTCGCGGAGGATCGCCGTCCGTCCCGGGACGAAGCGATAGGCATATTCGGGTGACGCACAGCCGCCGAGCAGGAGCGCGAGGAAGAGGAGCAGACTACGAAGCATATGGGTGCGGAGGAAAATGCACCGCGCACGAAGCTCCAAGCACCAAAGCCGGGCAAGACGCGCAGAGGGCGCCGGGAGCTTGGGGCTTCCCTCCTCCGCTATTCCATGCATCGTCCCGCGCATGAACTTCCCCGCCCTCCTCGCTGCCCTCATCTTCACCGCCTCCGTCACGGCCATGGCCGCAGAGAAAGACCCGCGCACTTTCGAGATGCGCACCTACTACGCCGCGCCCGGCAAGCTCGACGCCCTGCACGCGCGCTTCCGCGACCACACCACGAAGCTCTTTGCGAAACACGGCATGACGAACATCGGCTACTGGGTTCCAATCGAGAATCCCGACACCAAGCTCATCTACGTGCTCGCGTATCCGAGTCGCGAAGCGCGGGGCACGTCGTGGAAGGAGTTCCTCGCCGATCCCGAGTGGAAAGCCGCGGCCAAGGCTAGCGAGGCGGATGGCAAGCTTGTGGCGAAAGTCGAGAGCCTCTTTATGACGGCGACGGACTTCTCGCCGGAGGTGCATGTCGGCAAGGGCGCCGCCGAGCGGGTCTTCGAAATGCGGACCTACACCACAGGCCCGGGCAATCTCCCGGCGCTGCACGCCCGTTTCCGCGATTACACGATCGGCCTCTTCGCCAAACACGGCATGACGAATCTCTGGTACTGGCAGCTCCTCGCCGATCAGCCCCAGGCGGAAAACACGCTGCTCTATTTCCTCGCCCACGCGAGCGTTGACGCGGCCAAGGCTTCCTTCGCCGGCTTCCGCGCGGACCCAGCCTGGATCGCGGCGCGGACGGCTTCGGAGGAAAAGGCGGGCGGCCCGCTCACCGTGAAGGACGGCGTGAAGTCGCTCTTCCTCAAGCCCACCGACTACTCCCCGATCCAATAAGATCGCGGCATCTGCCGACTTTCACCCGATGAAGGCTGGACGCCGCGGGTTCGCGTCGTGCTAAGAATCGAAACGGATGTTTGGCGCTACTTCCCCTCAGCGGGCCTATTTCGGACCTTTCCTTGCGTTCCTCGGGTTGATCGGACTCGGGGAGTTCGTGAAAAAGATCTTCGACGGTCAGGACGTGGCCTGGCCCATGAGCACCCCGATGTATTGGGTGATGCCGCTGCAGACGCTGGTCTGTGGCTGGATGCTCTGGCGCTGGTGGGGCCACTACGAGCTGCGGGCGCCGGGCCGCCCGATCTTCACCATCCTCATCGGCCTCCTCGTGCTCGGGCTCTGGATCGCACCGCAGGAACTTTTCGGCGCCGAGCGCCGCGTGGACGGCTTCGATCCGGGATTCTTCGGCAAGGGGGCGGCCTGGTGGATGAATGTGATCGTGCGTTTCATCCGCCTCACCATCGTGGTGCCGCTGGTCGAGGAGATCTTCTGGCGCGGCTACCTGCTCCGCTATCTCGTGAACGAGGACTTCACCAAGGTGCCCTTCGGCAAGTTCACGTGGCTTTCCTTCGGCGTCGTGACGCTGGGCTTTACCTTTGAGCATGCCCAAGCCGACTGGCCGGCCGCCGCGCTCGCCGGCATGCTCTACAACCTCGTGGCCTACCGCACCCGGAGTCTCGCGGCCTGCGTCGTGGCCCATGCGGTGACTAATTTTGCCCTCGGCCTCTACGTCCTGCGGACCGGCCAGTGGGGATTTTGGTGAAACGCGGCAGAGCTCCTGCTTTCAAGGGCAGGCATGTTCGGCAACACCTTCACGCACAAAATCCTGATGACCCTCTTCTCAGGCTTCGCCGCGGCGTGTCTGCTCTTTCTCTTCCGACACATCGTGCAGCAGGCGTTTTACGAGTCCGGCGAAGGCTGGAAGGCGAGCATGAAAGCCCGCGTCACGCCGCCCCCGACCTTCCGGTAACCGGACGCACCGGGAGTTCGGCGAGCAGGTTACGGCAGCCGCTGCACGCGAGCGTAGAAGGCACCGCAGAGGTCCGCTCCCGCCGCATCCTGAAACCAGGCGTGAAGCTGCGTTCGACCGGCGGGGAGTTTGACGGTGAAGCGGGCCTCCCTCGCGCCGACGGCGGCGTTCTCGGAATACTCGGCGCCGGCGACTTTCAGTTTCGCGCGTGCGATCGGGAGCACTCTGCCGGGCGGGGCGACGTTGCCATCGAGCGCGGCATCCGTCTCGAAGGGCCAGCGGCGGACGCTGATTCGGTATTCGCCCGCACGCTCAACGTTCACATTCCACGGGGCGCCTTGCGGACCCCCCGCGGCGTTGCGGACGTGTCCGGCATTGTCCGCATAGGTGTCCTGCCAATCTGAGCTCGTGAGTTCCACCGGATTCTCCTGATCGGCACCGAGACTCAGCGGCACGAAGTCTCCCAACTGGCGCGCAATCACCGACCACCATTGATCGTAGTGTGCACGCAGCCTGGCCAGCACCTCGGGATGCTCGGCGGCGACGTCCCGCATCTGCGCTCGATCGGCCTGCACGTCGTAGAGCTCACTGCCATGCACGAGCCGCCACTGCTTCCAGATGACGCAGCTCCGACCCTTCTTCGGATCGTCGGGCACGGGCGGCGAAGCTCCGAATTGCACCACGAGGATCCGCTCCGCGAGGGGCGCGTCGCGCTTCAAGAGACCCGCCAGGCTCGTGCCATCGAAGCTCAGGCCGTCGCTCGGCGCGCCACACATCTCCAGCAAAGTTGGCATCACATCCTGCACCTGCGTCGGCATCCCGATGTCGCGCGCCCGCAGGACACCTGAAGGCCAGCGCAAGAAGCACGGCACCCGATGCCCGCCCTCGTAGTACTCCGTCTTGTGACCGCGCAGTCCGGCATTAAAGACCGGCACACCGGCCGTGCCGCCATTGTCGGTCATGAAGATGACGATCGTGTTTTCGCGCAGCCCGCTCTCGCCGAGGAAGGCCTCGAGGCGACCCATGTTCTCGTCGATATTGGCCAGCATGCCGAAGAAACCGGCCGCCTTCTGCCCGGGAAAGAGCAGGCGGTATTTCTCCGCGACGGTGTGCGGCGCGTGGGCGGCGTGCAGCGGCAGGTAGCAGAAAAAAGGCTCCCGCGCGGCGCCTTGTTCTTTCATCCAGCTCATCGCTTCGTCGAAGCAGAAGTCGGTGACATACCCCTTGAACCGCGTCGGCTCCGTGCCGCGATAGCAGCGCCCGTCGAAGAGCGTATTCGCAAACTCCGGTGCGCTCGTGAACCCCCACCCCTTCATCCACACGGCGGTCTGGAACCCCTTGTCCATCGGGCGATGCGGGTAGCTGTCGCCGAGATGCCACTTCCCGAAGATCCCGGTGCGATAGCCCGCCGCCGCGAGCCGCTCGGGCAGCGTCGGGATGCCCGTCCGCAGGAAGGCGCGGCCAGCGGTCACCGAGGCCGCGGCATTGCGCAGCGCGTCCTGCCCCGTGAGCAATTGCCCGCGCGTCGGCGTGCACATCGCCGAGACATGGAAGTCCGTGAAACGCACGCTCTCGGCGTGGAGGCGATCGATGTGCGGCGTCTTCAGAAAGGGATGCCCGTGGCAGCCAAAGTCGCCGTAGCCCGCGTCGTCCACGAGGACGATGAGCACGTTCGGCCTTGCCGGATCGGCGGCGAAAATCGTGGAGACTGCGAGCAGGAGGAAGAGCGGGAGAACGAGGGATCGAGGCATGATCTTGCGACGCAATGGTAAAGCACCGAGCCCGAATCGCGGCGAATGTTTTCCCTCCATCGATCGCCTTCCGCGGCCGCCCAAAAACTACTCGCACCGCCCGGGTGCCTCTGTATCCTCCGCGGTCCCAATTATTACACACCTTATGGAACCGAAAGCTGATATCGCCGTCATCGGTCTGGCCGTCATGGGCCAGAACCTGATCATGAACATGAACGACCACGGATTCACCGTCGTCGCCTACAACCGGACGGTGGAAAAGGTGGATCAGTTCCTCGCCCACGAAGCGAAGGGTTCCAAGGTCATCGGGGCGCGTTCCATCGAGGAAATGGTCGGCCTGCTGAAGCGGCCGCGGCGGATCATGATGATGGTCAAGGCGGGCAAGCCCGTGGACGATTTCATCGAGCAAGTGCTCCCCTTCCTCCAACCCGGCGACATCCTCATCGACGGCGGCAATTCGCTCTTCATGGACTCCGAGCGCCGCACGAAGTATCTCGCGGAAAAAGGCATGCTCTTCATCGGCACCGGCGTGAGCGGCGGGGAAGAAGGCGCACGCAAGGGCCCGAGCATCATGCCGGGCGGTTCGCCCGAGGCTTGGCCGCATGTGAAGGACATCTTCCAAGGCATCTCCGCGAAGGTGGACGGCAACGTGCCGTGCTGCGACTGGGTCGGCGACGGGGGCGCGGGCCACTACGTGAAGATGGTCCACAACGGCATCGAATACGGTGACATGCAGCTCATCTGCGAAGCCTACCAGCTCATGCGCGACGGCCTCGGCATGACTGCTGACGAAATGCACAAGGTCTTTGCCGAATGGCAAGAGGGCGAACTCAACAGCTACCTCATCGAGATCACCCGCGACATCCTCGCCAAGAAGGACGAGGACGGCACGCCGCTGGTGGACAAGATCCTCGACACCGCCGGCCAGAAAGGCACCGGCAAGTGGACCGTGATCAACAGCGCCGAACTCGGCATCCCGATCACGCTCATGGCCGAGGCGGTGTATTCGCGCTGCGTCTCCTCAATGAAAGACGAGCGCGTGAAAGCGCAGAAGAAGCTCAAGGGTCCGCGCCCGGCGATCGGCGGCGACCGCGCGAAGTTCGTCGCGCAAATCCGCGAGGCGCTCTACTGCTCGAAGATCATCAGCTACGCGCAGGGCTACATGCTCATGCGCGCCGCGGCGGCCGAGTACAAGTGGAACCTCAACAATGGCGGCATCGCTCTCATGTGGCGCGGTGGTTGCATCATCCGCAGCGTCTTCCTCGGCAAGATCAAGGAAGCCTTCGACAAGAATCCGAAGCTCACGAATCTCCTCCTCGACGACTACTTCCGCGGCGAGATCAAGAAGTCCCAGAAGGGCTGGCGCGCCATCGTCGCGATGGCCGCGAAGAAAGGCATCCCCGTGCCCGCCTTCAGCACCGCGCTCGCCTTCTTCGACGGCTACCGCACGGCCAACCTCCCGGCAAATCTGCTCCAGGCGCAGCGCGACTACTTCGGCGCCCACACCTACGAGCGCGTGGACAAACCGCGCGGCGAGTTCTTCCACACGAACTGGACCGGTCGCGGCGGCACCACCGCCTCGAGCACTTACACGGTGTAAGGTTTAACTTCGGCCAAGCTCACGAAAAGGGCGCGGAGCGATCCGCGCCCTTTTCATGTCGTCACCGACCGCTCGATCCACCCCACGACTTTATCCGCGAGCTTGTCGAAGGCCCGGATCGCCAGCGCGAGGTGCTCCTCTTTTGTGTCCTCGATCTTGTTGTGACTGATGCCTTGGAGGCTTTGCACAAACATCATCACCGTCGGAATGCCCGCGCTCGCGACTTCCGCGGCGTCGTGCAGCGGACCGCTCGGGAGCCGATGGGAAACACCGCAGGTCTCGCGGATCGCCGCGTCGCAGAGGCCGATGAGGTCGTGGTGAAATGGACGCGGCGCGATGCGCCAGAGACGTTCCCATGACACGCCGACGTTGCCTTCGCTGGCGAAGCGCTCACTGGCCGCGCGCGCTTCGGCGAGCATCGTGGCGAGCGCGGCGGCATCGAGATGGCGTTGATCGAGCGTGATCCGGCACTCCTCGACGACGCTGGTGACGATGCCGGGCTTCGTGGTGCAGGAGCCGATGGTGCAGACGCCTCCACCGCTGCGCTCCGCGATGCGGTAGATCTCGGCGGCCATTTTTCCGGCGGCGAGAAAGGCATCCTTGCGGCGATTCATCGGCGTGCTGCCGGAATGAGCCGCCTGCCCGGCGAACGTGATCGCATGCCGCTCCACACCGAAGGTTCCCAGCACCGCGCCGAGCGGCAGATCGAGATCGAGCAGCACCGGCCCCTGCTCGATATGCAGCTCGATGTAGGCGGCGGCGTCCGCCAATTCCATTCCGCAGGCTTTCACATTTTCAAAGTCGATGCCGTGCTCGCTGAGCACATCGGGGAGCCGGAGGCCCGCCGGATCGACGAGCCCGCGAGCTTCCTCGAGATCGAGATTGCCCGAGCATGCCGAGGACCCGAAGAGACTCCGGCCAAAACGCGCGCCCTCCTCGTCGGCCCAATCCACCAGCCGCACGGTGATCGGCGGCCGACCCTGAAACTTCGCATTCAGCCGGCGGAGGATCGCGACGCCCGTGAGCACGTTGAGACAGCCGTCGAGCCAGCCCCCATTCGGCACCGAATCGATGTGGCCACCGATGAGCAGCGCACGCTCGGAGACGCCGCACATCGTGGCCCACAGGTTTCCCGCTTCGTCCTGATGAATCTCGACCGGCAGCTCCTCCAGCTTGCGCCGGAGCCACGTCCGCGCGGTCACCCACTTCGGCGTGAAGGCGACGCGCTGCGCTCCGTCGGCATCGCCGGTGAGGGCGCGCAGCTCCTTCAGTTCGGCAATGGTGCGTTGTGGATTCAACGGGCGGGAAGTTTGCGCAAAGGAGCGGACACCGACAAAGCTAATGTCTGCCCTTCGGGACAGCGACACCGAGACCGAGGAAACGTTTTCCCGTGCGGCGATGCAGGCTCTCGTATTGCGCGGTGAATTCGTGGAAGTCGTAGCGATCCGCGCATTCCGCACGCACGCGCTGCCACACTTCGCCGACGCCGGGGACGACATCGCTCACGATGTCGTGGAAGGCCACGATCGCGATCTTGTCGCGGATCAACTCGAAGTCCTGCCAGCACCCTTCCGCCGTGTGATCGCCGTCGATGAGCGCCAGATCGAAAGCCGGCTGCGCCCCGATGAACGCGCGAAACTCCTCCGAGTGACTGTCGGCCTGGAGGAACTGAACGCCGTCGTTCGCCGCCGCATATTCGCCCAGTGACGCGGAATTACCGAGGTCCACGGCGACGGCACGGTCCACCGGTTGAAACCGCCGCAAATATTCCACCGTGAGCACAAACGTGCCTCCATGCCGGACGCCGATTTCGAGGTAGGACCGGACTCGGAGGCGCGCGAGCAGCGCGAGATAGCCGGCGAGCTGGCTGGGATACTGCCAGCAACGCAAACCCTGACCGCAGTAGCGATGCAACTCGGACGGGATCTGCTCAAAACCCTCGTCGTTGAGCCCGACGCCCGGGATCAAAGTCCGCTCGAGAAAAGCGGCGTCGCCGAGGTCGGCCTGCGATGCGGCGCGGATCTGCTCCAGACGCGAAAGGTCGAGCGGGCGCGTCGAGCCCTGGCGCATGTGGAAATGCGACCACATCAGCCCACGCACCCAGCGCCGGAAACCTGGGGGGAGGAATCGGATGGCGGCAGATTTGAGGAAGACGATCGGTTGCATCGAGAGGTGCGGCTTGTTCGTAGCACGTCGCGGCGCGCGCAGGAAAGAGGACGCCGAACGATCGTCTGAGTTTTCTCGCCACTGTGGCAGACTTTCGGGTTTCAATGCATCCCATGCCCCGCCCCGTTTGCCTTCTTCTCTTGGTCCTCGTCAGTTCCCGCTTCGCTTTCGCCGCCGATCGTCCCGTCTCCAGCCCCGGCATCTTGCGTCTGACGCACGAAACGGCGATGCAGATGGCATTGGCGAAGAACTTCTCGATTCAGGTCGCAAGCTTCGAGCCGCAAGTCGCCTCGCAGCAATTGCGCAGCAGATGGGGCCGCTTCGATCCGGAGTTCACCGCGCGCTTCGACCGTACCGAGGACACCGCGCGCTACGGCTTCAGTAATACCCGCCTCGGCCTGCTGAACACCGGCGTGGCACAACGCAACGACTGGAGCGTGGGATTCGGCGGCGAGACGCCGTGGGGCCTGCGTTATGACCTCGGCATCGGAAATGACACCCGCACCGGCACGCGGACTTTCTGGCGGGATGAAAGCACGAGCGATCTCAGTCTCGATCTTACTCAGCCGCTGCTCCGCGGCTTTGGGCCGGCGGCGAATCTCAGTGAAGTGCGCATTGCCCGGATCAGCGCTGCGGATTCCGAGTGGAGCTTCCGCAATCGCATCATCGAAATCCTCACGCGCACTGACTTTGTGTACAACGACCTCCACGCCGAGCGGCAGCAGTTGCGGGTGGCGGAGCGGTCGCTGTCGCTCGCCGAACAACTCGTGTCCGACAATGAGTCGCGATTGAAGATCGGCGTGAAGTCCCCGCTCGACGTGACCGAGGCTCGCGCCACGGCCGCGGCCCGGGTGGAAGACGTGATCCTCGCCCGCCAGCGCGTGGCGACGAATGAGAACCTGCTCAAGCAACTCGTGACCAATGATCTCGAGCCGATGCTCACCGTGCGCGTCGAGATCGCGCCTCCGCCTTCGCCCGTCTTCGCCGGCGACGTCTCCGCCGGCATCCGGCAGGCGCTCGAGATCCGCCCGGATTTCCGCCGCGCGGTGCTGGAGCTGCAAAATCGCAATGTGATCCTCGCGTTCCGCGGCACGGAGAGCCTCCCGCGCTTCGATCTTACGGGCTCTCTCGGCCTGCTCGGCATCGACACTCGGGCGGCGGAAAGCCTCTCGCGCATCGCACGGCGCGATCAGTCTTTCTGGTCCGTGGGCGCGATCGTGAGCATCCCCATTCCGAATCGCGCGGCCAAGGGTTCCGAGGAAGCGGCGCGCCTTCAGGTGGCGCAGCAACTCGTGGCGCTGAAGGAACTCGAGCAGAACATCGTGGTCGAGGTGGACAATGCGAACGGCGAAGTCCTCACCGCGCGCGAGCGCATTCGCTCCACCGATGCCGCACGGAAGCTCGCGCAGGAGACGCTCGACGCCGGGGGAGAGCGTCTGAAAGCGGGCGTGCTAACGACTTTCGAACTCCTGGAACTCCAGGAGAAGCTCTCCCGAGCGGAAGCCGCGGAGATCCGTGCGAAGGCCGACTACAACAAGGCGGTCTCGGAATACTACCGGCAGACCGGGACGACGCTGCTCATGTACAATGTGAAGGTGCAGTAGCGAGCGCCGCGCCGCTACGAACGCGCGCGGACAAATTTGCCCGGATTCAAGATCCCCTTGGGATCGAGCGCGTCCTTCAGCGCTTCATGCACCTCGCGGCTGACGTCACTCGCCGCCTGCGGCCACCAGCGCATCTTGGCGAGGCCGATGCCGTGTTCGCCCGTGATCGCCCCGCCCCACGCGAGCACCTGCGTGAAGAGTTCATCCAGCGCGAGGCCGACTTTGCGCTTCACAGCAGGATCGTCGTGGTAGTGCGCGGCCATGATGTTCGTGTGGATATTCCCGTCGCCCGCGTGGCCGAAGCACGCGATCGGGTAGCCATACTTCTTCCGCAGCCGCGCGGCGAAGTTCGCCAAATCCACGAGGCGCCCGCGGGGCACCACGATGTCTTCGTTCAGCTTCGTGAGGCCTGTCGATTTGAGGGACTCGGAGAATTTCCGGCGCAGTTGCCAGAGCTTCTCGCAGCCCTCCTCGCCGCGCGCGGTGGTGAGGTCCAGCGCGCCAATGCTCTTCAGCAAAGCCGCAAGCGCCTTCGTCTCGGACGCGACCGAGCCCGGCTGGCCATCGAGGTCGATCAGCACGTGCCCTTCTCCCGCCGGAACGATCGCCGCGCCGAGATGCTCGCGCGCGCTTTTGAGGGTGAAGCTGTCAGCGATCTCCAGCGCCGCCGGCAGAAATCCGGCGCGGAAGATTTTCTGCACCGCATCCGCCGCCTGTCGGAAGGTGCGAAAACTCACGGAGAGACTCGCGCGCGCGGGGGGCAGTGGGAGCAGCCGCAGCGTCGCTTCGGTGACGACGCCGAGCAGTCCCTCGGAACCGACGAAGAGTCCGACGAGATCGAAGCCGGTTTTGTTTTTGTGCGTGCGCCCGCCGGTGCGCAGAACGCGGCCATCGGCCAGCACGACCTCCAGACCGAGCACGTAATGGCGCGTCACTCCATACTTCAGGCAGCGCGGTCCGCCGGCGTTGGTGGCAATGTTTCCGCCGAGGCTGCAATCCTTCAGACTCGCCGGATCGGGTGGATAATAGAGGCCTTCGCGACGGACGGCGGCCTGGAGATCGCCCGTGATGACCCCCGGCTCGACCACGGCGACGCCGTCCGCAAAGTGGATTTCCTTGATCCGCTTCATCCGCGCAAGCGAGAGCGCGATCCCACCGCGCAGCGGCACGCAACCACCGACGTAGCCGTAACCTGCACCGCGCGCGGTCACGGGAATCCCGCGGCGATGCGCGAACTTCATCAGCTTGCTCACCTCCCCGGTCGTCCGCGGGAAAACGACGACGTCGGGTTCGCGGTTCGCAAACCAGCGATCGCTCGCGTGAACCGTAAGCACTTCCGGCGCGATCGACACCTGCTCGGATCCGAGCAGGCGTGCGAGAGCGGACGAAAGGGTGGTCGCGCGCGGTTTCGCCACTCAGCGCTCCTCGGGTTTCTTGCCGGGCAAAACCTTCTGGATGCTCCCGCGCATCCGCTCCATGAACCCCGGGCGCTCCGCCACCGGGCTCGGCCGCTCGACCGGGATGGCAGGCTGAATCTCGATCGCCGGTGTCGTCGGCGGTTTGCGTTTGGTGACCTTTGGCTTCGGCGACGGCGTCGCCGGAGTCGGCGCGGGCGTCGGCAGGGCGGGCTCGATCGGAAATCCATCGTGCGCGATCACATTTCCCTTCGTCGCGCTGACGACCACACGCCCCAACTCTTGTCCCCCGGAGTCCGTGCAGATCAAGGTCCAGAGCGGCACCGCCTCGGGCCCCGCTTTGCGAAGCTGATAGTGGACCTTGCCGACTGTGACCTTGTTCGCGGTCGCGAATTGCTCGACGAGCCGCGCCGCCTTGTCGGAGTCGAACTTCACCGCGTCGCTCCCAATCACATCCTCCGCCTGCACCGTCTCGGCAAACTGCGAAAGACTGCGCGACGCCACCACCTCTCCAGCGGCGATCACGTACTCGCGCAAGCCCGTCTCGGATTGATCGTCATGGGTCAGCAGGTACCAGCGCTCGGGTTCGGGCGTGCCTTCCCGCGCTTCGATGCGGGCCAGCTTCTTCGCCTCGCCCTTCGGCAGCAGCTTGATCGCCTCGAGTGCCGTGGCCGAGTACACGCGCACCGCGAGGGCCGCGGATAGAACCAAAACTGTGGACAACTTGGAGGCGTGCAATTCGGGGCCCATTCTACCCGGATTGTCGGACCCGGCAACGTCGGAGGAAATTCTTTACCCTCCCGAAGCGGCTCCGCAGAGTCGCGGGGATGATCATCAAACCCAAAATCCGCGGCTTCATCTGCATCACCGCGCACCCTACTGGCTGCGCCGCGCACGTGCAGGAGCAGATCGATTTCGTGAAGTCCAAGGGGCCGCTGAGCGCGATGCCGAAGCGCGTGCTCGTGATCGGCGCCTCGACGGGCTATGGGCTGGCGAGTCGTATCGTGCCGGCATTTGCTGGGGGCGCGGCGACGATCGGCGTGTTCTTCGAGAAGCCCTCGGAAAATGGAAAGCCGGCCTCGGCCGGATGGTACAATTCCTGCGCTTTCGAACAGGCCGCCCACCGGGCCGGGCTCTATGCCAAGAGCATCAACGGCGACGCTTTCTCCGATGACATAAAGACGCGCACGATCGAGCAGATCAAGGCCGACCTCGGACAGGTCGATCTGGTCGTCTACAGTCTCGCCTCGCCACGGCGCACGCAGCCGAAGACCGGCATCACCGCGAAGTCCGTGCTCAAACCGATCGGCGCGCCTTTCACCGCGAAGACCGTGGATACCGACAAAGGCACGGTCTCCGACATCACCATCGAGCCGGCCAACGACCAGGAGATCGCCGACACCGTGACCGTGATGGGCGGGGAAGACTGGGAGATGTGGATTGATGCACTGAGTGCCGCGGGGGCGCTGGCCCCGGGCGCGAAGACGGTGGCCTACTCGTATCTCGGGCCGGATCTCACGTGGGCGATCTATCGGGCAGGGACGATCGGCAAGGCCAAGGAAGATCTCGAGGCCACGGCCCGGCGACTGGACGGCAAGCTCTCCGCAAGCGGCGGCGCCGCATACGTCTCGGTGAACAAAGCGCTCGTCACACAGGCCAGTTCGGCGATCCCCGTCGTGCCGCTCTACATTTCGCTGCTCTACAAGGTGATGAAAGCGCAGGGCCTTCACGAAGGCTGCATCGAGCAGCTCCAGCGACTCTTCGCCGAACGCCTCTACAACGGCGCCGCGCCGCAACTGGACGCCGAAGGGCGCGTGCGCATCGACGATTGGGAGATGCGCGCGGACATCCAGGCCGCGGTGGCGAAAGTGTGGCCGCAAGTGACCACTGAAAATCTCGCGGAGATCTCCGATATCGCGGGGTATCGGCAGGAGTTCCTGCGGCTCTTCGGCTTTGGGCTCGGGGGCGTGGACTACGAGGCGGAGGTCGATCCCGACCTGAAGCTGAGCTGAAACGGGCGCTCCGCCGCGGCGCCTAAACCTTCCCTGCGCTCGGACACAGCGTCGCGATTTCGCAGCCTGCGCAGTCCGGCTTGCGGGCGAAGCACCGCCGCCGGCCGTGCCAGATCAGCCAGTGGCTGAAAAGCGTCCACGCGTCGCGCGGCACGAGCTTCATCAGCTCCGGCTCGATCTTCTCCGGCGTCGTCTGCCTCGTGAGGCCGAGGCGCTGCGAGAGCCGCTGCACATGCGTGTCCACGACGACGCCCACATTGATCCCAAAGGCATTGCCGAGCACGACGTTCGCCGTCTTCCGCCCGACTCCCGCAAGCGCGTGCAGCTCTTCCATTGTGCGCGGCACTTCCCCGCGGTGCCGGGCCACGAGCGCCGCGCAGCACGCCTTAATGCTCTTCGCCTTCGCCCGGAAGAAGCCGGTGGACTTGACCAGTTCTTCGAGCTGCTCCTGCGGCAGGGCAACGTAGTCCGCAGTGCTGCGGCAGACGCGGAAGAGTTCCTTCGTCACAATGTTCACCCGCTTGTCCGTGCATTGCGCCGAGAGGATCGTCGCGACGAGCAGTTCGAGCGGGTTGCGATGATCGAGTTCGCAGTGCGCGTCGGGGTAAACGCGAGCCAGGGCGGCAACGATCGCGGCGGCGCGTTCGGCGCGGGTCACTTCTTCTCCGGAGTCTTCGCGGGGACGCCGCCGAGTTCCTGCACCTTCTGCTTCGCCTGCTCGGCAAAGGGCGAGTCAGGGTATTTATCCACGATGTCCTGATAGGCCTGCGCGGCGGCTTTCTTCTGCTTCTCGCGAAAGGCCTTCGTCTTCTCGGCCTGCATCTCCGCCTGCGTCTTCTCTTTCTTGCAGCCGACCGTGCCCACGGAGAGGACGCCAATGAGAGCGAGGAAGAGAGACTTTCGAAGCATGAGGGAAAAAATCAGGGAGCTGCGCCGGGGACGCGACGCGGGCGTTTTAAGCACTAATCGGCGGGCTTGGACACCAATAAGATGCCCGGGTCCGGGCTTCACTTTTTCTCCGCCGGCTTGGCTGGCGCTGCTTCCTTCGGAGCGGCCTTGGGCGGCGGAGTGGGCATGGGGATCTCGCCTTTCGCCTGCTTCTCCAGCAGTTGTGCCCCGAGCCAGAGCCCCTCGGCGGCAGCATCGGCCACCGCACTGTAGTAGGCCGCGATCTTCATGAAGTTATCGATCGCGTTTTCGAAGCGGCCGTTGGCCTCGTGGATCTTGCCGAGGAGGAGCATCGACCGCGCGCGCAACTCCGGCGTGGCGTCCTTCGCCTTGATCACTTCGATGAGGAGCTTCATCGCTTCGTCGTCCTTCTTCTGCTCGTGAAGGCTCTGGGCCTGCGGGAAGTTGGCCTCGAGCGCGTACTTCGACCAGCCGTAGAGCTTCTTGAGTTGCTCCGCGAGGGCGCCGGCTTCGCCCGTTTTCTTCGCCGCTTCGTCCGCCTTGCCTTCGGCCTTCAGCCCCGCGGCCTGCTCCTGCAACACCTTGGATTTTCCGAAGAGGGCAATCGCCTGCGCCTCCTGCGTCTCGCGCGGCGCCTTGGTGGGATCGGTAATGCTCGGCATCTTGTAGTCGATCTCGATCTTGTCGTAGATCTTCAATGCTTCGTCGTAGCGTTTGCTTTCGATCAGCGAACGTCCGAAGAGATCGAGTTCCTCGGCGCCGTAGCGGAGATCCTCGCGATAGACAGACTCCATCTGCTTGAGCGCTTTCGCCTTGTCCTGTTCGGCGATGAATCCGGAGATGGCGAAGGTGATCTTGCTCACAAGGTTCGGGTTCTCCTTCGACTTTTCGAGCAACGCGGCGAAGTAGGCTTCCACGTCGGCCGCGGTCTTGATCCGCACACGCTGTTGCAGGCGGAGGACGGCGAGCATGTTGTTCAGCGCTGCCGCCACGCCGACGTGCTCGGGAAAATTCGCGAGGATCCGCTCCGAGGACGCGAGGCTCTTCTCCACGCCCTTCGTCCATTCCGCGCGCTTCGTGGCGTCCAGCGCGAGATACGGTCCCTGCGATTCGGCGTAGCCTTTCCAGAGCCCACCCAGCTTGACCAGCGCATCGGCCGCGGTCGGATGGTCCGGCTTCTTCTCGACGAACTCCTCGTAGGTCGCGATCGCCTC
>JANPIS010000199.1:0-18431 GCA_031425095.1 Chthoniobacteraceae bacterium
CGACCCCCGGGGGGGGGGGGGCCCGGGCCCCAACTTTGGGTGTCGGCTACCCGCTGGGGGCCGCGCCCCCCCCCGCTCCGACAACGATTTCACTTTGGACGCCATCCCTCTCACTACCGGCGGATGAGCAAGCCCGCGACAAAACCTGCACAGATCGCGGCGACCAGCGACTCGCGCGGGTTCTGCCGGACGTATTCCTCGCCGTCGGAAAAATATCCGCGCGCCCGTTCGCGAGCTTGATCGTAAGCCGCGCCGGCTTGCGCCTTCACCTCTTCCGCTGCAGCGCCGGCTTTGGTCTTCATGTCATCAGCCCTCGTGCCGAGCTTCGCCTTCGCATCGCCGAAGCGGTCGCGCGCGGCGCCCTGCAGTTCCTTGAGTTGAGCATCGAGGTCTTCCTCGGACAGGCCGAGTTTTTCGCGGAGGCGCGCCAGCAGTTCCTCGCCTTTGCCTTTCACGAAGGCGAGATCATCGTCCGTGAGCTGGGCAAAGCGTTGCTTGAGCTGGCCTTTGATTTCGTCCCAGTGCGTTTCGTACGTGAAGTTTTTCATGGTGAGTTGCTATCGCGCATCGCGCTTCAGTCGGACGTGTCAGACTGGTCCGAACGATCCGATAGTTTCTCGACGATCAGCGTTTCGAGCCGCGAGAAGTCGATCGGCTTGGTGAGATGCGCGACAAATCCCGCGCGCTGGCTGCGTTCAAGATCGTGATCCATCCCGTAACCGCTCACCGCGATCGCCTTCACCGGACCGTGCGCGCGCAGCTTTTCCATGAGCTCCCAACCGGTGCCATCGGGCAGGCCGATGTCGCAGATCACGAGGTCGGCGGGCGCGGCGAGGTATTGCTCGCACGCGGCGGCGACACTGCCTGCCGCGGTCACGCCGAAGCCGCGCCGGCGCAAGGCGCGCGAAAGGGCGCGCCGCGTGTCCTCGTGATCTTCGACGACGAGGAGCGTCTTGCCGCGCGTGTCGGGGACGGGCGGTCGCGGGGTCTCGTCCGGCGAGGCGGGGCAGGCGTCGCTCACGGGCAGGCTGATGTCGAAGACGGTGCCGTGGCCCTCGCCTCCACTCTCCGCGCGGATGCTGCCGCCGTGGCCTTCGACGATCGCGCGGGTGATGGCGAGCCCGAGGCCGACGCCGGTCGCCGTAGGTTGTGGACGGATGGGGCTGAAGGCGCCGAAGATCGTGGCGAGCCGCGCGGGGTCAATGCCCCTGCCGTCGTCGCGAATCTCGATGCGCAAGGTCTCCTCCTGATTGCTCGTAGCGATGGCGACGTGGCCGTAGGGCGCGGTGAATTTCACGGCGTTCTTGAGCAGGTTCCACAGCATCTGATTCAAACGCGCGAAGTCGCCGAGCACCACGGAGCGCGCGGCGGCGAGTTCGGTCCGCACGGTGATGCGCTTTTCCTCGAAGCCCGCCACGCAGACATCGAGCGCCGCCTCGATGCAGCGATGCACATCCACCGGGGCGCGCTCGATCTTCAGCCGCCCGCTGGCGATTTGCGTGAGATCGAGCAGGTCGTCGATGAGCCGCGCTTCGAGTTCCACGTTGCGCTGGATCATCGCAAAGGTCTCGCGCAAGTCCGCCGTGAGCGCGGGGTCTCTCGCCGCGACTGAAACGATGGAGAGAACCGGCGTGAGCGGTGTGCGCAACTCGTGGCTGAGCATGGCGAGGAAATCGTCTTTCGCGGCGTTTGCCGTACGCGCTTCCTCGCAGAGCCGCTCGTTGGATTGCTCGGTCTGAGCTTTGTAGATAGCCGCGTTCACTGCAAGGCGGATGGCCTCCGCAGCGGGATCGGTCCGCACCAGGTAATCCTGCGCGCCCGCCTTCATCAGCTCGACAGCCTGCTCGTGATCCCCCGTGCCGGTGAAAATAACCGCGGGCGGCAGGCGCGTGCCTTCGCTGCGGATGGCTTGAAGAAAGTCGATGGCGCGTCCGTCTTCCAAGCGATCGCCGAGCACGATGCAATCCGGCGCGCCCTCGGCGATCCGCGCAACCCCTTCGGCGATGCTCGCCGCTTCAATGACGTGATATTCGTAACCGGTGTCGCGGCGAAGATGCTGCGCGACGACTGCCCGATCTCGCGCGTTCGCATCGACGATGAGCAGGGTGCGGCGTTCCATGGGAATCAAGCGGCGAGCTTCATGGCTGAGGATTCGCGGCGAGGGCGCCGAACGGTTGCGTGAAATCGTCCTGATTTTCAGCTCGGGCATCCTTCCCATCGCTCCCATTCGTCCCCTGCGATGTGATCGGAAGTGACGCGAGAAACGGTACGCGCACCCATCGCTCGGGGCGCGATCAAGCAACCACTATGGCCAAACGACCTCCCTCACCACCGCCCAAGCTCGACGAGCTGATGCTGCGCGCCGACGACTTTGCGCGCCGCGAACCCACGACCGCGATCGCGTCCGCCTTCGGCGCTGGCTTCCTCCTGAATCTCCTCCCCCTCGGCGCGATTGCCGCCGCCATCGTGGGCCTCGCATTTTCCTGCGTGCGGCCCGTTCTCCTCTTCCTCGGCGTGCTCAAGGCTTGCGAGTTTTGGCGCGATCAAACCCGCACCGCATCCAGCCATGAATAGCGAACCCAAGATCGACGAAGCCGCCATCGCGGAGACCGACCCGCACGTGAACTTGGAAAGCGGCCAGTGCTGCAACCGCACGAACGCCGTGCTCCTCGCCGTCGGCGCGGGGCTGGTCATCGGCCTGATCGTCCGCTCCCTGCGCCCCGAGCCCACGCGCACCGAGCGCCTCGCCGATCTCCTGGCCAACCTCGAAGACCGCGTGCGCCACACCGCGCGCCCGGCCCTGCGCAAAGCAACCGCTTACGCCAGCGACGGTGCCGAAGTCATGCGCGACGGCCTGCACACCGGCGAGGCGCTGCTCGCACGCTG
This sequence comes from Chthoniobacteraceae bacterium, assembly GCA_031425095.1. GTDB lineage: Bacteria > Verrucomicrobiota > Verrucomicrobiia > Chthoniobacterales > Chthoniobacteraceae > JANNXQ01. The sequence continues at coordinate 2,887 of JANPIS010000199.1, forward strand.
CTGGCGCGACACCGCGCGCAGCGTTCGCAATCTCTTCTCCTAACCCGCCCTCGGCGCACTCTCTCATGCGACCCATCTGGAAAGGCGCGATCAGCTTCGGGCTGGTCAACATTCCGGTCACGCTCTACCCGGCGACGCGCCGCGAGGAGTTGCGCTTTCACTTCCTCCGCAAGAGCGACATGAGCCCGATCAACAACAAACGCGTCGCCGAGTCCGACGGAAAGGAAGTTGCGTGGGAGGACATCGTGCGCGGCTACCAGTATGAAAAAGGCAAATTCATCGTGCTCAACGATGACGATTTTTCCCGCGTCGATGTCGAGGCCACGCAGACCGTGGACATCCAGGAGTTCGTCGAGGTCGAGGACATCAACCCGATGTTTTTCTCCAAGCCCTATTACATGGAACCCGGAAAAGGCGGCGACAAAGCTTACACGCTGCTCCGCGAAGTGCTGCGCGACACAAGCAAGGTCGGCATTGCGAAAGTGGTCATCAAGACGCGCGAGCATCTTGCCGCGGTGAAGGCGCAGGGCGATGTGCTCGTGCTAGAACTCATGCACTTCGCCGAGGAGATCATCGGCTCGGAAGAGCTGCATGTGCCCGGCGCGGCGAAGCTCGGAAAGAAGGAAGCCGACATGGCGAAGAAGCTCGTCGAAAGCATGACGGGCAAATGGGACCCGGCGAAGTACAAGGACGAGTACAAGGAAGCGCTCATGGAAGTGATCGAGGAAAAAGTCGCCGCAGGCGGCAAGGAAGTGGCCAAGCCGAAGAAGAGCAAAGGCGCGAAGCCGACCAACGTCATCGACCTCGTCGCCGTGCTGCAAAAGAGCATCCAGGAACATGGCAGTAACCGCCCCAAAAAAACGCCCCGCGCCAAGACGCGCCGCAAAGCAGCCTGATCCGGTCCAGCGTTACATCCGGGAGCGAGACTTCGCCCCGGGCGCGGTGAAGCGCATTGCTGCGGGTAGGATGCCCCAGAGCGCACTCGCGATGCCCGCCTTTGTCGAACCGATGCAGGCGAAGGCCGCGACGCAGCTCCCCGAAGGTCGCGATTGGCTCTACGAATTGAAGTTCGACGGTTATCGGTTCCTCGGCGGCAAGGCCGGGTGCGACACGCGGCTCTGGTCACGCGCGGAGAATGACTTCACCGCGCGCTTTCCCGGCGTGGCCACCGCGCTGCGCGACTTGGGGGCGAAGTCCGCACTCGTCGATGGTGAGCTCGTAGTGCCCGACGAGGAAGGCCGCCCAAGCTTCCAGCTCATCCAAAACGCCGACGACACCACGCCCGTCCGCGCATTCCTCTTCGACCTGCTCGCACTCAACGGCACCGACCTGCGCGACGAGCCGCTCGAACAACGCCGCGCCCGCCTCGCCGCCATCCTCCCCGCAAAGTCCGACGTGCTGCATCTCTCCACCGAACTCGCCGGCACGCCCGAAATCCTCCTCGCCGAAATCTGCCAGCGCGGCCTCGAAGGTCTCATCGCGAAACGCCGCGACTCCCGCTACGAAGCCGGCCGCCGCAGCGGCGCGTGGGTGAAAGTGAAATGTCTGCTCGAACAGGAGTTCGTCATCGGCGGCTTCACTCCTCCCAAAGGCACGCGCCCGCATTTCGGCGCGGTGCTCGTCGGTTATTATCGCGGGAAGAAGCTCATCTATGCCGGCAAAGTCGGCACCGGTTTCGACGATGCCACCCTCGCCGCCCTGCACCGGCAAATGCTCAAGCATCGCACCGAGACGTGCCCCTTCGCGGCCCTGCCTACCGGCCCATCGCGCTGGGGTTCGCATTTCACCCGCGCCGAGCTGGCGCGCTGCACTTGGGTCGAGCCGCATCTCGTTGCGCAGATTCGCTTCGCCGAATGGACCGACGACGGTGTGCTGCGCCAACCAGCCTTCCTCGCCCTGCGTGACGACAAACCCGCCCGCCTCGTCATCCGCGAGGCTTAGCGAGGCAACTCACGGGTGGCAAGTTGGAGCGCGGACTGCCTCGTCCGCAACGCTGCCTCCCCAGCACGGCGATGCGGGCGAGGCCGCCCGCGCTCCGAAACCGTCGCAAGGCTTAGCGTTTCCGCGCAGTCCTTTTCCCGGTCAGCGTTGAGGCTCGCTGCGCGCCGCCGGCGCGTCCCGCATCGGCGAGTCGCTCGCGGAGGAGCATCATCACGGCGGCTTCCTCGGGTTTCAATTTGGCCAGCGCACCGCGCAGTCGCTGATCAGCGTTTTGCTGGAGCGTGGAGATGGTCTGGCCGGAGAGGTAGCCATCGAGGATTGCCGGATGCACGTAACAGCGGCGGCAGATGGCGGGCGTGTTGCCGAGCATCTTCGCGACGGCCTCGACCGCCTGGACCACGTTGCGCCTAGCCTGCCGTTGCGAAGAAAATTCCGCAAACTCCCGGAGCGCGATGGCCGCGAGCACCGTGCCGGCCCAGGTGCGGAAATCCTTCGCCGAAAAATCCTCGCCCGCGATCTCGCGGAGGTACCCATTCACGTCGTCCGAGGTCACGTCGCGCACCGTGCCGTCGTCGGCGACGTAGCCGAACAGATCCTGACCCGGCAAATCCTGGCAGCGGCTCACCAGCTTCGCCACATGCGGATCGCGCACGTCGATGCGATGGCGCTTCCCGCTCTTGCCCTTGAATTCAAACGTGATCTGCCCGCCGCGCACTTTCGCGTGCCGATTGTGCAGCGTCGTCAGGCCGAAGCTGCCGTTCTGTTGCGCGTATTCATCGTTGCCGACACGAATGAGCGTCGTCTCCAGCAGACGCACAACCGTCGCCAGCACCTTCTCGCGACTCATCCCGCGTCGGCGCAGGTCTGCCGCCACACGTCGGCGGATGCGCGGGAGTCGTTCGCCAAAGTCGAGCACGCGCGAGTATTTCGCTTCGTCGCGCACGGCGTGCCATTCAGGGTGGTAGCGATACTGTTTGCGCCTGCGCGCATCGCGCCCGGTTGCCTGGATGTGACCGTTGTCCGCGGGGCAAATCCACACGTCGGTCCACGCCGGCGGGATGACGAGGCTGCGAATGCGGCGCAAGGTTTCCGGGTCGCGCACCTTTTTCCCCGAAGCATCGAGAAAGGTGAAGCCTTTGCCCGCGGCCCGGCGCGAGATGCCAGGCCGATCGTCACTGACGTAACGCAGGCCGGCGGCTTTGGCCGCTGCGGAGTTGGCAGCGGGGAGGGATGCGGGTGGCGCAGGTTGCATCGTTTATGCTCCTTCAATCGGCCCGTAAGTGCGGTTGGCCGTCTCGTAGTAGCGCAGGCTTCCAGCCTGTATAGCGGTCCACCAAGCATCGATGCCTGGTTTTCCGCACAGTGGGCTGGAAGCCCGCAGGACCACTACAGGCTAGGATGGCTGCGCTACTGCGCGCGTGCAGAGATTCACACAATGCCCGCCCGGCGGACTCCGGCGGAAAGCATCCATGAGGCGGCCAGAACGATCGCGGACGCCGATACTTCGGGTGTGAAAGACTTCATCTTCCGACTAACCGATCCCGCCGCGACCGATCATCAAGTCTGGGTGCGCGTACTGGGTGAGGGCGATCTCGGGCGGGCGGCGCAACTGGCGATCGACGACATGATCGCGGCACGCGGCGGCGACTTTGCTTTTCCGCTCTTCATCGACATCCATCCGGCGGAGGATTTTCCGCAAGTCGCTGCGCACTACGCGGCCTCGCGCGAACGCGGAGCGAGCGTGAACTGAGCGCGTCGCGTGCTCGTGATGCAGAGCCAGTGTCCGGCGGTGCCAAAGAAATAACCGCACGCCCTGCCGCCCGCGATTCGGGGCCGATGAGTCTGCGCACCCTCACCGACCACCGCCTCGTCCGCATGCTCCGGGCCACCTTCGACGCATGGATGGAAGATAACGCGCTGCGGCTCAGTGCGGCGCTCGCTTACTACTCGATCTTTTCCATCGCGCCGCTGCTCGTCATCGCCATCAGCGTCGCGGGGCTAGTGCTCAGCGAGGAAGCGGTGCGTGGCCAGCTCGGTCCGCAGCTCCAGGGATACCTCGGCGCGCAAGCCGCGGAAGGCGTGCAGGCCCTCGTGCAGAGTGCCGCGAAGCCCTCCGAAGGCTGGCTCGGCGCGATCGTCGGCTTTGCCACGCTGCTCATCGGCGCGTCAGGGGTCTTCGGGCAGTTGAAGGACGCGCTGAATACAATCTGGGAAGTAAAACCGAAGGGCGGCGCGGGCATCATGGGTTTCGTCCGCGAGCGGTTGCTGAACTTTGGCATGGTGCTCGTCATCGGCTTTCTGCTTCTCACCTCGCTGGTGCTCAGCACCACGCTCGCGGCGCTGTCAGGATACTTCGAGCGGCTCATCGGCATCCCGCCCGTCGTCGGCGGCCTCATGGCCTTCGTCGTTTCGTTTGGCATGGTCACGCTGCTCTTCGCCTTCATTTTCAAAGTGCTGCCCGACGCGCGCATCGAGTGGCGCAATGTGTGGACTGGCGCGGCCGTCACCGCGCTGCTCTTCGAGATCGGCAAGTGGGGGCTCGGTCTCTATCTAGGGCGCGAAAGCACGGCGTCCGGTTTCGGCGCGGCGGGCTCCGTCGTCATCTTGCTCCTGTGGGTCTATTACGCCTCGTGCATTTTGCTTTTCGGCGCGGAGTTCACGCAGGTCTATGCGCGCGAGACCGGCCACGACATTCAACCCGCGGCCAACGCCGTGCCGGTGACTGCCGAAGCGCGCGCTCAGCAGGGGCTCGTGCCCGCAGGTTTCGCCCAGACGACCGCGCCACCGAAGCCACTGCTCATCCCCGTGCCGGCCGCGCCGCTCGGAAGGAATTCGCTCGGTGCGCTGCTTGCAGTTACCGGCGCCGCTTTCGTCGTCGGACTTTTCGCCAGGCGTCGCGGGGAAAATTAAGCGCACCGATTCCGGAGTCCGCACTTTCCAGCAAGGGCGAGCACGCCCGAATGGAGTGGGCCGCGTACTTACTTCTTTTCCCGCTCCCGCCGCGCGACCGGATCTCGCGGCATCTCCCGCTCCACCACGGTCTCCAGGCACTGCGGACAAATGCCGTGCGAGAAATCGCTGCCCGTGTGCTCGTGCAGGTAAGCCTCGATCTCCTGCCAGTAGTCCCCGTCTTCGCGCACCTTCTTGCAATACATGCAGATCGGCAGCAGCCGCTTCACTCGACGCAGCTCTTCGACGAGCCGCTCCAGTTCGGCGACGCGCGCCGCCAGCCGATGCTCCAGTCCCAACACGCGCTGGCCCCCGCGCAGACGCGCGAGGAGTTGCGCGGCATCCACCGGCTTGGCGAGATAGTCGTCCACCCCTGCGGCGAACGCCGCCAACATGTCCCCGGGAGCATCGCGCGCCGTGACCATCACGAGATAGGTGTAGCGCTGATCGGGCAGTGAACGCACCGCGCGCGCCACATGCAGCCCATCGAGGCGCGGCATTTCCCAATCCAGCAACGCCAGTGCCGGTGGATTCGGGGCGAGCAGGATCTCCAGCGCTGCCTGACCATCGGCGGCGGCAATCACTTCGTAGCCGTGCCGCTGCAGGAGAAAGGTGAGGCTGCGCAGCGTGCGCGGATCATCCTCGGCGACCAACACGCGGGGAGCGGGGGCAGGCTCGGGAAGGCTCATCGAACTATGATTCGCAGCAGGCACTCGGGTGCGCGCCCCAAAAATGCGATCGGGGCCAGGATTTTCTTTCGATCGACACAGCCAACCCGAAGCGAGACCGCGATGGAAAATTGCAGTCACGCAAACCAAACAAAACTCAGACCCATGAAACTCAAAACTCTCGAAGACCTCTTCATCCACGAACTCAAAGACCTCTACAGCGCCGAAACCCAGCTCGTCAAAGCGCTCCCCAAGATGGCGAAAGCCGCCACCCACGACGATCTCAAGGCCGCCTTTGAGTCGCACCTGGAAGAAACCAAAGGCCAGGTCGAACGGCTCAACCAGATCGGCGAAATGTGCGAAACCAAGCTCACCGGCCACAAGTGCAAGGCCATGGAGGGCCTGGTCGCCGAAGGCAGCGATCTCATCGACGAAGATGCTGAAGACACCGTGCGCGACGCGGGACTCATCGGCGCAGCGCAGCGCGTCGAACACTACGAAATCGCCGGCTACGGCACTGCTCATGCCCTCGCCGTGCAGCTCGGTCACACCGACGCCGCAGAACTCCTGGCCGAAACGCTTGAGGAAGAAAAAGCCGCCGACGAGAAACTGACCGACCTCGCCGAGAGCGTCATCAATGTCGAAGCCGCCGAAACCCCCAAAGCCGGCGAGTAACCGTCCACGTCATCTTCCTCGACGCCCGCAAGGGCAAACCTGGGGTGGGAGGCCGCACTATCCAGTTCGCGCCTCTCACCCCTCGTCTTTATTCATCTGTGAACCCATGTAACACCTGCGGGAACGAATACGATAAAGGGTTCACCGTGACGATCGGCGGTAAAGAATACACCTTCGACAGTTTCGAGTGCGCGATCCATCGGCTCGCGCCGAAATGCGCGCACTGTGACTGCCGCATCCTCGGCCACGGCGTCGAAGCGGGCGAGAGCATCTATTGCTGCGCGCATTGCGCCAAGCACGAGGGAGAAACCGGCGTGCGCGACCGCTTTCCATGATTGTAAGCCCGAAGGGCTTATACCACATCCCAGGGCAACGCCCTGGGTATTGCATGAGAATGAGCCCAGCCCTAAAAGGGCGCGACAAGTCGTTGTAGGCATAATGCCGCGCCTGGGCTGTGTTGTTTTAGCCTTTCAGGCTCGGTGCAGCCTGATTCACAGGCACTCCCAATAGTCCGCATCGCTCAAAATGACAAAAGCCGTCTCCAGCATCGCTGAAGACGGCTAAGTCTGTTTGACGGCTCGCGCAGTTGAATCCTCGACCACCTTCGACCCCGCCCGATGCGCTTCGCCGCGGCGAACGCGCTCGTAAGCCGCACGCGCTGCTTCGCGCGCATCATCCCAGCGCAACGGATAAGAGCTCATGTGACTCTCCATCGAGCCTGGCTTCACTGCCGGGTCACGACCAACGCTCGATTGGTCTCCGCGCACCGGGAAGGTGCTGAGATTGTTCTGCATCGTCCCCGGCGTGCTAGCCGGATCGCTTCCGGCACGAGCAGCTGCCGCTTCCGCACGCTGCGGTCCGCCTTCGTATTCCATGCGTAGATCGGCCTCCCGATCGTCGAAGGTCTTGCCCTCTCGATACCCGGTGAAACCAGTACGATAAGCCGGTGCGTAAGCCTCATAAGGACGGGTGCGATCGGCGTATGGCTGCGACCAATGGCTCTCGCGCCAGTAGGCATCTTCCGCGGTCGGGTCGATCATTTCCGCAACTCCTTTCCCGGCGAGGCCACCGGCGACCGCACCGATCACGGCGCCGACCGCTGTTCCGATCGGACCACCGACCGATCCGATGGCCGCTCCCGCCGCGCCACCCGTGGCGGCCCCGACCCCGGTTCCTACCGGATGCGCGCCCGGCTCGCCGCTGATGGGATCCTGGTTGAGTTCACGTCCGCGATTTTTGGGTTCAGTTTTTCTTGCAGGCATATGAGGAATGGGTTGAGTCGGTTGATAGTGGTGTCATGGCATCGCCAGCGGTGCCGCCACAGCGCGTCGTGCGTCAGCCTGAACCTGGCATGAGGCGCCAATGCCGAGTTACTTTTGCTCGCGCACGCGGTCGGCTTCCTTCTTCAGCGCATCAGCTTGGGCGTCGGCGGCTTTCTTCGCGACGTCCGCCTGGGCATCGACGTTCTTTTCCGTCGCTTTGGCGGCCCCTTCCAAATTGTCGGCGCGGTTTTCGAGCGCTTTCTCGCGGGCTTGTTCCTGCTTGGAATCGCAGGCAGCGAGGGAGAGGGCAGCAGTGAGGGTAAGGATGGGGATTATCTTCATAAGTACCTCCCCCATCGCCCGCCTCCCCTCGGGCGGTCGTATGTTTCGCTCGTCAGGCCACGGAAGCCGCCAAACGCTCCACTTGCTCCACCGCCAGTCGCAACGCCCGCTTTTGCCGCCACTGGCTCGCCCGCGACCGTCCGTACTCCAGAAGCGTGAGCACCGCATAAGCCATCCGCAGCCGCAGGGTCGGATGCAGATTCTTGGGCGGGATGGGAGGGAGGGTCGCCAACCCCGCGAGCGCCCTCACTTCGGGATAATGCTCAAACAACCAAGTGAGGCATCCCGCCACGCTGATCCCACCAGACTTCTGCGGACACCCTGCCGCCACGCAGGTGCGGAGAAAGGCGCGACTCACGCGCAATTCGGCTGCGAGTTCTTCGAGCGGCCAGAGGATGAGCTCACGATCGGTGAAACGGAGTGGGTACGGAAAGAGCGTGATGGGCACTCGCAGAACCGAAGCAAGCCCCACCCCTCCGCGCCCCTGTTTTTTTATCGGGGCGCCTTGCCCCAGCCGGCTCACACCGTCGAGGGCGGCTCCTGCGCCCACGCTTCGCGCACAGCCGCCACTCCGTGCTGGGCTGCATCCGCGTCCACATTGGGAAAGTCCTCCCCCAGTTCCACCACAACCGCCGCCGGGATCACCCGCCCCAGGTGCATCACGAGCGGCGTGACATCGCGCAAATGCCGTTGCGCCACCGTCGCCACCCGCGCCTCGCGCAACGCCACCGCTGCCGTGTGCAGCATCGAGTAACCGATCGCCGCCAGCGATAGCGCCGTCGCATCGTCGCGCAACATCCGCGACACAGGATGCGGGCGCACCTTGCCATAGATGCCGGCCAGCGTGCCCGCCGCCGCCGCCACCGCTTCCTTCACCACGGTGCCCGCGCCACCACCAAGCATCGCCGCTATGCCCCCATCGCGGCCACGCGCACATCCGTCGCCAGCGCGATCTCCCGCACCACCGCCGCCACCTGCGCGTGCTTCAGCACCCCTTCATCCTCCGCCTGCCGATCCACCGCTTCCTTGATGTCACGCTCCAGGGCGAGCATGTCATTCGCATACCCCAGGAGAGTTTGCTGCGCTTTCGATGGTTTCATTGTGCGCCCCTTCATTTTTCCGGAAGTCCCGATGCAGGCGTGATCAGTTGCGGTCCTCCGAAAGCTGCGCGGAGATCCGCCGCCGCATATTCCAGCGCGTCACGCGCCTTATCCACCACCGCACCCATGCCAAAGAACTCATGGGTCACCGCCTCGTAAGTCTTTTTCCGCACCTTTAGCCCGGCCTCGATCAACTGCTTCGCGAATGCCTCCCCTTCCGAACGCAACGGGTCGATCTGCGCCAGCACGATCGTCGTCGGAGGCATCGCCTTCAACGCGTCACCCGCCAGCACCAGCGAAAGCCGCGGATCGCGACCGTCCTCCGCCTTGCGCACCGTGTGTTTCGCAAACCATTCCATCATCGCTCTGTTCAGCGGCTTCGCCTGCGCATTCTCCAGATAAGAGGGCGAGTTCATATTGCCCGGATCGGTCACTGGATAGACCAGCACTTGATGCACCGGCAGCGGCACCCCTTGCGCCCTGGCCATCAGCGAAATCGCCGCCGCCATGTTCCCGCCCGCACTTTCCCCCACCACAGCGAGCCGTTTCGCATCGTAGTTCCGCTTCTCCTCGTTCTTCAGCACCCATTGGTAGATCGCAAACACATCTTCATGCGCCGCGGGAAAGGGATGCTCAGGCGCCTGCCGGTAATGCGTCGAGACCACCACCGCCTGCACCGCATTGCACAGCGCCCGCGGCGTCGCGTCGTAAGTGTCCAGGTCCGCGATCACCCATCCGCCGCCGTGGATGTAGAGGATCACCGGCCACGGCCCATCGCCTTTCGGCGTGTAAATGCGCACATCGACCTTATCTCCGGCGCCGAGCTTCACCGACTCGTTATCCACATCCTCCACCGGCTCCGGTCCTTTGATGTCGCGCTGCTTCATCAGCCGCTTCACCGCATCCGCTGGCGACGGCTGCTTGCGCGCCTCCTCGGGTGAAAGCGTCTCGATGGGCTTGCCACCGAGCGCCGCGAGTTCGTCGAGCACCGCCTGCATCTGCGGATCGGGTGTGGCCTGCTGGCCCGGCGAAGATGCCGCGCAAGCGAGAAAAAGAGCTGCGGTGGTGGTGAACAAACGGTTGGGCATTTTCATGCCGATAGTTCGCATCCTGCGCTTTCGCGTGCGTCAGGCACATCCCTGAACTCCGGGTAGGACCACGACACGCCGAATCCGACTTTCCGCCCAAGGTTCCCTTGAATCGGAGCGCGTACGGCCCCGTCTGCCAGGAATTTTCAAGCGGACCCATCCACTCATTCCGTCCCGCGCGATGCATCAGTCATCCTCGGGGTGGTGTGCGGATACTTCGGTATGCCGCCCCACTCCGGGTGACACTCCTGCAACCCAACCCATCAACCACATCCACATCAGAAACTCGCAAATGAAAAAATCCCTCGCCCTCCTCACCCTCTGCACCGCCTTCGGCGCCACCGCCGCCCTCGCCGGCGAAGTGATGCACGACACCAGCAAGTCCAGCCCCTCGATGGTCACGCCCTGCTTCGCCGATCGCGAATGGCAGCTCGACCTCTTCGGCGCCTACGCCTTCTCCAGTTCCAGCCAGGATGGTCTCTTCGGCGACCACGCCTGGGGCGGCGGTCTCGGCGTGAACTACTTCTTCACTCGCTACCTGGGCCTCGGCGTCGAAGGCATGTTGCTCGACCAGCGCGACGGCGGCGACGCGCTCGGCCAGGCGGCCTTGAACGTCATCGTCCGCTTCCCGATCGACGGGAGCTGTCTCGCCCCCTACGTCTTCATCGGCGGCGGCGCCGTCTTCAATGCCGAGGACATCGATCGCGAAGACTTCGATCGCGACGACGACGGCAGCGACGATGCCCTGTGGGAAGCCCACGTTGGCATCGGGGTGGAATATCGCTTCAACCCGCGCCTCGGCGTCTTCGTCGATGGCCGCTTCACCGTTGTCGATAAGAACGACAACAACTTCGCCACCGTCCGCACCGGCATCCGCTTCGCGTTCTAAGCCGCGACGGAATAACCCTTGGTTGGTCGAACGCCGGAGCCGCAAGGCTCCGGCGTTCTTCGTTTGCGGAGGGCTCGCGCGGTGTTGTCGTTTGACGGTCACGGTGCGATGTGAGCACACCCCGTGTCGCGAGTGGAACGCTCGCCCCCTTAAATTGCGCCATTGGGGGAGCAGGCAGGCAAGCTCCGGCAGCTAGCGTGCCTGGCCATGAACACGCGAATCTTCTTACCTCTAGTTGCCAGCGCACTGCTTACCGGCTGCGCGGGCGTGAGCCCCACCCGGATCGTTGGCAACACCCTCGGCGCCACGGGCGGGGCGGCTGTCGGACACACCCTCGGCAAAGGCAAACCGCTAGTCACTGCCCTCGGTGCCGGTGCCGGCGCGCTCCTCAGCGAGACGCTCCACGCCCGGAGCACTGCTGCGGCGGATAAGTCCTACGCTGCGGGATATGAACAAGCCTGCAGTGACTCCACCAAACGCCGCTACCGCACGTTCGCCGATCGCCAGCGCGCCACGCCGGCTGAGGACGAAGCTGCCCATTTGCGACTGTTCGAGGTGCCGCTGCCGGAGCGGGAAGTCGATGGCGTCATCCTCGCGCCCAGCACCGCCACCATCCGCATCCAGGAATAACTCACCTATACCGCTCCCATGAAACACATCGCCCTCATCCTCACCCTCGTCTTCACCGTGCCACTCGCGCAGGCGCAATTCGTCGTTACCAACCCTATCTCCGATGTGCTCGACGGAATCATGCATGTCGAAGACATCGCGAAGACCGTCGAAATGATCAGCAACCAGGTGCAGCAGATCAACACCCTCACGCAGCAGCTCCAGCAGATTCAGGCTTACGTTAAAGCCTTCGGCGATCCTGAGTCACTTCTCAGCATTGTTGGCGCCGATGAGCTCATCCAGAGCCTGCAACAAAGCGGAGTCGGCCAGACGATCGGCGAGCTGCAGCAATTGGCCAATGGCGCGCAAGCCCTCCAATACAATGCCAACGGCCTTTACCAGAGCCTCGGCAACACTTTTACAACGCCCGGCGGAGTAGAGTTTCCACGGGCGGAGGAAATCTACCGGAAGTTCGGCGCGATCCAACAAGGCTCGCGCAATTTCCAAGCAGTCACTGACGACGTATTGACGCGCCGCGAAGCCCTGCGGGGCCGGATCGCGACGACCACTGAGCAGTTGCAGGCCGCCAGCACCGACGCCGAGACGCAAAAGCTCACCGGCGTGCTCGTTGCCTACGGCGCTGAACTTGATGCCGTGGACCGCGAAATCACCCATGCCGCTGCGCAAGTCGCGACCCAGGACGCGGAGAACCGCGCAGACCGGGAACGCGAAGAGACCGCGCGGCGCGAGGAGCGCGAGGCGCAGATGGAGGAGAGCTTCCGCCGCTTCGGCGAAGTCTTCCGTCTCGAAACGTCCCGACCCCTGCTCCCCGCCTCCCGGTAACCCGCTCCGCCTCACCCAATGAGTCTGCCGTCATGAACGACTTCGACACGCTATTCCCAAACTTCCTCACGCAATGCGCGGAGATGAACCGTGTGCTCACGCCCATCGCGTTCGTGCTTCTCGCGGTGGGGATCGTCTCCGCCGTTGCCACGGGGCACCGAAGCGCCACCGGCTATCTACGCATCGTGGGTCGCACCTTCGCCTATGCCAGCGTCCTCGCCTATCTAGCGACTTGGGGCAACGAAGTCGGCACCGTCGTCGATAACACAGTAAAGAACACCCTCAAGGCCGATCCAGCAACCGTGTATGGCCAGTATCAGAAGGCGCTGGAAGTGAACAAAGGCACGAAAGGATCGAAGTCCTGGTGGCAGGTGCTGGATGGTCAGGCCATCTTTGAGGCTACGGTGTCTGCGGTTATGTGGGCGTTGGGCTTCCTGGCGAGCGTCATCCTCTTCTACGCCTACCTCGTGCAGAAGTTCATCCTGTATGTTGGCTACGCGCTAGCGCCCATCTTCATCGGCTTTCTCGCGGTGCGTACGTTGCACTCGATCGGCGTGAGTTTTCTCCTCGGCTACGTGGGCGTCCTCTGCTGGCCACTTGGATGGGGAGCGGCTTCGCTACTTACGTCGGGCTTGATCGACTTCATGACCGACCAGAGCTTCCTCGCGCTCGGTCCAGTCGCAGGCGGAGCTGCCTATGGATTGCAAAACCTGATGGGTCTCGCCGCTCTCGCCCTCTGGCTCATCACCAGCACGATTGCCGGGCCGATCATCATGCAGAAAGCCATCGCGACTGGGGCGCAGGTGGGGCAGGCGCTCGCGGCGACCGCAGCCACCGCGGGAGCCGCTGGCGCCACCTCGGGTGTGGGAGCCGCCGCCGCTCTCAGCGCCGGTGGTGGAGCCGCCGCCTCCGCGGCCGGCATCGCCGGAGGTGCCACCGCCGCCGGGCTCGGGGCCGCCGAGGCATCCACCAGCGGAAGCTCGTATTCCCCTATGGGAAATCTGGTCGGCTCACTTGCCAGCCAACGCCCGGCATCCCGTCGTCCCAGCCGGCCAAAGAAGAGCGACCCCACAGGCGACCAAGCGGTTCGCGACCTCCTCGACCAATCGAAGAACTAACCATGGAAACAATTCCCCACGAACTGCGCTCCACGAAACCCACGCCGCGCCCCGACCACCCACGCCAGCACCGCGCCGATCCGATGCGAGTCTTGATCGACAAGGATCGCCTCGCCCGCTTCTGGTTTCTCGCCGCCGGAGCCATCCTGATCGGTGCAGCCATCGAGCGCATCCATCTCGCCCGCACTCTCAAAGAACGCGAGCGCGTGGTCATCGTCGATCCTGCGGGCACGTTCTTCGTATCGCCCTTGCTCGAATTCCAGGAGGCCCGCGACCTTCACGCGCAGCAGAGCAGTCTCGCCGCCATCGCCTTCCTCGAACGCAATCCAAAGGGCTTCGATCACTCCGAACTCCTCAAGCAGATGTTTCTGAAAGAGGCGCACGACAAGGCGCGCTCCCAATGGTCCGGGGAGGAAGTGGAGTTCAAAGCGAAGCAACTGCATCAGAAAGCGGAGATTGCCAAAATCGACATCCTCGCAACGCGCTCGGATACGGTGCTCACCCAGGTGACGGGCCAGCTCATTCGCAGCGGTATCTTTCAAGAGCGCGCCTTCTCCGAATCCATCGCCTTCACGCTCAAGCTGAAGATGCGGCGCAACCCAAACATGGTCGAGAACGGTCGTTTCCCGACGGCGATCCAGGATTTCAAGTATGAACCCACTCGCTAAGTTACTCGCTCTCGCGCCGATGCTGCTCAACCTTCCGCTGCGCGGCGGTGAGCCACGTATCCAGGAGTCCGTGCTGGACGAGCACGTTGTCCACGTCATTCCCGTCTCGGTCATACGGGTGACGACGATCAGCTTCCCGTTGCCCATCGCCGCCATCGACGCCGCCCTCGCCACCGTGGACGGCAAGACGCCGGGCCTCTTTCAGATCGCCCACAGCAAAGGCACTGCCTATCTCTCCGCGCGCGCGCTGGTCAACGGTGCCGTTACCAATCTCAACATCCGCTGCAACGAGCGCACCTACGTCCTGGAACTCCACGAGAGCGACCAGCCCTGCTATTCCATATCGTTCAAGGCTCGCCCCGATCGCGAGGGACTTCCGCCAAGCCCACTGACTCCGACACGCCTGCTCGGCCTCGTCGATAAAGCCAAAGCGTTTCCCTTACTCAAAGAATACCATCGCGATGCCGTGGCGAACGTCGAGCATCGCGACCTGCACGCCCGCCCCCAGGTGAGCGACTGTGGCGAGTATGAGCTGAAGCTCACCGAGGCGTTTCGCTTTCCCGAGCAGGACACCGTTGTTTTCCAACTGGCGGCCACCAATCACGGACCAGTCACGCTCACCCACGTCCCGGAGCGAATGGAAGTGCGCATTGGCGATAAGAAGTTCCTTCCATCGCTCTCCGACCTGCCAGCCTCGCTGGCGCCGCGCAGCACTGCTGTCGCCTACATCGCAGTGAGTGGCACCCCGGAACACCGCAACAACCTCTCGCTCAAGAACGACTTCACGTTCGTGCTCTCCCTGCGCGATCCCGAAGTCGAAGCCGCAGTGCGCGGCTTCAAGGACACTGAGTCTTTCGAGTTACCCAAATGAACCCACGCCGTTTCCTCAACTTCCTGCGCTCTCCCACCGGAGCCCTGCTGCTGTTCTTGATCGGCCTCGTGGTCGTGCTGCTCCTCGTCAACTCACGGAGACCGTTCAGCGAAGCCCGTGCGGCTAGCGTTGCACCGGGCCGCCCAGCACCGGACCAGGATGCGTCCCAACTTCCGACCACCGTTCGCCGCGACATGGTGCCCTACCATCCTCCCGGTGAAACCCCCAAGCCCTCACCGAGAACCGGCGAATCGAAGAAGCAGACTGAGCAGCCCGCGCTACCACCGCTGAGCCTGTTTGCCGAGACGCCCGCCCCGATCTCGAATGCAAAGAAGTTTGGAGCCGAGTTTGCACCGTTTGGACGGCTGATTCCCTGCCAACTGGTCGTGACCGTGGACTCCTCTGCCATCCAGACACCGATCATCGGCCTCGTCACAGAAGACATCTTCCATCACGGACGACTCATCATTGCCGAAGGGACGGAAGTGCATGGCAGCGCCACCGTCGATCGTTCGCGTGAGC
>JANPIS010000200.1:0-6614 GCA_031425095.1 Chthoniobacteraceae bacterium
GCCATCGCGCGGGACACCAAGGCGAATCTCGGGTCGAAGGCGGCGTATGTGCTTTCGCGGCCGGTCAAATCGATGGCGGCCGTGTGGGAGCATTTCAGCCGGAGCAAACGCACCGGCGATATGTTCACGCAATTCGCCGAAATCTGCGGCGAGCCGGCGGCGCACGCGCGGTTTCAATTGGTACCGGTCGAGCACCATCTCGCGCACATCGCGAGCGCCTACTATCTGTCGCCTTTTGAATCGCTGACGGCGGGACTCTCCTACGACGCCTCGGGCGACTTTGTGAGCATGATGGCGGCGCGCTGCGAAGGGACGAAGATCGAGGTGCTCGACCGCGTCCATCTGCCGCACAGCCTCGGGTTCTTTTACACGGCGCTTTGCCAGTTCATCGGCTTCGATGAGTTCGGCGAGGAGTATAAGGTGATGGGTCTCGCGCCTTATGGGGAGGATCGCTTTCCGGAACTCATGCGGAAGATCGTAAAGCTGCCGGAGGAAGGTTGGTTCGCGCTGGCCCGGGGATACTTCGGGATGCACGAGGGTGGGCAGAGCGGTGAGCTCGATGAACGCGGGCATCTCGTCGCAGGCCGGATGTACACCGATCGCCTGGTGGCCGAACTCGGCCAGCCGCGGAAGCGGTCCGAGCCGCTGACGCAACGGGAGAAGGACATCGCGCGCTCGTGCCAGGTGCGGTTTGAGGAAGCGGCGGTGCACTGTCTGAAGCGGCTCCATGCTCAGGTGCCCACGGAACGGCTGGTCATGGCCGGCGGCTGCGCGCTCAATGGCGTGGCCAACGCCCGAATCCTGCGCGAGACCGCCTTCACGACTCCCTACTTGCAGTCCGCTTCGTCCGACGATGGCACGTGTCTCGGCGCAGCGTACTGGTGCTACCACAACGTCTGCGGCGGGTCGAAGCGCTTCCACATGCAGCACGCCTACTGGGGGCCTGAATATGGCGATGCGGAGCTGAGCGCGGTGGCCGGTAAAAGCGGTTTGCCCGTCGAGCGAGTGACCCCTGAGCACCGCTCGGATCGCGTCTCCGACCTGCTCCGCGCGGGAAAGGTGGTCGGGTGGTATCAGGGCCGCAGCGAGTGGGGCCCACGGGCGCTCGGCAATCGGTCCATCCTCGCCGATCCAACCCATCCGGATATGAAGGACATCATCAATGCCAAAATCAAACGCCGGGAGTCCTTCCGTCCCTTTGCGCCGAGTGTCCTGGCGGAAAAAGCGGGCGACTACTTCGAGCAGAGCGTGATGAGCCCGTTCATGATGCATGTCGTGAAATTCCGCCCCGACTGGCGGAAGCGGCTCCCGGCGGTCGTGCACGTGGATGGAACGGGGCGCCTCCAAACCGTTCGTCGCGAGGAAAATGCCGCCTATTACGACCTGATCCAGCGGTTTTCCGAAAAGTCCGGCGTAGGGATCGTGCTGAATACGAGCTTCAATGAGAACGAACCCATCGTCGATACGCCGCAGCAGGCTCTCGACTGCTTCCTGCGGACGGACATGGATGCCCTCTGCCTCGGCGATTGCCTGATGATCAAGCAGACGGCGAGGGAGTGAATCTGGCCATTCTCCTCCTTCTGCTGGACTTGGGCATCAATGAGTCCGTCGGCGTCGGAGCCCGCGTGGGTGGTGGGAAGCGGGGCGATGCTGTGGGTAAGCGCCGTGGGAAGAGCGCCCTGGTTGGCCGAGGCCGCTGCGAGGAAACAGAGGTTGCAGCAGAGATCTGAAGCAAAGCCGCTTCAGCTTCATCACCGCTCGCGGCACTCGTCGCGAATTTGCCCCGAATCAGGCAAGCCGCTCGAAGCTCGGAATATGGCCTTGCTCGCATGGTCGATTTTCCTTATCTTTCCGCACTCAGCAATAGCCTGCGCGTGCCGGCACCCCCGTCCGACAATTCCTGAACCTCCCCCACGCTAATCCGCATGTCGCTATCGGTACTAGTGCTTACGTTCAACGAAGAGGCCAATATCCGGCGTTGCCTGAAGTCGGTGACGTGGTCGGACGATGTTGTCGTTTTGGACTCTGGCAGCACGGATAGGACGGTTGCGATCGCTGAAAGCCTCGGTGCGCGGGTTCTCCGCCGCCCTTTCGATGACTTCGCCCAGCAGCGCAATTGGGGACTCGAAAATGCCTCCTTCAAGCATGACTGGGTGCTGCACCTCGACGCCGATGAAGTTGTTCCGCCCGACATGCAGGCGGAGATTCTCGAGGTCATCCGGGACGGGCGGTTCCCGGCGTACCGGATGTCGCTCAAGCTGATGTTCCAGGATCGCTGGATCAAGCGGGCGAGCATGTTCCCCGCCTATCAGGTGCGGCTTGGTCGGCGCGATCGCCTGCGGTTTAAGATGGAGGGTCACGGCCAGCGCGAAAATCTGCCGCTGGGCGAAGTGGGCACGCTCGAGACTTCGCTGCTCCACTATTCCTTTGAGAAGGGGCTCGCCGATTGGTTCGAAAAGCACAACCGCTACTCGACTGCCGAAGCGGTGCAAAGCCTTCGGCGACGCGCGACTGGTGAAGGAAGCTTCCGGGTGCTCTTCAGTCTCGATCGGGGAGTCCGCTGGCGGGCACTCAAGAATCTTTCCTCGCGGCTCCCGTTTCGGCCGCTTTTCAGATTTGTCTACATGGCTTTCATCCGCCGAGGGCTGCTCGACGGCGTTGCCGGACTGCACTATTGCACCCTCGTCATGATCTACGAGTACATGATCGTGCTCAAAGAGAAGGAGATCCTGCAGCGGGAAAAGCGACTTTCCGAAGAGGCCTTCGAAGAGCCGCTTCAGCGAGACCGGGCGGCCGCTTGTCCGAAACCTGCCCTTGCGCTCAGTGGCGACGCAAAATAGACGCAGTGCCATGCTGACCCGGGAGGATGCCGAGACTCCTGCGGTCGTCCGTGCCGACAGTCTTCAAGAGAAAAGGTTGACGACGTCTGAAGCCTTTGGCCCTCGGGAAATCACCAGTGGCAGCGCGTTCTATGTGAAATCTGCACCCGCGCGCGGGTGCAGTGCGATTGGGCGCCGGCCGCAATCACCGTCATGAGTTTCGAGAGTGTCATCAAGTACCTCGTGATCTTCGCCGTAGGGCTGGTGACCGCACTGGTGACCACGCCCCTGGCCATTCGCCTCGCCGTGACCCTGGGGATGGTGGATAAGCCAGATGCCCGGCGCGTGCATACCCGGCCAACGCCGCGGGGTGGGGGACTTGCCGTCGTCGTGGCTTTTCATGTGGCGTGTGCGGCCACCTTCCTCCTGCCGTGGAAGAACTTCTCGGGTGAACTGACCGAGGAATGGTGGCTGAACTATTTGGTGCTTTCCGCGGGGCTGACGATGGTCGGTTTTCTCGATGACTTTCTCAGCCTGCGCCCGTGGGTGAAGCTCGCGGGCCAACTCGCTGTCGCGATCGGAGCTTGGATGCTCGGCCTCCGTGTCGGTTCCATGTTTGGCGCAAGTCTGCCGGATTGGGCCGATCTGATCATCACGGCGTTCTGGTTTGTGGCATTGATGAACGCTTTCAACCTGATCGACGGAATGGATGGCGTCGCGGCTGGTCTCGGCAGCATCGCATCCGCAGCGCTCATCGGGTCATTCCTGCTGCGTTCCCAACCTTCGGACTGCCTGGTCACCCTCGGCCTTTTGGGCGCGTGCCTCGGCTTCCTGCATTACAACTTCCATCCCGCTCGCGTCTTTCTCGGCGACACCGGGAGCATGTTCATCGGCTTCACCCTCGCGGCGATTTCTCTCAGCACCTACACGAAGGGAACCACTTTTACCGCGCTGGCGGTGCCGGCGTTGGTCGTTGGGGTGCCGCTTTTCGATACGTTCCTTGCGGTTTGGAGGCGGACGGCCCGGAAGCTCCTGGGGCGGGCTCGGCAGAAGAAGGGAGAGAGCGCAGCCGGAAACGTTTTCGGTGCAGACAAAGATCATCTGCACCATCGACTCCTCGCGGCGGGCAGGTCGCAGAAGAAAGTGGCGCTACTCCTGTATGTCGCGGCGCTCACGCTGGCGGCGGTGGGCTTGCTTGCCCAAGTCTTTCACGATGTGGCTGGCGGCATCTATCTCCTCGCCTTTGTCGCTGCCGTCTTCGTGATCGTGCGGCACGTTGCGCATGTCGAACTTTGGGACAGCGCCTCCGCATTAGTGCACGGCTTGTCGCGTCCGTTGCGGCGGGAGTTTGTTGTCCCCGCGTACATCATCGGCGATTTGGCGATCCTCTTCCTCTCGCAGTCGCTAGCGCATTTTCTGATGCGCAGCGGCGTGGGCGTGATGCAACTGCGACAGGGAATGTTTCAGGACTTTGCGTTTCAGGTTGCCATCCCGTTTGTCGCGCTGGCTGTGGCTGGCATGTATCGACGGATTTGGAGCCGAGCCCGGCTGATGGACTTCCTGTATCTCGCAGCGTCGCTCGGCGCGGGGCTTTCCGTGGGGTTTGCCATCACGACGATGGTGCAGACGGAATACACGACGGCCCGCCTCCTCGAGACGGCCATTGTGGGTTCTTCCGCGCTTGTGTTGATGACGGGCGTGCGGCTCTTCCGCCGGATCGCGGCAGACGTCCGAGGGAGCGTGATGGCGCGTGGCTTCACGACGGCACCTGAGCTGCAACGCGCGCTTATCTACGGCGCTGGGCACACGGGCCTGCTCTTCCTGCATGCCGAAGGTGATGCGGCTCCGGGAAGTGGGCTCGGATATCGGGTGGTGGGATTTATCGACGATGACACGAATATTCATGGCCGGCTCATGCACGGCTTTCCGGTGCTCGGCGGTCGGGAAAGTCTCGCGACGCTGTTGCCATCGACTGGAGCGGATCTCGTGATCGTTGCCGCGCAACTCGAGCCCGAATCGCTTCGCCTCCTGCTCGGTGCCGCCGGAGCCTGCGGAGTCCGCGTGCTCAAGTGGCAGACCGGGCTGCAGGACATCAGTGAGATGTGGCCCGGAAAACCAGGGGCCGCGCTGCTTGCCAGGCAAAGCGTCGCGAGCTGACCTGGCGCAATCTCGGTGCGGCGAAACACCCTGCAATCGCAGGGTATTTTTTTGCCCCGATCCCGCCGTCAGCTTGAGTGCGTTCCCGCCGGAGTGCGCGGGAATTCCCGCGAAGTTTTTTCGTCTCCCCACTTGCCAAGGGATATCGTCACCCACATGCTCCGCGCCACGAGTGCGCCCGACGAGTCTCTTCACCCACTGCCTGGCTCCGATCATCGCCGTTCTTTCGGGCGTGGTGAGCAGCGTCGCCAGCCCCGTCGAACTTTTCGTCAGCGTACCGGATCAGTCGCTCGCAGTGCTCCGTGATGGGGAGGTGGTCGGGAAGTTCCGCGTCTCTACTTCAAAGTTCGGGCTCGGGGACGATCACGGGAGCTACAAGACTCCGCTGGGTGATCTGCGCGTGTGCGACAAAGTCGGCGGCGGATTGCCGCTCGGATCGGTGCTTTCGGGCCGCCACGCGACAGGGGAAATCCTCCAGCCGAACGCGAAAGGGCGCGATCCCATCGTCACTCGCATCCTGTGGCTCGACGGGCAGGAAGCCTGCAACCAGCGCGCTCGCTCGCGCGGCATCTACATTCACGGGACGGCCGAGGAACGGAATGTCGGCAAGCCCGTGAGCTACGGGTGCATCCGGATGCGCTCCGTCGATGTTGTGAAGCTTTACGAACTCACGCCGGTCGGCAGCAACGTACGCATCGAGACCCGCAAGCTGTCGGCGATGACCAAGCCCCGCATCCAGGAGCGCGCGATGCAACTGGCGGCGCAGAAGGAAGCCGAGAAGGCCGGGCTGATCGCAGCGAATTCGTCACCACCTCCTCCGGTGGCTTCCGGGCCGGAGACCGCGCCGCGCCAAAGTGAGCGGAGGAAGGAGGAGCCGAAGAGTTCCTCCGTGCTCGACAAAGTCGCGTCGAAACTCATGGGCGGTTCGATCCTCGATTACGATGTTTATGAACGCGGCGACACGATCCCGGCGCGCGGTGGAGAGGTTCAGGTCCCGGCGAATATGGATACGATGACGGGACCGCCGGTCGGGAAAAAGCTGACCGTCGTGAAGAGCCGCTGAACTCCCGCCGGGTGGGGCATGGGGACGCTAGACTGGGAACAGCGGGATAGTCTCGAGGAAATTTCATAGAGCCGTGTGCGTCGGGATTTGGGCGCCACGCCATGGGCTGGATCCATCGGTCGCGCGACGCACGCCGAAACGACGAAGGCCGAAGGTTTGAACCTTCGGCCTTCGACAATTTAGACTGTGCTCTGGCTTAGCCGACTGCGGGCTCGGGAGCGGGTTCGGCGCCGCCGATCACTTCGCCGAGCTGGACGATCTTCACGTCGCGGTGGAGCGGGAAGCCGGTGCCAGCCGGGATGAGGTGCCCCATGATGACGTTCTCCTTGAAGCCGCGGAGGTGATCGACGCGACCAAGCGTGGCGGCTTCGGTGAGGACGCGCGTGGTGTCCTGGAAGCTTGCGGCGCTGATGAAGGACTCGGTTTCGAGGGACGCCTTGGTGATACCGAGGAGGACTGGCACGGCTTCCGCCGGCTTGCCGCCCTTGGCTTCCACCGCCGCATTTTCCTTCTCGAAGGTGATGCGGTCGACCTGATCGCCCCACAGCATGGTGGTGTCGCCGGGTTCGGTGACC
>JANPIS010000201.1:0-3977 GCA_031425095.1 Chthoniobacteraceae bacterium
TCAGGAATACTGCCGGCTCATCAAGCCCGGCATGCGTGTGCTCGAAATCGGCTGCGGCACGTGGAGCCCGATCCAGCAGCACTGCAAGGCACTCGGTGTCGCGTGGGAAGGGATCGATGCGAGCGATACGTACTTCGGCGAACGCACTATCGCGACGCGTATCGAATCGGTGGAGAATCTCTCCTTTGAAGACGAGAGCTTCGATCTGGTGATCGGGAATCAAACGCTCGAGCACTGGAATGAATTTGGATGCCGGCCGGAGATCGGGATCTGGCAATGCTTCCGCGTGTGCAAGGTCGGTGGCCGCGTCCTGATGAATGTGCCGATCCACTTTCATGGTTCGCGCATCTTCGTCGAGGGCGACATGACCGCGATCGACGGGCTCTTCCGGCCCTTCTGCTCGGAGGTACAGTTGAATCCCTGGCGCAAGCATAGCGCGCCCTTGCCGACAGTGAATCTCCTCGAAGGCTACGATCATCCCGGCGAGCCGGTCTCCTACACGCTCGACGTGCGCGCCACGCGCAAGGCGGGAATGCCTCCGCGCCCTTCCGGCTACGCGATCCACTCGCGGCTTTGGCGGGAGTTGAATGATCACCGCTGGGGCTACCTTCTTTACAAGGCGATGAATCAGGTGCGGCTCGCGCTTTCTCGCTTCGGGGGGAAAGAAGCCGCACCCGCCGCGACCGTGAGCCCGGGCTCGGCGTAGTGGGAGACCAGCGTCGCGCGCCGGTCGCAAATCGTCCACCAGTGACGCATGCGCGTCGCCGACCGCTGGCCAGATACCGCTTGGCAATTTTCCGGAGCGACCGCTAGCCTCGCCCTTCCAATGCATCGGCTGCTGCTCACCCTCGCACTTTTTCTCGTCGTCGGGTCGGCGGCCCGGGCGCAGTTCGGCAGCTTTGGCGATGTGCCGATCGAGATCAATGCGGAGGAAATGACCTTCGAGGGCGGGATCGCAGTCGCGGATCGGAACGTGATCATTCGTTACAGCGACGTCACGATCTACTGCGACTACGCGACGTACAATCCCGAGACGCGCGATGTTCTCCTCACCGGCAGCGTGCGCCTGTACCGAGCGGGGCAGCTCTTCACCGGCGATCGCGCGCTCTACAATCTCGAGACCAAGGTGCTGAACGCATCCGACTTCCTCGGCGAGTTCACACCCTTCCGTTTCGGCGGCAGGACGATGAGCACGATCGGCACAAATCAGTATCACGTGAAGGACGGCATCTTTACCACGAGCGACAGCTCCAAGCCCGACTACCACCTGCGGGCCCGCACCGTGCGGATCTACGCGAAAGATCGCGTCATCTTTTCCAACGTCACGCTCTTCGTCGGTCGCACGCCGGTGTTCTGGTTTCCGTATCTCTACCAGTCGCTCGACCGCGAAGTGAGCTTCACGATCACGCCCGGCTACTCGAGTGTGTGGGGCGCGTATCTGCTCGGGCAATACACCTTCCCGCTCACGGAGAATACTTCGGGCAAGCTTCGCCTCGATCTGTATGCGGAACGCGGCCTCGGTGTCGGCTTTGAATCGACGTGGCCAGCCGGCGGAAAATCGAGCGGCAATCGCGTGCTCGATACAGTCACCGACTCGACCACCGGCGAGAAGCGACTCGAAGCGCGCAAAGGCGAGAGCTGGGGCCGCTTTCGGTCGTATTACATCGATGACAAGGAACCGAATCTGAACGAGACGGCCAACAATCGGGAGCCGATCGACACCGGGCGCTATCGGATCTCGCTTCAAGACCGCACCTACCTCACGGATGACATTTACTCGTCGATCGACATCAACAAGCTGAGCGATCGCCGCTTTCTGCAGGATTTCGCCGAGGGCGAGTTTCGTCAAAATCCGAACCCGGACAACATGATCGCGCTCACCAAGTGGAGCGAGGATTACACCATCACGCTGCTCGGTCGGAAGCAGATCAACGACGATCAGGACGGCACCGAGCGACTGCCGGAAGGCGCGCTGGACATGGCGCGGCGTCCGATCTTCGGGAAGAGCGGGCTTTATTACGAAGGTGAAACGAGCGCGGGCTTCCTGAAACGGAACTTCGCCGAGGATTCACTGCTGCCGGATTACGAGAGCTTCCGCGCGGACACTTTCCATCAGATCACGTACCCGACGATGCTCGGCGGCTGGCTGTCGCTCGTCCCGCGCGTCGGCGTCCGCGGCACCTACTACTCCGACTCAGGCACTATCCAGTCGCAGCTCTTTTCCCGGGAGGAGCAGGTCGCTGAAACCGACGCGATCACCGGCGAACCGATCACCGATCCCGTCACCGGCCTGCCGGTCACGCGCACCGTCACGCTTACGAGCATCGAGAATCGCCTGAACCAGCAGGGCTCGGTCTTTCGCACGGTGGTCAGCGCCGGACTGGAATCCTCCTTCAAGCTCTCCCGCGCCTACGAGCAGGTGCAGTCGCGCGCGCTCGGCCTCGACGGCCTGCGGCATGTGATCCAGCCGTTCATGAATCTCTCGTTCGCGTGGACCAATCAGGAACCCGACCGGCTCTTCCAGTTCGACAGCCTGCGCCGCTCGACGCAGCTCCCGCCGATCGACTTTCCCCAGTTCAACACCATCGATAGCATCGACAACTGGGCCATCATGCGGCTGGGCACGCGCAACCGCTTCCAAACCCGCCGCGACAATCAGACCTTCACCTGGCTCGAGCTGAACACGTTCTTCGACGTGAACTTCGATCGCCCGGACTTCGGACTGCCGGTGAATCCCGACGACGGCACCTTTTCCAATCTCGTGAACCGCCTGCGCTGGACGCCTGTGCCATGGGTGAATCTCCAGGTCGATTCACAGGTGCCGCTCTTCGACGAGGGCTTCACGGAGGTGAACTCGTCGGTCAATTTCCTCGCGACGCGCAATGTGCAGTTCAACATCGGCCATCGTTACATGAGCGGAAACAAGCTCTTCAACGACTCGAACCTGCTGAATGTCGGCGGGTATTTCCGGTTCGACGACAACTGGGCCTTTAGCTTCCGCGAGACCTACGAATTTCAGGACGCGATCCTCGAAACGCAGCGCTATGAAGTGCACCGCGATCTCTCGAGCTGGGTCGCGTCCCTCGGCATGCTCGTGCGGAAAAACGAAGGGACGCGCGGAAGTCAAAACGACGTCGGTCTCCTGCTCACCTTCACGCTCAAGGACATCCCGAACGTCCGCCTGCCACTCTCACTCGACGCAAGCGGCGGCACGGGCTCGGGGAAGAATCGGTAGTGTCGTGGCCTATCCATTTCGTGCGGTGAATGCGGGATGACCTTCGCGCCCATGCGCCCGCTCTCTCGAAGGTCGGCATACCACTCCCCTCCTCTTCCCTGCTTGCGAAGCTGGACCGCCTCCTGCTTAATCCCGCGCTCTTAAAGCGATCGGCTCCCCGGTTGCACTGCTAACCCACCATCAAGTAACGAATTATGGATCTCTGTATCATCGGCTCCGGCTATGTCGGTCTCGTCTCTGGAGCCTGCTTTGCCGAAGTCGGCCACCACGTCATCTGCGTCGATAACGACCAGAAAAAAGTGGATAAACTCCAACGCGGAGAGATCCCGATCTACGAGCCCGGCCTGGAGGAACTCGTCCACCGTAACGTCGCCGCCAAGCGCCTCCTTTTTACCAACTCGATCGTGGATGGTCTGGACCACTCGCAGGTCGTCTTCATCGCGGTGCCGACCCCGCCGCAGGCGGACGGCAGCGTGGATCTCAGTTACATCGAGCGTGTCGCGCGGGAAATCGCCGGTGTGCTCAAGCCTGGCCAGTATCGCGTGATCGTGGACAAATCCACGGTGCCCGTGAAGACCGGTGAGAAAGTCGCGGACACCATCCGCCGCTACAACAAGGACGCCGAATTCGATGTCGTCTCGAATCCCGAATTCCTCCGCGAAGGTTGCGCCGTGCCGGATCTCATGAATCCCGACCGCGTCGTGATCGGCAGCGCCAGCCAGCGCGCCACGGATCTGATGAA
>JANPIS010000202.1:0-22326 GCA_031425095.1 Chthoniobacteraceae bacterium
CGGGTGCGGGCGCGCGATCGGACCGCAGAACGTGCCAACAAACTGCCAACCTCGATTCTCTACAGAGTAAAAGCGTGGCCTCCGAAGCCAAAGGTTGTGGGTTCGACCCCCGCCGGGTGCACGCGATCGCTATTCGCACCGACTCACGGACGCGGCGTTGCCGGGGCTGGAGTGGCGATTTGTCGCACTCGTTCCGGCGGAGGCTGCATTGCACCGTTCGGGCTTGGCGTGGCGGGAAGTTCTTTCGCGCGCTCTTCCGACTTGGACGGCTTTGGCGCCGTGCGCTCCTCTGCGGGACGGGGTGGGGCCGGACGCACAGGGCGGCGAGCGGACGGCGCGGGTGGGTTCGGCGCATCCGCGGCTGGCGTCGTGGCTGCAGGCGGATTTGCGACCGGACGGGCTTCTTCAGCGGGCCGCGGACCGCGCACGGGTGGAGTCGCGGCGTTTTCTGCGTTGGGTGAAGCGGCGTTCACGGGCGGCTTTTCTTTAGCCGGTTCGGGCTTCGGCGAATCGGGCATTTCAGGTTTTGGTCGCTCGCCATCGGGTTTGGCGGGGACTGTTGGTGCCGGAAGCTCCGGTCTGTCCGGGGTGGGTTTGGGAGCTTCAGGCTTCTCTGGGTTTGTTTTCGGCGGGGCCGGCGTTTGCGCGGCCGTTGCCGCGGGAGGAGTGGCTACCGGGCGCGGCGTTGCGGGGGTCGTCGGCGCTGGCGTTGCTTTCCCGGTGGCGGGTCGCCCTTCGACGCGGCGAGGGGTTGCAGTCTCTGGCTGCGCCGGCACCGGCGGCGCGAGTGGTTTCGGCGGGGTCGGTGGAACGGGCACGCCGGATTCGCGTGAACCGCGCTGGACGACTTCGGCTCGCCGCGCTTCCTGCTTTTGTTGCTCACGCACCTGACTCACGACGTTTGCGTCTCCGCCAGTCCAGCCGCGCTCAATCTCCGCACCGCGTTCTCTTTCGCGAACCTTCGACGGCTCACCTTTCGGCTTCGCCGCTGCGGCGATGAATGGCGCGAGGAGTTGGAGCACGTTCCCGCGCCGCTCACTGGCGATCGGCGATTCGTCCACCCGCTCCACTTCCATGCGGCGCACGCGACCGCGGAGGTTCATTTCGTCGAACTGCGGGCCGTCGTTGTAGATCACCATTCCCCGCTCCGCCTGGCGGTAATTGATGTTCGTCACGTTGGACGTCTGTTGGATGAAACCGACGTTTCGCTCCGGAGCCACGACGCGCCCGACGTACGTCGGCTCTTCGAAATTTTCCACTTCGACAAAGTTATACTGCGCGGGGCCGATGTCGTAGTAGTTGTCCACCGCCGCGTTGAAGCCGTCGCCGGAGTACGCCTCGGGCGGCAGCGGCGCCCAGCCGACGTAACGTTCGCTCCGCCGCCACGCGACCCAGGCCGGCGCCCATTCGGAACCGGGCACCCACACCCAGCCGAGTCCACGCACGCGCGCCCAGCGGCCGTAATGATAGGTCGCCCATCCGAAGGGCTCGTTCGACACCCAGGTCCATCCGTAGTTCGTGTGCGCCCAGTTGCCATCGACATACGGCCGCCAGTCGGAGTCCGTGGCCGAACGCGGCTGCCAGCAATAGCCGTAGCGCTCCACCTCGACCCAGTCGCCATGCGGCTCGAGGGCCTTATAGAAGTAGTCCATCGACTGCTCGGCACGCGGCGCCGACGGCGGCACGGGACGATTCGCCACCGGCGGAGACTTGCGCTCCGCGGCGCGTTTTTCCGCAGCCAACTGTTCCGCGCGGATCTCCGCGAGACGTCGATCCGCGGCCTTGCGTTCCTCATCCTGAAGTTGGGCGCGATCGCGCTCCAGGCGCGCGCGTTCGGCAGCCAGGTCGGCCTTTTCCTTCGCGACTTCGGCGGCACGCGTTGCCGCTTCACGTTCGGTGGCTTGCTCTTCCAGATCGCGCAACTCGGCGATCCGGCGCTCATCCGCCGCGCGCTCCTCTAGCCGACGTTGCGCTTCGGCATCATCGACGACCGCAGCGGGTCGGTCGCAGGCACTGAGGACGGTGGCCAGCGCCACGAGGAGAAAGGAACGGGTTGTCATTGGCAGAGGAGGTTGGCGGGTCGAAGAATCCATCGCATTGACGGCGCGATTGGACTCGTGCGTCTGCGATTCTATTCGGCGCAGATCACACCGTGCGAGAGAGCAAAGATCGCGCGCGGCGGCTACTGGCTCGCGGGCGCCGGCAGCGCGCTGATCTCGCGAACCTTCGCAGCATCGCGGCGCGCCGGCCGCGGATCGTGCCAGCGTTCGCGAGGCGCGGGCGTCTTTTCGTCGAGCCACGCACCGACGCGGAGCCGAAGTGCCCGAAGCGATTGATGCGCTTCCGGGCCGAAAAGCGAACCGCCCGCATCGGCATCGGATTTCTTCTGCAAAGTGGCGCGCAAGCCAGGGAGCTCCAGCACTGCGGCGCCGACGCCCGCGCGGCTCTGTCCCGACAGCGCGGTGAACATCGTCAGATATTCCGCGAGCTGCTGTCCCGCGCGAAATGCTTTCAGCCGCAGGCTCGGCATCGGCCCATCGGGAGTCGGATAGAAAAGCGCGAGATCATCGGGCTTCGTCCATGCGTCCGCTTTTCCGATCGTCTGCCACGGCACGACCCCATCCGCGCCGAGCGCCCAAGTCTCCACACACCACGCAGCGGGCATCACGTTCGGAGTGCCGATGCGATTCGCCGAGCCATACATGTACACTAGATTGTCCCATCGCTCGGCGCGCTCCACGACCCGGTCGCGGTAGGTGCGGAGGATGCCACTGACCACTTCCGCGCTGGTGACGCCGTCGAGCAGATCGCGCTGCCACTCGGGTCGCGAGATATCGGCCCGGAAGGCAAAGCGCGGGCCGGGATGCGCAGCCACCCCGCGCCAGAATTCCACACCGAACCGTCGCAGCGCCCAGAAGTCCTGCGTATTCATCGGCTCGTCGAAAACCCATGCGGCGGAACACGCGTCCCAGCGATTCCCGCGGTCGCGCTTAAAGTACACTTTGTTGTTCAGGTAAAACTCGAACATCGGCTCCGACCAACCCTTCGCTGCGAAGTGCTCGGCGAAACGCGCGGCGGCCGCCCGAAACTCCCGCCAGTAACCATCGTCGTAGGCGGACTCGATCCAGTAGCCGCCGCGAAAATGCTGCTCGTGATCCATCGGCCAGTTTTCGTTCAGCGGGAGGTAAAAGGCCTCGATCGGCACCGCGCCGCGCGGCAGATCGGCAAAGGCCGAGCCATCGAAGAGCGCACCGTACTCCGCATCCCAGGCGCTCCAATCCCACGCGCCATCCGCGAGAATCTTCGGCGCGGCCTTCACGCGGCCGGTCCAGCCGTAGGGGAGCCAGTTCAACGTCGTGCGGTGCTCGTGCGCGAGCCGGTAGTATGCCCGCTCATGGCCAGGCAGTCCGTAGCCATTCATCTGCGGGATGAAGGAGAGCCGGTCGGGCAGCGTGAACTTCCACACGGTGACCGCGAACGGCACCGCGCGACCGGCGACAGTCAGCGTCCCCGTGTGGCGGCCGGGCCTCGCGTCCTTTGGCACATGGATCTCGATGAAGCTACCGTCCTCCGCCGGGCTGAGCGGATCGAAGTGGCCGCCGACCTTCGGCATCGCGTAGCGCTTCACGGGCAGATCGATCGCGACTTTCTCCGGAGCCGCATCGAGGGCGAAGGCGATCGTCTCACCACGCGCGGCGCAGAACTCGAGCGACGCGAGCGATTCTCCGAATTCGTCGCGCGCGTTCACCCCGGCGG
Organism: Chthoniobacteraceae bacterium; assembly: GCA_031425095.1. Taxonomy (GTDB): domain Bacteria; phylum Verrucomicrobiota; class Verrucomicrobiia; order Chthoniobacterales; family Chthoniobacteraceae; genus JANNXQ01. Next base: position 3,757 of record JANPIS010000202.1, read on the forward strand.
GCGCGCCAGCGGGCGGCTGGCGGTCCGGCAATTTCGCTGCGACCACCACCGGTCTCGGGCGCGCGGTGAGCTTCGGGGCGGGAGCCGCGCCGGCTTCGAGCCACAGGGTGAAGTAGGGCACCGTGCCGCGCTTGCCCTCGCGGCTCGCGACATAGCGATTCGGGAAATGCCGATAGTCGATCACGTTTCCGGTGCGCGTGTATTCGCTGCCCACGTCGTCCATCACGCAGAAGCCCTCGCTTTGGCCATCGATGCGCGCCTGCACGACGGCGGGCTCGATCGGGATCACCTGCCACCCGTCCGCATCGCGCGGGGAAGGATCCCCGAAAGCCCACACCGACCCGCCCACGCCGAGAATCGCGCCCGTGACATCCGCGTCGCGCCAGCGCTGCTCATCCGTCCGCGCCCAGGTGAAACAGCTCGCGCCCGGGGTCCGCGCATAACCGGTGCCCTTTCCCTCCACCCACTCCTCCGCGACGCTCGACACGGTGATGCGGCCGAGCGTCTCCGCGCCCTCGAGATGCACGTGAAGCTGGGCTCGCGCGACGCGCTTTCCACGCAGCGGCACCGGATCGAGATCGATCAGGAAGAACTCCTGAATGCCCTTCAGCTTTAGCTTCGGCGACGCGCCGTTGTTGCCTTCGCGTTCCTTCTCGTAGGCGGAAAGCCAAAGGTCGCGCGACACCTCGACGCGCATCGGCTCAGCCGCGGAAACGCTCGCCGCACCGATGGCGAGCAGGAGTCGGAGGGGGAACTTCATTCCCGCCAGTAGAACTTCCCGATCCGTGAAGACAAGACCCGGCGCCGGCGGCGGCATTGCACTTTCCACGCATGCCTGCCGCTCGCTATACCGTGGCCCCATGAAGATTCTCCTCTCGCTCCTCACCGCACTCTTCGCCCTGCACGCCAGCGCCGCGCCGATCGCCGTGCTCATCGTCGATGGCCAGAACAATCACGATTGGAAGACCACGACGCCGATGTTCAAGGCCATCCTCGAAGAAGAGGATCTGTGCAAAGTGGACGTCGCGACTTCGCCGGCGAAGGGCGCGGACCTGAGCGCGTTCGCGCCGGACTTCTCGAAGTACCAGGTCGTCGTCTCGAACTACAACGGCGAGCTCTGGGGCGACAAGATGCGCGACGCTTTTGAAAAATACGTCAGCGGCGGCGGCGGCTTCGTGCCCGTGCATGCCGCCAATAACGCCTTCACCGAGTGGAAGGCGTATAACGAAATGATCGGCCTCGGCGGCTGGGGCGGGCGCACGGAAAAGTCGGGCCCCTATCTGCGCATGGTCGCTGGCAAATGGACGCCCGACATGACCCCCGGCAAAGGCGGACATCACGGTAAACAGCACGAATTCCTGATCACCACCCGGGCAACTGATCACCCCATCACCGCCGGCCTTCCCGCGAAGTGGATGCATGGCAAGGACGAACTCTACGACAGCCTGCGCGGCCCGGCCCAAAATGTGACGGTGCTTGCCAGTGCCTTCTCGGATCCCGCCACCGGCGGCACCGGACTCGACGAGCCGATGCTGATGACGATCGCCTACGGCAAGGGTCGCGTCTTTCACACCGCTCTCGGCCACGCGGCGGACGCGGTGAAGTGTGTCGGCTTTGCGACCACTCTGCAGCGCGGCACCGAGTGGGCCGCGACCGGCAAGGTGACCCAGAAAGTGCCGGCCAACTTCCCCAACGCGGACGCGGTCACCGCCCGTCCGTAAATGCTGCGTGACCGGGCGACGGACGCCGATTGGCAGTGTGCGCGGAAGCGCGCTTCGCGTCTTGTGATCCCGCCAGCGACCTGACACGGTTCAGGCTATGAAGCTCCCCCAGGCTCTTTTGTCGGTACTGTTGTGTAGTTGCGTGGCCTTTGCCGAAGTCCCGCGCGCCCTCCCGCCCGGCACGTCTCTGAACGACGCTCGCCTCGGTCCGCTCAAGGAACTCGACGGCTACTTCCCCTTCACTCCCGCCGAAACGCAGGACGCCTGGACGTCCCGCGCCGAAGCCGTGCGCATGCAGTTGCGCGTCGCGCTCGGTCTCTGGCCCGAGCCGACACGGACGCCGCTGAACAGCACGATCCACGGCCGCATCGAGGGCGACGATTACACCGTCGAAAAAGTCTTCTTCGAATCGATGCCGGGACTCTTCGTCACCGGAAACCTCTATCGCCCGAAAGGCCGCTCCGGCCCCTTCCCCGCGGTGCTCTGCCCGCACGGCCACTGGAATGACGCACGTTTCGCCATCCGCACCGATGCCGAGATGAAGAAGGAACTCGAGAGCGGCGGCGAACGCCTGCCCGAGAGCGGGCGCAGCATGTTCCAGTCGATCGGCGTTCAGCTTGCGCGCATGGGCGTGGTCGCATTCGTCTATGACATGCTCGGCTACTGCGACAGCCAGCAGCTCAGCTACGATCTCGTGCACAAGTTCGCGAAGCAGCGGCCCGAGATGAATACGCGCGAGTATTGGGGCCTCTTCAGCACGCAGGCGGAAACGCACGCGCAGAGTGTCATGGGTCTCCAGACTTGGAACTCCATCCGCGCGCTCGACTTTCTCACCGCGCTTCCGGACGTGGACGGAAAGAGGCTCGGCTGCACCGGAGCCAGTGGCGGGGGCACGCAGACGTTGCTGCTCGCCGCGCTTGACCCGCGGCTCACGGTTTCGTGTCCGGCAGTGATGACTTCCACCGCGATGCAGGGCGGATGCACCTGCGAGAATGCTTCGCTGCTCCGTGTGGACACCGGCAACGTCGAAATCGCCGCGCTCTTCGCTCCGAAGCCGCAAGGCATGACGGCAGCGAATGACTGGACGAAAGAGTTGGAGACGAAAGGATTTCCCGAGCTCAAGAAGCACTACGCGCTGATGGGTGCGCCGGAAAATGTCGCGCTCTGGGCGCGCCTGGAGTTTGGCCACAACTACAACCTGCCGACCCGCGAAAGCATCTACGCATGGTTCAATCGGCACTTTGCGCTGAACCTTCCGCCGGAACGCCTCGCCGAGCGCGACTATCCCCTGCTGACCCGCGAGCAACTCACCGTCTGGGACGCCGCGCATCCGGCCCCCACCGGCGGTGGTGAGTTTGAGCGCAAGCTCCTCCGCTGGTGGCACGACGACTCCGACGCGAAGCTCGCGAAGTCGCCGAAAGAATTTGCCCGACTCGCGGCTCCCGCGTGGCGCGCACTCGTCGGTCCGACGCCCGCTCGGACCCAACCCGCTCGCGCCCAGTCGTTCGAAGCCCGCAGCACGGGCCGAGCGTATCGTGCGACGGTTCGCACCGAGGCGGCGGCCGATGGGGCGTGTGAAATTCCCACCATCGTCGTCGAGCCTCCACTCTTCGGCGGCATTACAGTGCTGTATCTGACGGAGCGCGGAAAAGCGGGACTCTTCACCAACTCGCTGCTCCTCCCGGATGTGGTCACCATGTTGGAGAGCGGCATTCGCGTCGTGGGAGCGGACCTCATCGGCCAGGGAGAATCCGTCGTGAATGGCCCGAGCGCGACCGCGACCCGTGCCTCGAAGAATCCCCGCGAAGCCGCGTGCTTCACCTTTGGCTACAATCGCGCGCTCTTCGGCCAGCGCGTGCAGGATGTCTGCACGCTCATTCAAGCCATGAATGCGTTCAACCCGCAGGGCCGGCACTCCGTGGTCGCGCTCGACAATACCGGTCCGATCGCCGCCGTCGCCCTCGGCGTGCAACCGGGCATCGACAGCGCCGCGATCGATACGCGCGGGATGCGCTTCAGCGAACTGCGCGATCTGCGCTCGACCCAGTTCCTGCCGGCAGCCGCCCGCTATGCCGACATCCCCGGCGCACTGGCGACGGCGGCACGCGATCAGCGCACCGTGCCTCGGCTGTACTTGATGGGCGAAGGAGTCACCTGTCCGACCATCATCCGGGCAGCGTACAACTCGATCGATCGCGCCGCCTACCTCCGGGTCTCAGAAAAGCGCATCGGTTCCGCGAGCCTCACCAGCTGGCTGCTGCAGAACCGGCTCCTCGGGATCCGCTGAGGTTCGCCTTCACGCCTCTGCGGCGGGCAACCGGATTTCGACCTCCAGGCCACGTGGCGCGCGGTTGCGCGCGACCACGGTGCCGCAGCACGAGTCGATGCACGCCTTCACGATCGAGAGCCCGAGCCCCGTGCCGCCAGTTTCGCGCGTGCGCGCCGTGTCGAGGCGATAGAAGGCGTCGAAAATCCGCTGCAGCTCTTCCTCCGCCACGCCCGGCCCGGCGTCCGCGACTCGGATCGTCACATCTTCACCTGAGCGCGCCGCGCCGATGGTGATCGGCCCTGCCTGCCCCGCATGCCGAATCGCATTGCGCAGGAGATTCGCGAGGGCGCGCAGCAACAGGTCCGGCTCCGCCATCGCGCGCAGTTCCGCAGGGACTTCCAAGCGCACATCCACCTCGTCGGTCTTCTCACGACGGATCGCTTCCTCCGCGACGTCGCGCACCTTCACCGCCTGCAACTCCACCGGACGGGCTCCGTAGGACGCCTTGGAAAAGGACAGGAGCTCACCGACCAGCGCGGCGATCTGCTCCGCCTTTTCACTCGCCGCTTTCACGAAAGTCGCATCTTCACCCTTCACCCGCTGCTCGAGCACTCCGAGCGCGAGTTGCAGCCGCGCCAGCGGCGAACACAGCTCGTGAGCGACGTCGCCGAGGAAACGCTTCTGTCCCGTGACCAACCCGTCGAGCCGCGAGGCCATCTGATCGATCGACGCTCCGAGCGCGCCGAGTTCATCGCGACGCCGCACGTTCAGCCGCACATCGAAGCGGCCATCCGCCACCTGCCGCGTCGCCTGCATCATCCGCGCAAGCGTGCGCGTGATCCCGCGCACCAGCGGCAGCCAGAAGAGCAGCGAAAAGACGATCACGCCGACCAACAACGCCACCCACGGCTTCGGATCGAAGACCAGGCCTCCGGCGCTAAGCGTCGTGGATTCCGCCACGACGACGACGCGAAAAGGTGGGCCGGCGAGCGGATTGTCGAGGCATCCGCTGGCGAGCAGCCAGTAGCGAGTCGGCTGCTGCGTGCGCATGAGCGCGCGCAGCGGGAGCCGCGGCGGCCCCCATCGCCGCAGCATCTCGGCCGTGGGAGCAGGCGGACCTTCGCCGGCAAACTCCACCGGAGGAGTCGCCGCAGCCAGCCGGCCGAAGCGGGCGAAAGTGGGCTGATTCGCAATCCGTTCCGTCACCGTACTCGGCAACTCCGCAGTCGCGCCGACGATGAATTCGCCGGCGTCGTCGCACAAGGTGAAGCGGACGCGTTGCGCTTCGCTGTAACGCTCGAGCACCCGCTCCCAGTCCTCGGGGTTGTTCAGCTCGAGTTCGCCGATGATGAGATCCCGCACCGCATCGAGTCGCTCCCGTGCGCCGAACGCGAGGAACCAGTCGAGATTGAAATGAAACTGCGCGTCGAAGAGCAGCACGGCGACCAGCCCGACCGCCAGGAGGTTCAGGAAAAACCATCCGAGAATCTTGCTGTAGAGAGGCAGTGAAACGCGCATCGGGCGGAGGCTCACAACACGTCCTACTCCGCGTCGGGGTTGATCAGCATGTAGCCTACCGCCCGCACCGTGCGGATGAAGTGCGGGTCCTTCGGATCATCGCCGAGCTTCCGACGCAACGACCAGATGTGCACATCGATCGAACGATCCAGCCCGTCGTAATCGCGATCCGCAATCGTCGCGATGAGTTGCTCCCGCGACTTCACGCGTCCTCGCGAGCGCGCCAGGCACGCGAGCAACTCGAACTCCAGCGTGGTCAAGGTGAGCGGCTTCTCGCCGAGGATCGCGACCCGCGCGCCGGGATTGATCCGCAGCTTGCCGACCACGATCTCCGCTTCGTCGCGCGTGCCGCCATTCTCCGCCGCGCGCGCCACCCGACGCGTCACGGCACGCAGCCGCGCGAGCAGTTCCCGCGAGGAAAAAGTCTTCGGCAAATAATCGTCTGCGCCCATCTCCAGACCGACGATGCGATCCGTCTCCTCACCCCGCGACGTGAGCATCAGGATCGGCACATCCGATTGCCCGCGCACGCGCTTCAGCACCTCGAACCCATCCATGCCGGGGAGATTCACATCGAGGATCACCGCGTCAAACTTCTCGCCAATCGCGCGCTCCGCACCTTCCGGGCCACGGTGCTCCGCGAGGACCTCGTAGCCAAGCGGCTCGAGATACGCGCGAATCAGCGAGCAGAGTTCGCGGTCGTCATCGATCACCAGTACCCGCGTTGCTCCGCCTGGATGCGATGGCGATTGAGAGGGTGGCTGGGAGGTGGGCATCGGCTGGCGGTTGCGACGGCGAAGATTGTAGCGGCGCGCGGTCAAAGGTCGCGGCGAATCTGCCGGCGCACCACCACATGCGTCGCTTGCATCCGCGGATTCCTTCGCGGAAAACCATCGCGCCATGAATCCCCTCTCGCGCGGCAGCTTCCTCCGTCAACTAACCGCCGCCGGCATCGCCGCCAGCGTCGCCCGCGGACAGGGTCCGAAGCCCCGGATCAAAATCGGCCAGATCGGCACCGGCCACGCTCACGCGGGCGGAAAGATGGACGCGATGCGCGGGTCGGATGATTTTGAAGTCGTCGGCATCGTCGAAAACGATCCCGCGCGCCGCGCAGCAGCAGAAAAGAGCAAGATCTACGCAGGACTCGTGTGGATGACCGAGGAGCAGCTCTTCAACACGCCCAGCCTGCAAGCCGTATCCGTCGAGACCGAAGTGAAGGATCTGCTGGCCACCGGCGCGCGCTGCATCGCGGCGGGCACACATATCCATCTCGATAAGCCAGCCGGCGAGTCGCTCCCCGCATTCCGAAAACTGCTCGCAGACGCCACTGCACGAAAGCTCACCGTGCAGATGGGCTACATGTTTCGCTCCAATCCGGCCTTCCAACTTTGCTTCCAACTCATCCGCGAAGGCGCGCTCGGCGAGGTCTTCTCGATCGACACCGCGATGAGCAAGGCGCTCGGCGTCGCGGAACGCAAGGGACTGCTCGCGTATCGGGGCGGGTCGATGTTTGAACTCGGCTGCCACGTCATCGATGCGGTGGTCACCGTGCTCGGGCGACCGCAGAAAGTCACCCCGCACGCGCGCAGCGTCTCGCCGGCTGGCGACGGCCTCGCGGACAATCAACTCGCGGTGCTCGAATACGCCAAAGCCACGGTCACCGTGCGCAGCGCGCTCGTGGAAATCGAAGGCGGCGCGCGCCGGCAGTTCGTGGTCTGCGGCACCCGCGGCACGTTCGACATTCGTCCCCTCGAACCCGCCACGGCCCGCCTCGCCCTCGACGCCGCGCGCGGCGAATACAAGAAAGGCTATCAAGACCTGAAATTCGCGCGCACGGGCGGACGCTACGACGGGGATTTCGCGGATCTGGCACGCGTGATCCGTGGCGAAAAGGCGTTCGAGTTTTCCCCCGAGCACGATCTCGCCGTTCAGGAAACGGTGCTGCTTGCGAGTGGATTGCCGATCACCTAGAGCCTAGCCACCACCATGGCCTTCTCGCATTCCCTTACTGGCATCGTCGCCGCCACGCACACGCCCTTTCACCGTGACGGAGCATTGAATCTCGGCGCGGTCGAGAAACAAGCCGCGCATCTGCTGACCGGCGGTATCGCCACAGTCTTCATCGGTGGCACCACCGGCGAGTGTCACTCGCTCACCCTGGAGGAGCGGCGCGCCCTCGCCGTGCGGTGGATGGAAGTCGTGCGCGGCACACCGATGAAGGTGATCGTCCACGTCGGCAGTAACTGCCTCGAAGACGCGCGCACCCTCGCCACCCAGGCCGAGCAACTTGGAGCCTTTGCCATCTCCGCGGTGGCGCCGAACTACTTCAAGCCGCGCGATATTGCGGCCCTCATCGCGTGCGCCGCCCACATCGCCTCGGCAGCGCCGGCGACCGCCTTTTATTGGTATGACATTCCGTCGTTCACGAACTTGAGCCATTCGATGCCGGAGTTCCTCGCGCGGGCGGGGGGCCGAGTCCCCACGCTGGCTGGCGTGAAGTTCAGCAACTCTGACCTCATGGCTTATCAGCTCTGCCTGCACGCACCAGGCGGGCCATGGACCATTCCCTTCGGCATCGACGAATTCCTCCTCTCCGCGCTCGCGCTCGGCGCGACCTCCGCCGTCGGCAGCACCTACAATGTCGCCGCCCCGATCTACACCCGCCTCATTACCGCATTTCAGCGCGGCGACCTCGCGACCGCCCGCGAGGAGCAGTTGCGCAGCGCTCGCCTCGTCCAGGTTCTCGCCAGTTACGGATTCATGGCCGCGATGAAAGCGCTCATGGGCATGCTTGGCGTGGAGGTCGGCCCGGCCAGGCTTCCGCATGTGAGTTTGTCTCCAGAGCAACTGGTGAAGTTGCGCGCGGATCTTGAGACGCTTGGATTCTTCGATTGGGTACGGCCCTGAGCCGGGCGACATACTCCGGCCATGTTCACCCAGCTCTCCGACTATCACGTCCACACGCCGCTCTGTCATCACGCCGCGGACTGGCCCGTCGAGTATGCGCGCCGCGCCGTGGAGCTGGGCCTCGGGGAACTCGGCTTCGCGGATCACAATCCGATGCCGGAGCAATTCGACAACTGGCGCATGGGTCGCGACGATCTCCCGCGCTACCTCGACGAAGTCCGGCGCGCGCAGGCGGAATTTCCGCAGCTCCAGATCCGCCTCGGCCTCGAGTGCGATTTCATCGCCGGGCGTGAAGCGTGGATCGAAGAACTCGCCGGGATGGCGGACTGGGATTTCTTCATCGGCAGCGTCCACTACATCCCGGAGGGTTGGGACATCGATAATCCGATCCACATGCGCCGGCACATGGCCAATGCCGACGAAATCTGGGCGAGCTATTGGCAGACCTACGAGCGCGCGATCCGCAGCGGGCTCTACGACTTCGTCGGGCATCCCGATCTGCCGAAGAAATTCGGCTACCGACCGCAGGGCGACCTGCGGCGCTTTTACGAGCCATCGATCGCCGCGATGGCGGAGTGCGGCGTGGCGTATGAGATCAATACGGCCGGCCTGCGCAAGGACTGCCGCGAGCTGTATCCGGCGGCCGAGTTTGTGAAGATGGCGCGCGAGGCGGGCGTCCCGCTGCTGATCAATTCGGACTCGCACGCAGTCGACGAATTGGGCGCTGGCTTCACCGAAGCCGTCGCTCTCGCGAAAGACGCGGGCTACTCGCAGACCGCGCGCTTTTCCCGCCGGAAGATTTCCCTAGTGCCGCTGCCGTGAAGCTCGTCGCTCGCGGGCACACCATCGAGTTTCCACGCCGCCCGCTCGTCATGGGCATCGTGAATCTGTCGGTGGATTCGTTTTCCGGCGACGGAATCGCAGAGGTCGGGGCTGCGCTCGAACACGCCCGGCAACTCGTCGCTGACGGAGCGGACGTTATCGACATCGGCGCGGAGAGCGCGCGGACGAATCGCGGCGCAATCCCCGAGGACGAGGAGGCCGCGCGGCTCGTGAGCTTCATCGAACAGTGGAACGACGACGTGATGCTCTCGGTGAATACCTGGCGGCCTGCGGTCGCACGTGCGGCGCTCACGGTCGGTGGCCACATTCTCAACGACATCAGCGCACTCCCAACGGATGCGAATGCGCGCACTTGTGCGGAGACCGGCGCGGCACTGCTCATCATGCACAGCGTCGGCGAGCCGAAGATGCCGCACACCCACGTCGGCTACGACGACATCATGACGCGACTCGATGAGTTCTTCGAGGAGAAGATCGCGCTCGCTGAGCAGGCGGGTGTCCCGCGGGACGCGATCATCCTCGATCCTGGCATCGATTTCGCGAAGCAGCGCGCCGACAACCTCCGCATTTACCGCGAGCTTGATCGTCTCGCGCACTTCGACCGACCGATCCTGCTGCCGGTCTCGCGGAAGACCGTAATCGGTGAGGTTCTGGGGCTTCCCACGCCGGCGGACCGCGACGCCGGCACGGTGGCTTGCATCGTCCAAGGGATGCTGCGCGGCGCGGCGATCTTCCGCGTCCACAATGTGCGCGCAGCTGCACAAGCTGTGCGCGTCGTCGATGCGGTCGAGACTGCCTAGCGTGTACATTTCCGGCATTGCCACAGCACATGAGCCGCCTTTGAATCGGCGCCCCTCGTCCGGATGAAACTTCGCAACCGTCTGCTCGCGCTCGCCTGTCTGCTCGTGTTTGCGACCTTTGGCTGGCTGTACGTCCGCACTTGGGTGGTGCAGAAGCCATTTGGGATCATCCTGTTTGTCAGCGACAGCATGGTCGCGCGGCACCTCACTGCGGCGCGTCTTTATGAGGGTGGCGCGGACTACCGGCTCGCGCTCGAGTCGCTGCCGCACTGGGCGCTGCTTCGGAATGATGCGGCGGACTTCGCCGTTCCCGATGCGGCCGCCGCGGCAACCGCGCTCGCCACGGGCCGCAAGGCCAATCACCGCGCCGTCGGGATCGACCCGCAGGGCCGGAAACTTCCCACGATCCTCGAACTGGCGCGCACGAGCGGTCGCGCGATCGGGCTGGTCACGAATGGCTCGCTCGCGGGTCCCTCGGCTGCGGCATTCTACGCTCACCACCACGACGCCCGCGAAGCTTCGCAGCTGGCGAAAGCGCTCACCGGTATCGCGGAACTCGATCTCGCGCTCGGTGGCGGCGGCGCGGACTTCCTGCCACCGACATCGGAGGGGCAACGCCCCGATGGACGCGATCTTCTCGCCGAGCTGCGCAAGACCGGACGCCAGGTCGTCGGCACGCGCGCCGAGCTGGAAGATGCGTCGCCCGACAGTCGGCGTCCGCTCTTCGGTGTGTTCAGCCCAGGGACGCTCGCTTTCAGCAATGAAACGGCCTCGGGCACGACGCAGCCGACGCTCGCCGACATGGTCCGCCGCGCAATCGAGTTTTTGCAGACGAACCGAGCCGGCTACGTGCTCGTCGTCGATGCCTCGCTGGCCACGACCGCTTCCGAGCGAAACGCCGGGGAGCAACTGATCGCGGAGACCGTCGCCCTCGATCACGCCTTCGCCACCGCCCAGAAATACGCTGGCGTGAAATCGCTCATCCTCGCGGTCGGCAAGCACGCCACCGGCGGCCTTTCCCTGAACGGCTATCCACTCCGGCAGGATCACGGTGTGGCGCTGCTCGGCACCAACGCCTCCGGCCAGCCCGCGATCGCCTGGACGACCGGACCGAACGGCCCGCAGCCGCCCGACGCCGCAGCGAAGCCAAGCGCCGAACCCGCCGCCTTTCGCACCCCATCCGCCCTGAACACTGCCGAGGATGTGCTCGCGGCGGGCATTGGCGATGGTTCGGAGCGCTTGCGCGGCTACCTCGACAACACGGTCATCTTCGAGATCCTCCGCGACGCGCTGTAGCCACCACGGTCTGGAGCACGCCGAGGAAACGTTCCGCCGCCCGATCGATTTCAAAGCGCTGCGCAAAACAGCGGCGCGCGCGCTCCTTCAGCTTCATCCGCTCCGCCGCGTCCATGGTGATCCAGCGGCGCAGCAGCCGCTCGGTGCCGGCAAGGTCATCAGGTTCCGCAAGCCCGGCGCCATCGGCCACCACTTCGCGCCAGATGTTCACCTGATTGGAAATCAACGCGGGCACTCCACAGGCCAGCGCCTCGACCACCGCGACCCCGAAATTTTCCTGATGCGACGGCAGGACAAACGCATCCGCGGCGTAAAAAGCGCCCCATTTTAGATCACCGGAAACCATGTCTCCCCAGACGATATCCACCGCGCCGGATTCGTCTTTCGAGCGCGCCTCCAGCCTCTTCCTATACTCCGCATCCGCACACGGACCGAGAAAGAGAACACACGGCCGGGCGCCCTGCGCGGCCCACGCAGGTTCCCCGCGCAAAGTTCGCACCGCGTCCACAAGCAGATCGCAGCCTTTCTTCTCGTGAATCCTCCCGAGGAAAAGGAGCACGCGCCGATCGTGGAGCATCGGCATCGCTTTAAGGAATGCGGAGCGGAGCCGTGCCCCATCGCCCGGTGGCGCCACGATCCCGAGCGGCACGATCTCCTTGCGACAGCGGAATGGCGTGAACGATCGCCGCGAGCTGCGCCACTCTTCCTGCGAAGTGAAAATGACGACCGCCGCCTGCTCCATCGCGCGGTGCTGCCACAGCCACCAGTACACGCACTTTTTCAAATGCTTGAGCGGGTAGGTGCGGCGAAACCAATCGTCGAGCATCCCGTGCGGAAACAATACGTACGGCGTGGCCCCGCCACGGAGCGCCTTCGAAACGCCAACGTTGTGGTGCTGCCAGAAGCCGTGTGCGACCACCACATCGAAGTCGCCCGCGCGCTGCTGAAGCCACGGCACCAGTTGCGCGGAATAGCCGAAGCTCCCCCGCCCCGGCCCGAGCGCTCGCACCGACACCGGCGATTCTTTCACCCACGCATCGTCCGGCACATCCATCGACGCGATCTCGACCGAGTGCCCGAGCTTCGCGTGCGCGATCGCCAGTTGCAGCACCGCCTCCGCCGTGCCGCCGGTGGCCGGGTTCACAGTGTGAATGGTGTGGAGGATGCGCACAGCCGTCACTTAGCGAGCAAGCGCGGCAAAGGTGTCCACGAAAAAGAGCAGTCTGGGAGAGACTTGGAGCCGGCTATCGGGTTCGAACCGATGACCTGCTGATTACAAATCAGCTGCTCTACCAACTGAGCTAAGCCGGCCTAAAAGTGGCACGAGACTAGCGCACAAAATGGACCACTCAAGCCCCTTCCACGGACGATGAATTTTCCCTCGAGCACGATTCTTCCCGAGCCGCTCCACCCCGAGCGCTCCGACCTCGACATCAAAAGCATCCTCCTCCTCGACGACGACGAGGAACTCGCGGAAACGCTCAAGTCACTGCTCGAGTCGCACAATTTCATCGTCACCACGGTGACGAATGGCGCGGAAGGATTTCGCGAGACGATGACCACGGACTTCGACGTGATCATCTGCGACATGCTCATGCCGACGATGCCGGGCGACATGTTTTATCTCGCGGTGAAGAAGACGAAACCGCACCTCGCCTCGCGCTTTCTCTTCATCACGGGCTACGCGGATCATCCGAAGGTGAATGACTTTCTCGGCAGCATCGATGCACTGGTGATGTTCAAGCCGGTGCTGAGCGATGATCTCGTGCGGATGATCTCGCTCGTGCTGAAACGCAACGACGCGCGGCGCGACGAGGCAGAGGACTGATCGCGCGATCGCCTTTTTTTCTTCCGGTCTGTGCTCGCAGTTTCCACGGCGGACTGGCGAGCTTGTCGCGATGGATGCCCAAGCCCGCCTCGCCGCAATCCGCGCCGCCTTCCCGGCGGAGCAGCTTTTTGCGGACAAGGATTTCCTCCTGTCTCCCGAGCCCTTCGCCATCGACGCGCGGCTGGCGGAGGATCTCGGCAAGCTCGGCCATCGACTGCTGCTCTTCGTCCGCGCGTGCAATGAACTCTATCAGCGCAGCGCAGTGGGGAAGCAACCGGCGTGGATCGCCGACTGGCTCGATCGCGGCAAGCCGCAGGAGCTGATCGAGTATGGGCGGCGAAAGGAGTTCCGCGCCGACATCCCGCTCGTCATCCGACCCGACCTCGTGCTCACGGAGGAAGGCTTCACCATCGCCGAACTCGACAGCGTCCCGGGCGGCATCGGTCTCACCGGCTGGCTGAACCAGACCTACGCCGCGCCCGGCACGCATGACATCGTCGGCGGAGCGCGGGGGATGATCGACGGCTTTCGCGCAATCCTCGGGGGCGGAGGCGACGTGCTCGTCTCCAAGGAAGCAGCGACCTACCGACCGGAGATGGAATGGCTCGCCCGCGAAGTGTGCGGTGCGATCCGCGTCCATGAGGCGGAATCTTTCAATCCGCAATCCGCAATCCGCAATCCACAATTCCTTTACCGCTTCTTCGAACTCTTCGATCTCCCGAACATTCCCACAGCCCGGACGATCATGGACGCCGCTGCGAGCGGAGCGGCGACAGTCACTCCGCCTTTCAAAGCCTACCTCGAGGAGAAGATGTGGTTCGCACTCTTCTGGATGCGGCCACTCCGGGACTTCTGGCGCCGCGAACTCGGCGATCGGCACTTCCTCGAGCTGCAAAAGCACATCCCCTACACTTGGCTGCTCGATCCCACGCCGCTGCCACAGCACGCGGTGATTCCGGGATTGGAGATTCAGTCGTGGGAAGAGCTGAAGCACTTCAGCCAGAAGCAGCGCGATCTCATCCTGAAGATCAGTGGCTTTCACGAAACGGCGTGGGGCAGCCGAAGCGTGGTGCTCGGCTCGGACGCGCCGCAGGCAGAATGGCAGGAGGCCATCGCGGAGGCGCTCGCGTCGTTCGCCAGTCACCCGTATCTGCTCCAGCGTTTCCACAAGGGCCGGCTCGTTGAGCAGCGCTTCCAACGCGAAGCCGGCGGCGAGCTCGAGACGATGCGCGGCCGCGTCCGGCTCTGTCCCTATTACTTCGTCATCGATGGAAAGGCGGAGTTGCGCGGCGCACTTGCGACGATTTGCCCACCGGACAAAAAGCTCCTCCACGGCATGCGCGACGCGATCCTCGCGCCGACGGCCGTGCACCCAGCGGACAAGTCGTAGCTGCAGGTCAGCTCCGAATCTGTCCGTCGCCGCGGAGCACGTACTTGTAAGTCGTCAGCTCCTCCAGCGCCATCGGCCCGCGTGCGTGCAGCTTGTCCGTCGAGATCCCGATCTCCGCGCCAAAGCCGAATTCTCCGCCATCGGTGAAGCGCGTGCTCGCATTCCAATAGACCGTCGCGCTGTCCACTTCCGCAAGGAACCGCTCCGCCGCCCCCGCATCACGCGTTACGATCCCGTCGCTGTGATGCGAGCCGTGCTCCTCGATGTGTGCGATCGCTTCATCGAGTGAATCGACGACCTTCACCGCGAGGATCAGCTCTAGAAACTCCGTGAGAAAATCCTCCGGCGTCGCCGCAATCACTTTCTCACCAAGTGCCGAACCGAGCTTCAGCGCACGCTCCTCGCAGCGCAGTTGCACGCCCTTCTCGACCAACGCGCGCCCCGTAGTCGCAAAAAACTTCTCCGCCATGTCGCGGTGCACGAGCACCGTCTCGATCGCATTGCACACGCCGGGACGCTGGCACTTCGCGTTCACCACGATGGACTCCGCCATCGCGAGGTCAGCGTCCTTGTCCACATACATGATGCAGATGCCGTCGTAGTGCTTTATCACCGGCATGCGGGCGTTGCTCACCACGGCTTCGATCAGTCCCTTGCCGCCGCGCGGCACGATCACGTCGAGGTAACGATCCATCTGGCAGAGCAGTTTCACCGCTTCGCGATCCGTGGTCGGGATGAGCAGCACGCTGTCCGCGGGCAGGCCGGCCCGGGCGCCGCCGCGACTCAGCGCCGCTGCGATCGCGACATTCGAGTGAATCGACTCCGAGCCGCCACGCAGAATCGTCGCGTTGCCGGTCTTGGTGCAGAGCACTGCGGCGTCGCTGGTCACGTTCGGCCGCGACTCGTAAATGATCCCGACCACGCCGATCGGCACGCGCTTCTTTTGGATGCGCAGCCCATTCGGCCGCGTCCAGTCCCGCAGGATTTCACCGACCGGATCGGGCAACTCGGCCACCTGACGAATCCCATCGGCCATGCCCGCGAGACGCTTCTCATTCAGCGCGAGCCGGTCGAGCATCGCTCCGGAAAGACCGTCCGCACGCGCCTTCTCCAGATCGTGCGCATTCGCGGCGAGGATCGCCAGCGCGTCGCTCACGAGTTCCTCGGCCATTGCGACCAGCCCGCGATTCTTCTGCTCGGCAGGCGTGCGAGCGAGAATGCGCGCTGCAGCGCGCGCTCGGCGTCCGAAGTCGAGGATCTGATCTTTGAGTTCCAACATAAGCGGGAGCGCTACTTACCCGAAACGGCGCGAAAAACAAACCCGCAGCGACGCGTCACTTCGTCGATGCGACGTGCTCTTCACCCTTGGCAAAAAAGCGCGTGCCCGCCCGGCGGCCCGCGACGATCGCCGGAACTTGTCCGGCTTTCCGTCCGCTCACGACGTACGTCGGGATCCCGGCCTCCACGGCCAGCCGCACCGCCTCGAGCTTCGACGCCATTCCGCCCACCGATAGTCGTCCCTTCTCCTGCCGCACGAGACTCGCCACATCGCCGATGTCCTCCACTACCGGAACCGTCTTGCCACGCTCGTCGAGCAGGCCATCCACACTGGTCAGCAGGATCAGAATGTCCGCTCGAACGAGCAGCGCGACTTCCGCGGAGAGGCGATCATTGTCGCCAAAGCGCAGCTCTTCCACCGCGACGGAGTCATTCTCATTGATGATCGGCACCACTGTCTTGCGTTCAAAGATGCGGTCCAGAGTGTTGCGGACGTTCGCAGACCGGGTGCGGCTGTCGAGATCACCATGCGTGAGGAGGAGCTGAGCCACTTGCAGCCCGTGCCGGAAAAACTTCGCGCCGTAAGTCTGCATGAGCTGCGACTGCCCGACCGCCGCACAAGCCTGCCGCGCCGCGAGCGCCTCCGGCCGTTCCTTCAATCCCAACGCGCCGAGTCCGGCTGCAACCGCTCCACTGGAGACGATCACACATTGATGCCCAGCCTTTGCCAGCGCAGATACTTCAGCCGCGATCCGCGTAAATTGCCGTTCGTCCAACGTATTGCCACGCGTGTTGGCGAGAACACCGGAGCCGAATTTTAGAACGAGGCGTTTGGCGGTAGGAGGCATGGTGCGCAGGGGGCCGGGAGTCTAGGAACAACACCCCTCCTCACAAGCCGAAACAAGACCCAACTTACCCAGTCCCGTGCAACGATCCATCCGACGACAGCCGGCTCTACCGCGGAAGCCGCCACCACGCGCCTTCCACCCAGAAGAAGGTGCAGTAGTAGAGCTTCGCGTAGTCGAACTGCGCAATCATTCGCTCGATCGCCGCGACGTGCGGTCGCACGATTTCCGCGTCAGGGCAGAGCGTCACGATCCATGCGGCGGATGTCGGCTCGCGGATGAAGGCGGTCTCTTTGCCGCGGCGCGGAGAAGTCTTCATAAATGCGCGCAACTGCTCGCCGGCGAGCGCGGCCGCTTCCTGCTCCGTGCTCTGCGGCTTCCAGAGCGGGAGCATCGAGGCCCGCCAGTCCTGGCTGAAGGTCGTGCCGTCGCCATGATCGAACTGCGCGGCCAGCGGCAGGCTCTCCGCGGCGAGCCGGGCACTGGCCGCGAGACCGCGGGCGTAAGTGGCTTTGCGGTCGGGGTCGGTCTCCAGTTCCCACAGCCCGCGCAGCGCGCTCACCGCGGTGCAGGAGGTCCAGTTGTGCGTCCTCGCGTAAAAGAACTGCATCCCCGCCTGACAGGTCTCGAGCTTACTGAGATTACGCTCTCCGCCGCGCCGCTGGAGTTCCTCGAGGTAAAGTGCGTGCCACTTCTCCTCGCCGGTCACGATGTGAAGCAGCCTCATGGTGAAAAGCTTTCGCGCCGCCTCATCGAAGTGAAATCCCTCGAACGATCCCCGCGTCCCGAAAGGCGCCTCGGCGGGCATCTTCCACCCGATCCGCGCGATCTCCTCCGCCGTCTCCCTGAGGTGCCGCGCGATGCGCTGCCTCTCCTCCGCCGTCGCGAGTTCACTCTCCCAGTAGCGCCAGAGGCCCACGAACCAAGGGAGCGTCTGATCGTTCGAGCCCATCGCGTAGTGCGACTTCCCATCCGTGGTCACGCCGCGACCTACGAAGCCCTTTACGTCGCTGATCGTATTGAGAAAGAGCAGCCCCTCCATGAGTCGGCGCGCTTTCTCGGCGTCGTCCGCCGAGCGGCTCCGCCGCCATCGCAGGATCGCGGCATCCATGTAGAGACCGTTGAACATCGCGCCATTCTCGATCGGCGCCCACCAGCCGAGCGCGTTCGGCTTGCCCTCGCGACACTCCTCGGGCGTGGGAAGATTCACCGAGCCATCGAGATCCGTGAAGTCGAGCATCACGCCATGCTTGTCGATGAAGCGGCGCCAGATTTCCGAGTGTGCCTGCTCGACGGCGGTGGCTGCATCGGCCGCACACAGGGATGGCGGGAGGAAAGTGACATCGATCGCGGCGGCGGCGGTGAAAGTGAGAAACGTCCGGCGGTTCATGGCTGGGTGGTGGATGAAACCTTTGTTACTCGCCCGGCGGCGCGGCGATAACTTGTTTGTCGTTGAGCAAGCGTGCGCGGAGTTTCGGATAACCCACTTCTTGCACCGGCACACTCGAGTCCAGAGCCATCACCACCGCGGTCCCTTCACACTCATCCCGCCGAGATGCTGCGCCGCTTCGGCGATCACGACGCGCTTCCCCATCTCCGCCGCCTGCACCGCCGCGACCACACCCGCACTCGTGCCGCCGTAAATGCTGAGACCAGAGTCAGAAGTCGCGGCCCAGGAGTGGCTGCTGCAGAGCAAGAGAAGAAGAGGAAGGAGGTGAGCCGTTACCAGTCTGCAACGTCGCCGGCCTGCACAATGATTTCTTCGACCAATGAGGTGCTCCTCCATCACCCGAGTCGGCCTTTCTCGATGACGGGCTTCACTTCGCTCCACGGCACGTCATGCGGTGCGGTTTTGCTTTTCACCGCGACAGCGGC
>JANPIS010000203.1:0-4377 GCA_031425095.1 Chthoniobacteraceae bacterium
GGAACCGGTTCTCCAGCTCGATCTTCTCCGCGGCGAGTTGGTCGAGCGAAAGAGAGTTGCGGAACGTCGGCTGCCCCGGATGCGGCGCGCCGGTGAGGAAACACTGCCCCGCATGGTGATTCCCATCCACGCCCGGATGCGACAGGCCGGAGAACACGGTGAACTGCCCGCGATGCGCCGCGAGCAGATCGAGATACGGACTCGAAGCCTCACCCGTCTTCGGAAAGAAAAACTGCGGCATCATCCCGAGTGGCACATGGATGGCGACGAGTCGGCGCGGTGCGACTCTCTCCGCGGCACGTCCCAGGAGCGGCAGCGCGAGAAATGCGCCAGCGGCGCGGAGGAAATGACGGCGATTAGTCATGGTGGGAATCGACAGAAGAATGGGGACAGGAGAATGGATTTTGGGTTCTGTTTCAGGCTATTCTTCTGTCCCTATTCTCCTGTCGATTTCGGGCTCGATGGTCGTCACCTCCAGCCGGGAGTGGTTCAGATTGATCCATTGAATGCATTTCAGCGTGGGTGCGTGTTGCAGAAGGACTTCCAGATGCTGACGATAGCTGGGCTGGGGCCGCGTGAAGCCTGTGACGATGAAGCCATGTTCGGCGGCATGATGAGGCACTGCATGCGTTCCAAGCGTCACGCTTCCAGACATCAGGTTTGTCCGCTGAAGGCAGTGGGCCTCGCCTCCAAAGTGATGGATGAGGGCCTCGTTGTAGAGTCGGTAATCCAAATGAGTCCCCCAGTCGCGAATGAGTTCTTTGAGGTGCTCGGTCAACTCCGTGCAACGAGGTCCCAGCGGTTTCCATCCTGTTTTTCGCATGGTGGGCTGGTGGCGTTCGGGTTCGGTCAGGGCATTGCGCAGCAGTTTCCCGCGGATCTCCGCCTCGCCAAAGTTGATGAGCTTCACCAGACGGATGTCTTGCAGCATCGCGTAGTGAAGAGCCTGGGCGTCGTGCTCGCGGAGCAGGGTGCTGACGACCTTTAGCTCGTAGAGCATCTGGTTCACGACGAGGTCCAGAAAGTAGGTCTTCTCGAATTGGCCGTGACTCACCTTCACCGGCACTTGCGTGTGAACTTCGAAACCCTCTGCCCTCAACCGCGCGGCCACATCGTTCTCATAGACCCGTTCATCGAAGAGTCGTCCGAAATGGTTCTGGTTGGCATAGGCACAACGCATCACTGCGGCGTCAATCTGAGCGAAATCGCGATCGCTGATGCTATCGAGTTCAAGTGTGCGGTGGATGGGCATGCGGAAAAATCGACAGGAGAATAGGGACAGAAGAATCGGATGGGAGGGGACTTCAGCTCATTCTTCTGTCCCCATTCTCCTGTCGAAAAAGATGCTGCTCTCCGCCAGCGCGTGGATGAGCGAGCGGATTCCGAACTGCTTGTCTTGTGTGGATGCGACGATGCGCCCGATTTCGGCGCGGTCGACGTAGGAGACTTCGGCACCGGTGGCGTAGCGCGAGAGGTGTGCGACGAAGGCGCGGGCGAGGCGGGCGGGGTCTTGGGCGAGCAGCGTGGTGAGTTCGTTCACGTCCTTGAAAGCGCGACCGTCGGGAAGTGCGCCGCTGGCGTCCACGGCGGGACCGAGCTTGTAGGTCACGTTACAGGCAGTGCGGCCTTTTTCCGGCGGCACGTCGCCTTTGCCCGTGGAGCGGTAGCGCGTGCGGAAGCCGCCGACGGGATCGAAACTCTCCAGAGCGAAACCCGCGGGATCGATCTTCGCATGGCACGCGGCGCAGCTTGCGTCGTTGCGATGTTTGTCGAGTTGCTCGCGCACGGTCGTGGCGCCGCGCGTGTCGGGGTCAATCGCGCCCACGCTCGGCGGCGGGGGCGGCGCGGGTTCGTTGAGCAGGCGGTCCATCACCCACACACCGCGCTTTACGGGCGACGTCGTGGTGCCGTTGGCGGTGAGTTTCAAAATCGCCGCCTGAGCAAGCAGGCCGCCGCGCGGGCTCCCCTCGGGCAACACCACGCGTCGCACTTCCACGCCACTCACGTCCGCGATGCCGTAGTGCTCGGCGAGGCGCTGGGTGAGCATCGCAAACTCCGGCACCACGAGCGCGCGGACGGGCGCGTCGCGGGCTATGAGTTCGCGGAGGAAAGTGCGCGTCTCGGCGACCATGCCCTCGTGCAGGAGGAAGCGATACTCGGGATAAAGCTGCGGGTCGGGCGTGGTCTCGTTCACGCGACGGAGGTCGAGCCACTGGTCGGTGAAGTCGTGGATGAAACGCTCGCTGCGCGGGTCGGCGAGCAGGCGGTCCACTTCGCGATGCAGCACGTCGGTGCGTTGCAGCGAACCATCGCGTGCGGTGGCGAGCAGCGTGTCGTCGGGCGGGCCGTTCCAGAGCCAGTAGGAAAGGCGCGAGGCCAGCGTGAAGAGCTTCGCGTTCGGGACCGGCACGGGCTCGCGCGAGACATCGGCGGGATGGAACAAGAACTCCGGCGACGTGAGCACCGCGACGTAAGCGCGGCGCATCGCGTCTTCGAAACAATCCTTCGCCGCGAGCCGCTTCATCACGAGTGCGACGTAGGGCGCGACTTCGCTTTCACTCACCGGACGGCGGAAGGCCTTCGGCAAAAATCCCGCGAGCAAGCGGCGCGCGTCCTCGACGGGCTGCGCCGACAGCACGGTCTCCAGCGGCGGCTTGCGCTCCTGCGGCGTGAGGTCGAAATGCATGCTCGGCAAATAGCCGCCGATGCTTCGCACCGCATCGCGCTGCGGCGGAATGACATCGGAGCCAGCGGCGAGCTTCGCGATGGGCAGGTCGCCGAAGAGCCGCGTGTGACTTTCTGGCGGCCACGACGGATTCAGCGGCCCCTCAATCTCGAACCAATCCAGCGCCACGCCGGGGCCGATATGCTTCGCGGCACGTCCCGCGATTTGCCCTATGCGCAGTCCATTCCACGGCACCGACACCGGGTCGAACACGAGGCTCTCATGCGCCTCGAGCCACGCGGTGATTTCCGCTTCGTTCGACTGGATCGACGGCGCGGTGAAGGCACTGAGCAGACGCCCGCCTTCCTGCTGCTTGCCCTCCTCGTGCGCCCGCAGCACGGCGGCCTGTGGTGCCGCGCAAGGCTCCGGCTTGCCCGCGTTCCACTGAAAGCCCCAAAGTGAAATGCGCATGCGATACTGCCCCGCGTAGATGGGCGACACATTCAACGCCGCCTCGTAGCCCGCGAGATTCGCATTCAGCAAACCAACCGCGCTCCGGCTCTGCGCGAGTTTGAGCTCGTTGCAGAGACGCTTCCGCTCCGCGAGGTCCGGCCCCTGGTCGCCCACGTGCCCCTTTTTGTCCTCGAAGCCGCCTCGCACCGTCAGCGCTGGGTCAGGCTGTTTGTCCTTCAGCAGCACGTATTGGCCGAGGCCGAGGTTGAACTCGAACTTGAACAACCCCGCCGGATAGATGCGCCGCTTGAACACCGGCGGCGGCGTGCTGCGCGTGGCAATCGCCGCGTCGAGCGCCTTCTCCGCCGCCTCGGCGTAGGCCGCAAGATGCGCGGGCGAAAGGTCGAGGCCGGTCGCGATCTTGTCGAAACCCGCGACGGTGCCATCGGCGGGCAGCAACGCCTGGATGTCGAGCCGCGGCAGCGCGAGTAAATCGCCGAGCGTGTTCTCAAACTCCGCGCGCGTCATCCGTCGCATCCGCACGCGACCTTCCTGTGCCACGCGCGCCGCATCCGCTTCCGTGAGCTGGGTGTCGAGTTCGCCCAGCAAGACGCGCGTCTCTTCCACCGGCGGACGCGCCTTCTTCTTCGGCGGCATCTCGCCACTCGCGATGCGTTCATGCACCTTCTCCCAAGTCGCGAAGTTCGCGCGGTCATCGAGCTTCAACGCGAGAGCCGTCAAATCGAGCCCGCCTTTCTTCGACTCCGCATCGTGGCAGTCGGTGCAATGCTGCTCGAAGAAAGCTGCGGGCCCGGCGGCGGAAAGCACGCACCGCAGCGACAGGACGAACGCAGAGATGAGCAGGCAGCGGAGCATCGGAAAAATCAGCGCTGCACCACGCGCACCGGGAGCGCGGGCTGGGTTTTGAGCGTGAGCTTCACGTCATCGACGAAAAGCTGCGGCGGCATCGGCACGCGGAGATTCGGGCGTGCGCTGATTTGCGCCACGGCAAAGTCGGCCTCGGCAGAGACGAGCGATTTCGCGGTGAGCTGTTTCCAATCATCGGCCTTACCACCGAGCGTCGTGATTTGCGCCGAGCCGCTCGCGATGGCCTCGGAAATGTTGTTCGGCCACGTCTGATGCACTCCGCGGGCTTCACCTTTGAAAAGAAATATCTGGCAGAAGAATGTGACCGACGGCTTCGTGTTGTTCGGGCGCGCATCCAGGAAACTCGCCGACAATTCCAACAGCGAATCCCC
>JANPIS010000204.1:0-5990 GCA_031425095.1 Chthoniobacteraceae bacterium
GCCCGCCGCATGCACGCCGACGCCGCGGGTGAGGCCTTCGAGCTTTGTCGCGATGTGCCAGAGCTGCGCTGTGGCTGGCTCTGTCTCGACGGCTTTTTTCAGCTCGGGATTTTTGTCGATCGCTCCCGCCGTATGCTCGATCTCGCCGGTTTCCTTGTTCTTCTTGTCGAGGCCGGCGAGCGTGATCCCAAGTTCGTTTGGGATCATCTTCGCGACGCGATCCGCATCGCCGTAGCTCCAGCCAAGCACGCGGGCGACATCACGGACCACGCTCTTCGCACCCAGTGTGCCGAAGGTGATGATCTGCGACACGGCACGTTCGCCGTATTTCTGCCGCACGTACTCGATGACTTCGCCGCGCCGATTGACGCAGAAGTCCACATCGATGTCCGGCGGCGAGACGCGCTCGGGATTGAGGAAGCGCTCGAAGAGCAGCTTGAACTTGATCGGATCGATGTCGGTGATGCCCATCGCGTAGGCAACCATCGAGCCGGCCGCCGAACCGCGCCCCGGGCCCACCGGGATGCCGTGCTCTTTCGCCCAGTGAATGAAGTCCCAGACGATCAGGAAATAGTTCACGAACCCCTGTTTCTCGAGCACCGCGATCTCGAGCTCGTAGCGGCGCTGTACTTCCTCACTGTCCGCGTGCGAGCCGTAGCGCTTGCGCAGGCCGGCTTCGGTGATCTCGCGCAAATACTGTTCCTGCGTCTTGCCCGCGGGCGGGGTGTAGTTCGGATACTTCGCCGAGTTGTCGATCTTCAGCTCGCAGCGCTCGGCGATCGCGAGCGTGTTGTCGCTGGCGTCGGGCACTTCCGCTAAAAGCGACCGCATCTCGGCCGGCGATTTGAAAAACACCTCAGTGACATACTTCATCCGGCGCTCGTCCGTGATATTCGAGCCGGTGCCGATGCAGATCAGGGCGTCATGTGCCGCGTGATCTGCGCGATCGAGAAAATGCACGTCATTCGCCGCGACGAGCCCAAGCCCAAACTCCTTCGCCAGCGCCGGGAGCACGCGGTTGCATTTGATCTGCGCCTCCATGCCGTGGTTGTGCAGCTCGAGGAAAAAATTCTCCGCACCGAGGATGTCGCGATAAGCGGCGGTCAGCTCCTTCGCACGGGGCAGCTGGTCATCGACGATCGCCATGTTGATCTCCCCCTTCAGACATCCGCTCAGGCCAATGAGCCCGGCGGAATGCTGCGCCAGCAGTTCCTTGTCGATGCGCGGCTTGTAGTACATGCCGTCGAGGTGGGCGATCGACACGAGCTTCACGAGGTTGCGGTAGCCGGCGTCATTTTGCGCCAGCAGGGTGAGGTGAAACGCGGACTCGCGCTGCGACGGCGCGGACTTCTTCAGATGCGAATCCGGTGCGACATACACCTCGCAGCCGATGATCGGCTTCACCCCGGCCTTGTGCCCTTCGTCGTAAAATTCGATCGCGCCGAACATGTTCCCGTGATCCGTGATCGCCAGCGCCGGCATGCCGTACTGCTTTGCCTTCTTCATCGCCGCGGCGATCCGGACGGCGCCATCGAGCGTGGAATACTCGGTATGGCAGTGCAGGTGGACGAAAGAGTCGGCGGACATGGCGGAGAGCAAATATACGCGTGAGCGGGAAGGCGCGAAGCGGGAACTGAGAGGCCCGAGCGGAATCGCAGCAGGCGAAGCAGCGGGCGCTATCGTTCGGGCGTGCCGGGGCTTCCTTCGCCGAAGACGAGATACCGCGGAAGTCGGTGCGTCCGCGCGAGAGCCGCGAGCAAGATGCAGATGGCGCAGATGCCGGTGGCGGCGAATGCGGTGGTCACCGCCGACTCCAGGTGAAGCGGCATCCCTGCGCGGATCGCGCCGAGTCTCAGCGTTTCCACGAAGACGAGGTGCGCCAGGTAGATCGCGAAGGAGCAGCTGAACGCATACCGCCAGGCTCTGCTCGTAATGCGCAGATCCCAGTTCAACGCCAGCGCGGCGACGCCGTAGGCCGCGAATGGCCCGAGCCAGCGCCGCTGCGAAAACTCGAGGAGCGCGGCGGCGATTCCCGCCGCCACGAGCAGCGTGCCGACCATCACGTTCGCTTTTCGCCAGGTGGAGCGGCTGTGGACAAGGTGCAGCGCAAACGCGAGCCCGACATAAACGCCCCCGTTCGTGAGGGCGTTTTGGAAGCAGTAGTAGTCGTGCATTTGGCCGTAGAGTCCGAAGCCGATGGCCGCGGCGAGCACGCCGATCGCCAAGAGCCGGCGCGGCGGCGACCGGACGAACAGCAGGACCGAGAGGGCGAGCATCTGCCAAAGGAAGAGCAGCGGGATGAAGTAGAGCTGGATTGCACCCGCGCCGTAGAAGGCGACGCGCAGGACGTCGAACTCGAACGGAGTTTTCAGGAGCAGGCACTTCGCGAGGCGGAAGAGCGTGTAGAGCACCGTCCACGTCGCATACGGCACGAGGATTCGGTCGAGATGCAGATCCGACCACTTCACCTCATCGAGCGCCCGCACCCGCTTCACGAAAAAGTAGAGCGAGATGAGGAAGAAGTACTGCACGGCAAAGACGAGGAATACCTGGGCCAGCAGTCCTCCGCCGCTGTGCTCCGGCGGCGCCAGGTGGATGACGACGACGCCGAATGCGAAGAGCAACCGCGCGGCATCGACGGCGGCGTTCCGCGGCGCGTGACCGGACTCACCCGCCACGCGGGTCGGCGTCACCGGGACGAAGTTGTCACCACTGTGGAGCATTCCGTTTTCGACTCCATGCACCCGTTGAGATCAAGGCTGATCGGGACGCCGAGAGAGGCGTTCGCTACAGCTCCTTCTCGAGTTGATCGAGATACTTTGTAATCTGCTCCGACCCACGTTGTTCCTGCTCGGCAATCTCCGCGGCGGTCTTGAGGAAGCTGTCGAACAAGTCACTGCGTGTGCCGAGCTGGGTCGCCTCGTACCAATTCATGTAGTCGTCGATCTGCGAGAGCCGGAGCAGCGTCTGCTCTCGGTAGGTCGCTGCGGTGGCGAGGCGCGCGTCGAGGCCGCGCGTCTTGCCGCGGATGAGCAACGCCACAATCTGCTCGTATTCGGCGATGACCGGCTGGAGGAGCGCGTTGGCCCGAGCGCTCAGCGCGACGAGCGCGACCTGCTGGGCGCGCAGGGCTTCGCGGCTGCCTTTGATCTTCAGGAACTCGCCATACTCGCTGAGGCGAAAAGTGCGCCGCTTCCCTTTGCTGTCGATCGCCAGCGTGATCGCGGTCCGGGCGCTGAGTTCGAAGTCCGTTTCCTCAATGCTCAGACCTTCGTAACGATCGGTCGCGGCCAGGCGGGCGAGGCTCAGCGTCCACCACCGTTGGATCGACTGTCCGGTGACGAGCGTGGGAAATGCGCTCGTCAGTGCAGTGACCGGTTCGCGATTCCCGTGCGGCCATTCGCGAATCAGGCGCGAGAGACTGTCGCGACCACCGGGCTGTTCGACCAGGAGTTCGACGAGCGCCATGGCACAGGCTTGATCGAGCGCGAGTGCGGCAGGACCGAGATCCGCGGGTTTGCCGATCAGGAATTCCTCGATCGGCGGCAACTGCCCATTCGCGATCAGCCGTTTAAAGAGGCTGGTATCCACGCCCTGTTCGCGACGGCGAAACATTTGCAACGCTCCCTCGACCACCCACCACGGGGCTTCGACAAAGCTGAGGCCGGGTTTGATCCCCGTCGGGCCGTAGGCGTAGCCAAGGAGCAGTGCGCGGACGATCTGCTTTTCGAGGTGCACCGCGGCCGGGTCGTTGCCGATCCGCACGTTGATCTCGATTTTGAATCCGAAGTCGCTCTGCACGGGCCGCACTTCGACGGGCGGCGCGCTGCGCTCCACGGTCTTCGCGCGGTCGAGCGTGATGATGATCGGCGTCTGCCAGCGAGTCCCGTCGCGCTCCTCCGAGAGGAGTTGCGCCAGACTGCTTTTGACCTCCTCGGCAAAACTGGCGACGCGCTGTCGGAGGGCAACGTCTTCGCAGTAAACGGTGAACTGCCGCGTGCTGCTGTCGCTCCGATGCTTCCACTCCACGCCCGGTGCGGGCGTCACCGTCAGCGCGATCGCTGCGGCTGCGAGCGGAGCGAGGAGTTTCACCGCGGTGTGCCTTTGGTGACGAACTGAATGCGGCCCTTGTCCACAAGCACACTCTGCATCCGATCCATCTGGTCCCGCTCGCGCTTCAGATTTGCCCACAGCTTCTGAAAGGCGAAGTCCACACTGTTCATGATCAACGGATGCACGCGGAGCCGGCCGAAATTTCCGCCCACACAATCGGCGCGGAACTTCCCGTCCACCACGCCCACGCGGAACATCATCCCCGAGTAAACCGAGTAGCCCCAGAGCGACTGCTCCGTGCTGACGCGCAGCACATTGTCGCCGAGAAAATTCACGAACATGCGCTTGAACTGCACGCCGGGGACGACGCCTTCCTTGGCCTTCACGGTTTTGAGCAGGTGCGCATTCACCTCGGGCTCGGCAAAGCCGATGGTCCGCGGTTGCGGTGCGGCCAGGACGTCCTGGATCTCCGAGGAGACCATGCGCGGGAGCATATCCATCTTCGTGCTCGGGACGGCATCCGGCTCACGCGCCATGAGCACGAGCGCGGAGACGGCCAGCGCACTCCCGATCACTTTGCCGAAGGTCCAAAGCTCGCGGCCAAGGCTCGTCGCGCTCGGGTTGGTCATCTTCGAGACACGCTTCCGGGCCTCGTCGGAGGATTCTTCTTTGGTCTTCTCCTCCACCTTGGGCAGGAGCGAGCGGTCGAGCTTCGATCCGCAGTTGTGGCAATAGACGCGTTCCGGTTCGTTGGCGTAGCCACACTGGCCGCAGGTGAGTTTGACTTCTTGCGTCGGCATTTACTTGGTCGGTTTCTTTTTAGCCGCGGGTTTCTCCGCGGGGGCCGGTTTGGCTGGCTTCGCGTCAGTTTTGGCGGGTTCGGTGCTGGCGGCGGGGCTGGTCCCGGAGTCCTCCTTCGCCGCGGCCTTGTACCCCTCGCTGCGGTAGTCGGTGATGTAAAAGCCCGAGCCCTTGAAGATCAAGCCGGCACCGGTGCCGAGCAGGCGCTTCACTTTGCCCTTGCCCCAGGTCTTCTGGCGGCACCGTTCCTTCGGGCAGACCTTGAGCGGTTCGTCCTTCATCGACTGGTGGATCTCGAAGGATTTGTGGCACTTCCCGCACTCGTATTCGTAGGTCGGCATCGTGGGCTTAGGAGAAAAGTAGCCGGCCTCTATAGCAGACGCGGTGCCGCACCGCCAAGGGGAGATGTGGCGGAGGGGCGGGCTCGCCGCGGATCACACGATCTTCGCGGCTTCGGAGGCACGTTGCAGGGATTTTTGGAGTTTCCGCACCGCGCTCTCGGCCTTCAGTTTTTTCCCTTCGCCGTCGGTGATGTAAAAGCTGTCGATTGCCGCGCCTTTCTCTGTCGCGATCCGCGACAGGGCGATCTGCGCGCCAGTCTGGCCGAACGCGCGGAGTAAGTCGTAGAGCAAGCCCAGTCGATCGGGAGTCTGCACATCGACGAGCGTGTACACGGGGTGGGCCTCGTTATCGACGGTGATGCGCGTCGGGAAATCGAGTTCGTTGGAAAGTTTGAGCGCGTGCTTTTTCCGCGCCTTGGCGAGGAGCGAGGCGAAGTCGAATTCGGCTTCTTCGAGCGATTGGTGCAGCCGCTTTTCCACAGCGGCAATGTCCTTTTCATCCGTGACAGCGCGGAACTCCGTGCTGCAGACGCGGAAGATATCGAGCACGAGATTGTCACCGCGCGTGAAGACGTCGGCGCTCAAGATGTTCAGGCCCACGGTCGAGAGGGAACCGGAGATGCGCGCGAGCAGTTCGGTGCGATCCCAGCCGCAAAACCAGAACTCGCTATGCCCACGTTCGGGCCGCGCGATCCAGCGCACCGCGGGTGCCAGCGTGCTGCTGTCATCGTTCCAGCGTGCCGTGAGGAACTGCCGGAAGATGCGAATGTGCTCGATGATCTCGGCGACCGGATA
>JANPIS010000205.1:0-9517 GCA_031425095.1 Chthoniobacteraceae bacterium
TCTCAACCCTCAACTCTCAACTGCTTCCGCTCAGAGCTTCTGCGGGACTTTCTCCAGAGTGTAGCACTCGATGACGTCGCCCGGCTCGTAGTCGTTGAAGTCGCCGAGCTTGATGCCGCATTCGAGACCGCTGCGGACTTCTTTCACGTCGTCGGTGAAGCGGCGCAGCGTCGCGAGGCCGCCATCGTAGATCGGCGTGCGGCCGCGGAGCACGCGGGCGCGGGCGGAGCGGGCGATGCGACCGTCTTTGACTTCGCAACCAGCGACGAGGCCCTTAGAGAGCTCGAACACCTTCTTGACCAGCGCGTGGCCGATGACGCTTTCGCGGTTCTCGGGCTCGAGCATGCCGGCCATCGCTTCCTTCACCTGATCGATGAGTTCGTAGATGATCGAGAAGAGCTTAATCTGAATGTTCTCGCGCTTGGCGGTGGCCGCGGCGACGGCTTCGACTTTGATGTTGAAGCCGATGACGACGGCGTTGCTGGCGGTGGCGAGCAGGATGTCGTTCTCGTTGATCGGGCCGACGGCGGAGTGGACGATGTTGAGATCGATCTTGGTACTCTCGATCTGATGGAGCGACGTGCAGATCGCTTCCACGGAGCCTTGCACATCGCTCTTGATGACGACGTGAAGGACCGGCTTCTGACCGGCAGCGATCGCCGCCATGAGGTCTTCGAGGCGGGCGCGTTGCGGCGTCTGGAGTTTGCCGAGGCGCTCCTGATTCACGCGGTCGTCGCTGAGCCGTTGGGCGTCGCGTTCGCTCTCCATGACGACGAGTTCGTCGCCGGCATTGGGCAGGCCGGAGAAGCCGAGGACTTTGCACGGTGTGGACGGTCCGGCGTACTTGATCGGCTTGCCGTTGTCGTCGATGAGCGACTTCACCTTGCCGTGGAATTTTCCGCAGATGAAGGGCTGGCCAACCTGGAGGCTGCCCATCTTGACGATGACCGTCGCCGTAGGGCCTCGGCCTTGCTCGACTTGGGCTTCAATGACTGACCCGCGCGGGGCGACCTCAGTGCTGGCCTTGAGCTCGAGCATTTCCGACTCGAGCAGGATGCGCTCGAGCAGATCGTTGACGCCCGTCCCCTTAATCGCGGCGACCGGACAGACGCCGATATCACCGCCCCAGTCTTCCGGAACGAGCCCCTTCTCCTGAAGCTGACCTTTCACCTTGTCGATATTGGCGCCAGGCACGTCGATTTTGGTGATCGCGACGATGATGCGGACCTTGGCCGCGCGCGCGTGATTGAGCGCCTCCATCGTCTGCGGCATGATGCCGTCGTCGGCCGCGACGACGAGGACGACGATATCCGTGACGCTCGCGCCGCGAGCCCGCATCGCCGTAAAGGCGGCGTGACCGGGCGTGTCGAGGAAGGTGATGGTGTGATCCTTCACCGGGACGGAGTACGCGCCGATATGCTGCGTAATGCCGCCAGCCTCGCCGGCCGCCACGCGAGTCTTGCGGATCGCATCCATGAGGGTGGTTTTGCCGTGATCGACATGGCCCATGAAGGTCACGATCGGAGCGCGGTTCTTGAGTTCCTCGACTTTTGGCGCTTCCGGCTCCGGCGGTGGAGCGATGACTTCGACGACCTTGTGGACGCCGCCGCCTTCCTTGCGCTTCTCTTTCTCAAAAGTGAAGCCATGCTTTGCGCAGACCTTCGTGGCGATGTCCGGCTCGAGGACGTTGTCGCTCTTGGCAAAAATATTGTACTCGATCAGGTCGCTGATGACCTTGAAGGGTTTCATCCCCATGGCGTCGGCGAGATCCTTCACCGTGAAAGGTGGCTTCAGATGGATCAGCTTCTCGTCCGTCTTCGGAGCGTCCTCGGTAATGACCTGAGCGACGGCAGCGACCTCGACGGAGGCTGCGACGACCGGGGCGGGTTCCGGAGTTGGCGCGGGTTTCGGCTGCGCAGCCTCGAGAATCCTCGAAATCGGGACGTGGAGCCGTTCGTTCTCTCCAGCCGTGCGTTTGGTGCGGACCTTCTTTTCCTTGGGAGCGAGCAAGTCCACGACTGGCTCGGGCGCGGCCGCAGGCTTCGCGGCTTCGGGCGCTTCCTTGGCGGGCTTTGCGTCAGTTGGCGCTTGGCCGCGGGCGGGAGCCTTGGGAGCAGTCGTCGATTTCGCGCCCTTTGGCTTCGCGACATCGGCTTTTTTCCCGGTGGCTTTGGAGGTTGTTTTGGTCGGCATCGAAATATTTGGCAGAGGTCGGTTTCATGGCTCCTACTTGGCGGAGCTTCCGGCGTGGGCGCCTTTGGCGGCTTCGTGAATCTCAGTCGCCTGGCCAAGTTCGATCCCGATCGCATCCGCGATGTCCTGAGGCTCGACTTCGACCAGCGTGTCCAGACTACCCATGCCATTCTTGACGAGCGCGGTGGCGGTCGCTTCGTCGATTTTCAGTGCATCCATGAGGGCCTTTTCGGCTTGGTGGAGCTTGTCCTTGAAGACTTCGGCAGCGGTCTCGTCCTTGTCGATATTGATCTCCCAGCCACTGAGGCGGGAGGTCAGGCGCGCATTCTGGCCGCGCTTGCCGATCGCGAGCGAAAGCTGATCCTCATCGACTTTGATGAGCACGTGTTTCCTCGCTTCGTCGAGGGTGATGCTCTTGATCTTTGCAGGCTTGAGCGCCTCTTGGACGAATTCCTTCACGTCCGCGCTCCAGCGGATGATGTCCACCTTTTCGTTGTTGAGTTCGCGGACGATGTTTTTCACGCGGGCGCCGCGCATTCCGACGCACGCTCCGACTGGATCGACTTTATCGTTGGCGCTCCAGACGGCCACCTTCGTGCGGTAGCCAGCTTCGCGGGCGATGCCCTTGATCTCCACGGTGCGATCACCGATCTCCGCGACCTCGGTCTCGAAGAGGCGGCGGACAAAATTCGGGTGGCTCCGGGAGATGATGATCTCGGGTCCGCGGGGTCCATTTTCGACCGCGACAACGTAGGCACGGAGGCGGTCACCAACATTGTAATCTTCGGTCTGGACGCGCTCGCGATTCGGCATCGTCGCTTCAAATTTCCCGAGATCGACGATCACGTCCGAGCGCTCAAAGCGCCGCACCGTGCCGCTCACGATCTCACCGGCGCGATCCTTGAACTCGTCGTAAATCATCTCCTTCTCCGCCTGCCGGATCCGCTGCATCATGGCTTGCTTGGCCGTCTGCGCAGCGATCCGTCCGAAATCTTTCGGTGTCACGGGCACTTCCAAGTCTTCGCCCAGCTTCACTTCTTTGTTAAATTTCTGCGCGAGTTCGAAGCGAATCTCGTCGTGCTTGTTCGTGACCTTCTCCACCACGGTCAGCTTTGCGTACGCCTTGATCTCCCCAGTTTTTGGATCGATTTCGACACGCAAATCGCGCGCCGGTCCCACCGCTTTGCGAGCGGCGGCCAGGAGTGCAGTATTCATCGCCTCCAGGAGCACCTCTCGTTTGATGCCCCTGTCGCGCTCAAAAAAATCGAGCCCTGCCAGGATTTCGCTGTTCATAAAAATGGATGATTCCCGGAGACAAAAAAAAGTGGGTTGGAGGCCCACTTTGGTTTTGTGCCGGTATTTACTTGGACGTTAGTCACCGGTCGGAGGCGCGTCAAGTGACGAAACCGGCATGAATTGCCGCTGCGCTGATGCAAGCGCTTGTGAGCGAAGGAGTCGGCGATGAAAACGCGGCACGGCGTTCGCGGGAGCAGCGAGGTGGAACCGGAATCGACTCGCGGCTGCATGGTCGTTACAGATCTTTGTCTGCTGCCACCATCCCCGTGAAACTCCTCCTTATCGACGGCCACTATTACGTCTATCGCTCCTTCTTCGCGATCCGCGACCTGCGCAAGCGCGACGGCACGCCGACGAATGCCATCTATGGCTTTGTGAAGACCGTGCGCCGGATGGTCGCCGACCTCGCCCCGGATTTGGGTGCGGTCGTCTGGGACATGGGGCTGCCGCAGCGCCGCACCGAACTTCAGCCGGAATACAAACAACAGCGCACCGAGATGCCCGATGAAATGCGGCCGCAACTCGACTTCATCCAGCGGCTCGTGCCACTCCTCGGCTTTGCGAGCCTTGGCCTCCCGGACACGGAAGCTGACGACCTGATGGCGTCCTATGCGATCGCAGCACGTGCTCGCGGCGACACCGTGGTGCTGGCCACGAACGACAAGGACCTCTTTCAACTCGTGAACGAGCACGTCCGCGTCTATTCGACGAACAAGACCGACCTCGCTGCGCCGAGCGACACTCATGCCTTGCTCGGTGCGGAGGCGGTGCGGCGGAAATGGAATGTCGAGCCAGCGCAGATCGGTGAAGTGCTCGCTCTCGTCGGTGACAGCGTGGACAACATTCCCGGCGTCGACGGCGTCGGTCCCAAGACGGCCGCGACGCTGATCAAGGAACACGGCGGACTGGATGCATTGCTCGCAAATCTCCGCGCCGTGAAGAACGAGAAGTTGTGGGCCAAGCTCGAAGCCGCACGGGAGCAGATTGTGCAGAATCGCGAGATGGTGCGCCTCGATCTGGACCTCCCTCTGCCCATGCCGCTCGACGAACTCCGCATCGCCCCGCGTTATCCCGAACTCGTCTCAGCTCTGGAGGGCTGCGAATTCAAAGGCCTCACTGCTGAAGTGCGCGCTGAAGCTGGCGCGCAGGCCGCGCCGATGCCCGCTCCGCCGGCAAGTCTCGCGCAGGGCGAGTTCTTTTGAGGCAGGCCGCCTGATGAAACGCTGGCTCCCGGCCATCCTTGCGTTCGTATTTGTCGGTTGGATGATCTTCCTCGCCGACGCTGGCTACGCGGTGCGCTTCTTCGCTGCGGCTCGGGAGTCCGGCGGCGACAAGCTTGGTCACTTCGGCCTGCTCGGCGGCTTGGCGTTTTGCGTAAATTGGAGTCTGCGCTGCCGTGTGTGGCGGGGCTGGCTCCTCGGCAGCCTCATCGTCGGAGCGCTCTGCACCGTGGAAGAGTTCTCGCAGATCTGGATCGAGAATCGGAACTGCGACCCTCTGGATCTCGCTGCGAACTATGCCGGGATCTGGGTGGCGGGCCTGCTTGCGCGGCGGGCTTGCGCGCGCGGGGTGCGGGGCTGACGCCGGACACGTCGCCCGCAGGAGCAAAGTTACGTTTCCTTTACCGGCGAGATCTCATTTCGCTGAAGCGCGCGACGCTCGGAGCAGGAAGCGTCGCCGCCCGGGTCCGCGATGCGGACTTTGGGCAGGATCGCCCAACTCCAGACGGCCGCGGCCAGCATCCAGAGATAGCTCGCCCAGTTCAGGTCGGACGCGCGTGCGGGCGAGAAGTCGGCCGCCGCACGGAGGATCGTCGCGGCAAGGATGAGCAGCATCGCGATCTTCAGCGACGGCAGACGCGAATGAAACAGGTGCTCATTCCCCGAATGTCCGAGCACGACGCGCGTCGCGACGGTGAAGGTGATGAGGCTGAAGCCGCCGAGGAAGATGACGTGCAGGCCCGCGATGCGCTGGCTGGGCCAGAGGAGCGGGAAGACCAGTCCGGCCAGCACGGCGGCGAGGGCGAGATTGACGGCCAGCGGGACCGTCTTCGTCGGCGACGGGGTGCGCTGGATCGGAACCAGCACCGCCAAGTAGGTAAGCACCACCACGCCGCGCAAGATCGCGGCCCCAGTGGCGGCGGCGTGTGCGACCTCGAGCCAGTAGCTGGCGAGCAGGAGCAGCCCGGCCGCGAGCGCAAAGGCCGCGCGCCAGCGCCAGGCAGGAGAGGCGCGCCGCTCGTCGGCCATCAACACGACTCCGGGCAGCTCCAGAAACCGCGGCAGGAGAAACGTGCCGACTCCGAGGATTAGCAGGAGCACAAAGGCCTGGTTGAGCCACATCCCGCCGAGCGTCGCGAGGCTGCCAGGCACCCAGCCTTTCAGCCCGCTCGCCCACAGCGCCGCCCCGCCGAGACCGCTCAGGTATCCCAGTCCCACGAGCACGAATCCCGGCGGCGGCAGCTCCGATCGCGCACGCACCCGGCGGATGAGCAAGGCGGCGAAGACCGTGAGCAGCACCACGAAAGCAACGTCACCGGCAAACATCTGATGGCCGATGTGCAGCCCCGCCGCGAGCAGGTGGAGCACGACGAGCATCCACACTTCCCAAGCCCGCAGCGCTGGCGCGGCGAGGAGGCGCGGCATCGCTGTGCCGAGAAACCCAATGACATATCCCGCGAGGAAGCCTTCGATCATCAACCGCGCGTGCATCGGGCCAGGGTAGAATTTGTGCAGTCCCGAGAAGAAGAGCGGCCAGAGCGATACGCCGGAGATCCCGAGTAAAGTGGCGAGCGGAAAGAAAATGCGGAATGGTTCGGCAGGACAAAGATCAATGAACCGCGGCTTTGCCTCGCTCACAGCAACGGCTCCTCGTCACTCTCGGTCGGTTTCGGCGCGGAGAAGATGATCTCGAAATCACCGGCGTCGAGCGGCGTGATTTTTGCCGTGAATCCTTGCGCGCCGAGCACGCCAATGAGCGGACGTGGCTCGAATGGCGCGAGGATGCGAAGCTGCTCGCCGTCGCGCAGGCGACCCACGGCTTCCATGAGCCGCGGGAAGGGCTCCTGACCCGCGCGGATCGTTTCGCGCACGTCGAGGGTGATGATGGTCGGTGGCATCGGTGCTTAGCGTTTCGCGCTGCTCGCGGCTTTCTCGATCGCGGCGAGGAGCGGCGCAGGATCTTGTTTCAGGCCGGTGTGCTGAAAAGCGATTTCGCCGTCGGCGTTCAGCAGTGTGATGACGTTGGAGTGCGCAAACTGTCCGCGCGAATCCTCCGTGTAATTCACGCCGAGCAGAGCGGCGAGTTCGCGCACGTCGTCGGCTCCGCCGCGTAGTAGCGTCCAGCGTTCGCGGGCGAGCTGGCGTTTCTCACGGAAGGTGCCGAGTTCGGCGGGCGTGTCGCGTTTCGAGTCGATGCTCACGAGGAGGAAATCCACCTTGCCGAGCACTTCCGGCGGCAGCTTGCCCTCAATGGCCTTGAGTTCGCTGACGAGGATCGGGCACGCGTATTCGCAGTGCGTGAAAAACATCGCCACGATCTGCGGCCGTCCGCGCAGCGCTCCGAGTTTGATTTCGCGGCGCACGTCGGAGGTCCACATCGTGTCGAGCAGGTAAAGCGATTTGTCCGTTGGCGTCCCGAGGGGAAGCGCGGGTCGGCAGCATGGCGGAAGTGGCTCGGCGGCGAGCAGTGCGACCGGAAGGAGAAGTGTGAGAAGCGTTTTCACGGCGTGTCTTTCGCACAGCGGAAGCCGAGGTTGTGCACGGTGTAGCCTGCACGCAGGCTACTGCGGAAACCGGAGCGCATGAATGCGGGGAACGCCGTTGGGTCGTTCGCGCCGACCGAGCCTGCGCCGCAGAAAAGCTGGCGCTCGAGACCCGTGTCGCCGCGCGCATCGCCTGTCACCATCGCGCTGTTGAAATCGCTCGTCCATTCCCACACCAAGCCGTGCAGATCGCGCACGCCGAAAATATTCGCGCGCCCGCTGCCCGCATCCGGCAGCACCTCCGGCGACGGCGTGCCATACCAGCGCGCGACGGCCTGCTGAAATTCCGCGTCCTTCGCTCCCTCCGCGATAGTGAAGCCCGCGCCCGCCGCCACTTCCCACTCCGCGGTCGTCGGCAGCCGTTTCCCGCGCGATGCCGAGAACGCCTTGGCCGAAAACCACGAGACATTCGTCACCGGTTGCTCCGCGCGCGCGTTGCCGAGATCGAGATCGCCCGCCCAGTGGCTAAGGTAACGCTCATCGGCAAAGAGCCGCTTCACCTGCGAGCGCTGCCACTTCGGATTCTCCCGCACGAAAGCGAGGAACTCACCATTCGTGACGGGCCGCACATCGAGTTGGAAAGCGGCGATCGGGATTTCCTTCGCGTCTTTTTCTCCGCGAAAAAGTGGGCGGTAGAGCGACGGGGGAATCGCCACCATCTCCGACTCCGCAACGCCGGCGGCACAAAGGGCGAGCACCAGACTGGCGATGTGCAGCTCGACGCGCATTACTACTGGTTCGCGGATTCTGCGTGGATTTTCTGCACTTCCTCCACGGTCACGATGTCGCCGCTGTTGCCCCAGGAGTTCATGACGTAAGTCACCACTTGCGCGACCTGCTCGTCGTTCAGCATCACGGGCGGCATTACGCCGTTGTATTTCACGCCGTTCACGGTCATCTCGCCGGTCTGGCCTTTGATCACGCCGCGGATGGCGCGCGCTTTGTCCGCCATGAGGTAGGCAGATTTCGCGAGCGGCGGGAAGACTCCGGGCAAGCCCTGACCTTCGCCCAGATGGCACGCAAAACACGTCTGCGAGTAAACGCGTTTGCCTTTCTCCATGATGATCTCCTTGCCCATCGCGGCGATTTTCGGATCGGAGGCGATGGCTTTTTTCATCTGCGATTCGAGTTCCTTCACCTTCCCCTGCGCACCGACAAAGGCACTGTCGCCGAGATAGGTGGCATCCACTTCCTTGCCGGAATAGATGAGCAAGTTAGCCGGACCTTCGACCTTCAGCATGCCGAGCGCGCCTTTGTTGAATGCGCGGAAAAGCGCGTGATCCACGAGGATGAAGGTGCCGGGCACATCGAGTTTGAAGTCCACGATCGCCGAGCCACCCGCCGGCACGAGCGTGGTCTGCACCTGCTCCTGCGAGGCTTTCACGCCGCCTTCTTGATACACATGATCGAAAATCTCGCCGATGACGTGGAACGACGAGACGAGATTCGGCCCACCATTGCCCACAAACATCCGCACGCGCTCGCCGACTTTCGCCTTGAGCGCCTTGTCGCCGACGAGCGATCCGACCGCTCCGTTAAACACGACATAACTCGGCCTTTCATCCACCGCTCTCTCCATGTCGAACGGTTGCAAACCCTCCTCGCCGAATTTCCCCTTCGTATAAAAATCGCCCTGCATCACGTAGAACTCCTTGTCCACCGGCGGCAGCCCTTCCTTCGGCTCGACGAGGATCAGGCCATACATGCCATTTGCCACATGCATCCCGACTGGCGCGGTCGCACAGTGATAGACGTAGAGGCCTGGGTTCATCGCCTTAAACGAAAACTGCGACTCGTGTCCCGGTGCCGTGAACGAAGACGCCGCGCCACCGCCCGGCCCCGTGACCGCGTGCAGGTCGATGTTGTGCGGCATCTTCGAGGTCGGATGATTGGCGAGGTGAAACTCGACCTGGTCGCCCTCGCGCACACGGATGAAAAGCCCCGGCACGTCTCCACCGAACGTCCAAAACAAATAGTCCACGCCATCCGCCATGCGCTTCACGATCTCGCGCACTTCGAGATTCACGATGACCTTCGTCGCGTGCTTGCGCTGGATCGGCGGAGGCACATTGGGTGCGGCAGTAAGCACCGCTTTTTCCTCACCGACGACTTCCGGGTCGGTGCCTTTGGCCTCGGGCCCGGGCAACGCCGCGGAGGTTGCGGGTGGAGGCTCCGCGGGGAAGAGGGACGACATCGCGGCGAAGCTGAGCGTCGTGGCGAGGAGGGTGGAGGAGAGGGTTGGGCGCTTCATGGGGGTGAAACTAA
>JANPIS010000206.1:0-1567 GCA_031425095.1 Chthoniobacteraceae bacterium
GCACGACGTAGTCGTCGTCATTCAGCTCGCTGAAATCGATCTGCACCCGGGTCGCCTGATCGCGTGCGCGCCGCAGGGCGATGCGGCGGGCGCGGGTGTTGCGATAGCGCCCGAAAAGTTCCGCATCGCTGAGCACCGCGATCTTCGCCGCGGGAAAGGTGAAGCCGGCCGCGAGGGTGCCGACCGTGAAGGTAATCGGATCCGCCTCGACCGGCGGGACCAGATCGTGCAGTCGCTCGATCTCGCCCTCGTTGTTGCAGAAGACGTGCACGCGCCAGCCGCCCTCGCGCCATTCGCGGAGCTGCGAGAAAAAGCGCTCCCGCTTCACCGCATCGACCACGAAGTCGCCGGCCTCGAACTGCCCGAGTCCGTGATCGAAGAAGGCCGTGCTGTAGTCCTCACCCAAGACAGGCACGATAGATCCGACCGCGGAGGACGCGGATGACGCGGAGGACACGGATGAAGACTGCGGTTCCTTCGCCGCCATCCTCTCCGCGTTATCCGCGTTATCCGCGTCATCCGCGTCTTCCGCGGTAACTTCGCCGCTCGTCCCGATCCCTGTGCCCTCCGAGGCATCAACGATGCGGACCCGGGCGGCGAACCACGACGCATCCGCATCGATAGTGAGATCGTGGTCGGCGATCAAGTCGCTCAGGCGGCAGGAGGTCTTCTCCGAAGCGGCCTCGCCGAGGAGCAGCGTGCAGACGTCGAGATGGTTCACGCTGATCTGCGAATCGAGGTCGAACTCGCGGATCGATTCGATCTCGTCGTCGAACAACTCGATGCGGACGGGGAGCGCGTGATGAAAGGAAAACACGTCGAGGATTCCTCCACGGACCGCGTACTGCCCGCGGGCCGTCACCTGCGGCATGTGCTCGTAGCCGGCCTTGTCGAGTTGCTGCAACAGGGCCTCGCGATCGAGCCTCGTGGCCCGGCGCAGGGTGATTTCGAGTTGTCGCAGCGTCGCGGCGGTGGGCACTTCGTCGTCGAGACTCGCGCGGGTGAGCACCACCACGTGTCGCCCCTTGGCCGTGGTCAGCTTCTGCACGATGCCGAGCCGCTCCGCGCTCGACTCGGGATCAGGTAGCGCGCCCTCCACTTGCGCGCGCTCCAGCGCGGGAAAGAAAAGCGCTTCGGGAAACCATTGGAGCAATTCGTTGTGAAACGTCTCCTGCGCCCGCACATCCGCGCAGACCACCCAGACGCGATGCTTTGCGCCGCGCGCGACGATTCCAGACAGGAATGGCTGCGCCGACGCGACGACATGCTCGAACGAGACCGC
Organism: Chthoniobacteraceae bacterium; assembly: GCA_031425095.1. Classification (GTDB taxonomy): domain Bacteria; phylum Verrucomicrobiota; class Verrucomicrobiia; order Chthoniobacterales; family Chthoniobacteraceae; genus JANNXQ01. Next base: position 1,283 of record JANPIS010000206.1, read on the forward strand.
CTCCCCCGCGCGAATCTGCTCCAGCTTCGCCGCGAGTGGCGCGGCGGCGGCGATTTGATCGAGCAGGTCGGGTGCGGTTTTCACAAACGGGCGGTTCTTTTCGTGCAGCTAACCCGGCGTTGCAAGCACGGCCCGGGGATCTCCGGGTCCGGGGAGCACAGGCGGCCCGCCTGTGCTCCCCAGAGCCGCGCTAAGCGCGGCGGGCGGCGAGGTCCGCCGCGAGCCTCGGGCCGACGATCCGAATTCCGAGCGGACGCCCTTCCAGCGTGGCCACGGGCAGCACCC
>JANPIS010000207.1:0-6004 GCA_031425095.1 Chthoniobacteraceae bacterium
GAGCGCCGGGCGTGACCATCGCTGCGCGATCACTTGATCGAGATCGGACACTGCCGCGCCCTCCGCGACATTTTCTCCACCAGCAAATGCCTGCAGCTCCGCGAGCGCAAAGACGAAGTCACTCGTCCGTTCCCACAGTCGCGTGGCCGTCACGCGGATGCAGCGCGCCTTTACTCCGTCGAGCGGGATCGCCACGGGATTGTCGCCGGGATTTGGGAAGTCCGCGTCCGTGGCATCGAAGACGACGCGTGGTGCGGCGAAGGTCGCATCCTCCGCGACCTCGACGCGGAAGCGCGGAGGGAAGCCGAACCCGAGCCGATCGGGAAAGTCGGGCGGACGCGCCGGGATCAGCCGGATCTCCTGCAACTCGCGACTCGCGCCGAGATCGACCTGCACCCACTTCGCGGCTTCGGGCGCGGTGGCGATGGCGCTGTGCCAGCCATTGCCGAGGAGCGGATCGGGCTGGATCGCGAGGCCGAGCGCGCTCCAGCCATCCACGAGATATTGCGCCGACCACGTGGGCAGAGTCTCCGCTTTGCTCGGAGCCGTGACCGGCCGACGCAGCGCCACATTCCGCCCGCCGGAGAAAACGAGCATTTCCCCAAGGCAACAGATGAACCCGCCCGGAAGCCGCGGCTGCTCGACCAGCCGCGTGGCCGTGAAGCGCACGTAACGCGCCGCGATGCCGCCCGCTGGTGCGTGGATCGGGAGCGACGATTCCGCGACGTCCGCTCCGGTCCGATCGAGCAGGGTCGTCGATTCGCCGAAAGCGGCATCATTCGACGCGTCGATGCGATAGCGCCGCGGGAAGCCGTAGCCCGGCACGCCCGCGGAGAACGCCGGCACGACGGCCACCGAGTCGAGCGCGCGTTCCTGGCCGAGATCGATCTGCACCCAGCGCACGCTATCGCGCGCCCGGGCGATGCCGCTGTGGAAGCCCGCGCACTCCAGCGCCTGCAGAGCCGGCGGCTCCGGCTGGGCCGCGAGACGCGATCGTGCCGCGGCGATTTCCGTCTCGATCTCGCGCAACGGCGGCGCGAAGAGCTGCCATCCGGCGAAAGCGACGGACGCGAAGAAAGGAGCAGCACGAGGCAGGATCGTCGCGAGCATCGGATGCATGATTTGCCGGAAAGATGATCACGGCGCACGCAGCGAATCATGGCTGGCGAGCGAAAGTCGGGAGCGGGCGGGGGCACCCTTCATGCGACGGAGGATTGACCGCCAGCCGCGCAGCTTCCATCCATGCAGTGCCGCCAATGAAAAACGAGATCACCCGCTTCTGCGAATCGCTCCTGCGCGCGCTGGGTGATCTCGATCCGTCGCTCCCCAGAGTTGCGGAGGAGTTGGAAAAACGTGGCGACCTTTCCCGCCCACTCACCGCCCTGCGAGGAGCGTTGGCGCGGCTGCAAAACCTCGCCGAGAAGCTCGCGACTCAGCGCGCTTACCTGCTCATCTTCGGCCCACTGAAGAGCGGAAAATCGACGCTCATGAACGCAGTCAGCGGCGCCTATGTGAGTGAGGTCACTTCGCTGCCTGGCTATCCGGCGCTCGTCTTTGTGCAGCACGCGACCGAGCCCGGATTCTCGGTTACGCGTTACAACGGACGCGAGTCGTGCTTCACCGACGCGCGTGTCCTGAAGGAAGTCATTGCCGACAGTCACGTCGCGCTCGCGGAACAAATCCGGGCGGCGGATTTGCGCGACGAGCAGTTTGATCCCCACCGACACACGCCGGAGGGGGTGCGGCGGATCGATGTGAAGCTACCGGTCACGCGACTCGCGGAGTCGGGGACCGTGCTCGTGGACACGCCCGGCCTCTATAGCCGGATGAATTTCAACTACGCCATGCTCACGCGGGAATTCCGCGATCGAGCCACGTGCGCCGTCTTCGTTGTGAAGACCGACAATCTCTTCCTCGATCAGGTCTTCGCAGAGTTCGACCAGCTGCTCGATCTTTTCAGCCGGATCTTTCTCGTGGTGAATGTGGACTCGGGCAAACGCGACCTGCAGGCCGACGGCACGCTCGCGCCGAGCGCGGAGAGCGAAGACCCGCAGCGCATCGTGGAGACCTTCAAGACGCTCTCGATGGCGGGGCCATTGCGTGCGGCGTGGGAGCAAGGCCGCGTGCGCATTCACGCCGTGGATCTGATGCGCGCGGCATCCTCGTCTCTCGCACGCGGTCGCGATGATGAGGCGCAGGAAGGAAATGAAAGTGCAGGCTTCGTTGCTTTTGAGCGTGAACTCGTCGACTACCTGAATGGCAGCGACTATGCGCGCGAATTTGTCCGCGACACGCTGCGGCAAAGCTTCACGCTCTGCGGGGAGATGGCCGATATTTGCACGGCGCCTGAACTCGCGGAGTTGCGCGCGCAGCAGGCGGCGATCACTGCGGAGATCGCACGCCTGGATGGACAAGTCGCGGCGTTCGATCGGCTCCTGGCCGCGGACTGGAAGGCGACCTTCAGTGAAGTGCGCATCGGCAATGTACAGCGCACGGTGAGCGCTGCGGAAGCACGCGCGGAGAAACTGATGATTGCGCTCGAGGACGCTCTCGACCGCTGGTACACGACGGACGACAGCCTGAAATCACTCGGGCAGCAGTATTGGAATCCGCTCGTCCGCAAGGCCGGTGCTGCGCTCGCGGACCAGACGGCACGCGATCTCCGCAAGGCGCTGGCGACACCGGTGGGCGGTGCGACTCCGACGCCGGCAATGATGATGGATCTGCATAAGGTGGGCTTCGATCTCGCACCGATCGGGGTCGCTGCGCTCACGGCACTCGAACTCATGGACAGCACGGAGCCTTTTCGGATTCCGATCCGACTCGAATCACTCCCAGTGAAGAAGTCCTTCGCGGATTGGTTGCTTTTCCGCACCAGCACGAAGGTCGCAGACCGGCTCTTCGGCGAAGATCGCGTACGAAACATTCCCTCCGTGACGAAACACGAGCGCCTGGACGGTGCGAGCCACGCAGCTTTCCGCGGACTGATCCGCTCCGCGCTGGCCGAGAAGTTTCCTGAGTTGCCGGTCAAATCGGCCGGTCATCTTCTCGAGCATTACGTGGAGAAGTTCAGCGCAGCAGTGCTTGCCGGACTCGCCGAACGCCGGGCGGACGCGGCGCAGAAGCGCGCTGCCCTGCAATGCCCGTGCGCCGAACACGCGGGCATTGCGGGAGCCGTGCAGAATCTCGCTGACGACATTGCCAGCGCGCGCGCCGAGATTCTCCGGCTGGCGGAAACCGAGGGGGCTCTTCCGCTTGAGCCACCTTCGTCAGTGGCGGTGGCTTTCGCGGTGAGTGAGTCCGCCACTCCGAAGATTGTGCGGTCCGAAGTGAGCGCCTGACGGCCGGGCGGTGAACCTATTTTGGTGCCATCGCGGATTGCAGTCGGGGGCACGAGCCGCGAGTATTTCCAGAGATGCGTAACATACCCCTCAGCGACCTTGTGACCCTCGTCGGCGGAAAACTTCTGGCGGGGAACGCTGCTATCGAGATTCGAGGATTCGCGTCGCTCAAAGAAGCGCAGTCGGGCGATCTAAGTTTCTTCAACGATCACCGTTACGGTTCGCGGCTCGCGGCGACCCACGCGAGCGCAGTGCTGGTGCCGATGGACTGTGCGACCTTCCCCCCGGATGTGGCCTGCATCGGTGTGCGCAATCCGTCGCGGTGCTTTGAGCAAGTCGTGGAGAGCTACGGAGTGCAGCCAGAGCCCTTCGTGCCCGGCGTGCATGCATCGGCGGTGGTGGCGGCATCAGCGAAGCTCGATCCGGCGAAAGTATCCGTGGGCCCGAACGCGGTCATCGCGGCGGATGCGGAGATCGCCGACGGCGTAGAGATCGGCGCGGGTTGTTCTATCGGTCGCGAAGTGCAAGTCGGCCGCGATTCGAAGCTCTTTGCCAATGTATCCATCTACCGCGGATGCAGCCTCGGCGAGCGCGTGATCCTGCACTCGGGTACAGTCATTGGTGCGGACGGATTTGGGTATGAGTTTGAACAGGGCCGGCATCGCAAAATTCGACAGGCTGGCGTGGTGCAGGTCGACAACGATGTCGAGGTCGGTGCCGGCACGACGATCGATCGCGCGCGTTTCGGTCGGACGTGGATCGGGGAAGGCACGAAGATCGATAACCTCGTGCAAATCGGACACAACGTGGTGATCGGACGGCATTGCATCATCGTCGCGTGCACGGCCATCGCGGGCAGTGCGGTGATCGGAGATTATGTCGTGATCGCGGCGCAGGTCGGGGTGGCCGGGCACGTGTCCGTCGGCTCGCAGAGCACGCTGGGCGCGCGTTGCGGGGTGACGAAAGATCTCCCGGGCGGGGAAACGTACATGGGTTTTCCGGCGGTGCCGGTCAAAGAGGAGCGCCGTCGCATCGCGGGGGTGAACCGACTGCCGCAATTGCTCGATCGCGTGAAAGAACTCGAAGCTCGGCTTGCCGCGATCGAGCGCGCGAGCCTCGCGGGATAATCGTTACGATTTCGCCGCAGGCGCCGTGCGACGGCTGTAGCTGAAAGCGGCGATGAGCAGCGCGACCCCTACGACGAGCAGTCCGATACGGAACTGCGCTGCCGCGTGGACCTCCACCAACAGGACGTGGACGAGCGCAGCGGCGAGCAGTGCCCAGGCAATGGCCCGGTAGAGCGGTTCACGGAGCCACCAGCCGAGGCAAAAGACGATGACGGCGACGGTCGCCCAGACGGCGGCGAGGGGCAGGGTGGGGAAGTGATGGAGCGCCCACAGGGAGACCCAATGCACGACGCTGGCGAGGCCGATCACGATACCCATTTCCGGGATCATCACCGGGAGGATCCGTGTGAGGCGACCGATGACTCCGAAGCCGAGCAGGAGCACGAAGGCAAAGAGATCGCGCAGCCGAAAGCCATGTAGGCCGATCCATCCGAGCCAGTACGCCAGGAGCGCGCCGGTGCTGCAAATCAAGCTGGCGAGCAGCGGGCCGGAAGGCTGCACCGCGACGGTCCACAGGAGGAGAATTACTGCGGTGAGCGCGAGCGCGGGGAAACGGTTTGCAGGCCCGACGTAGTGGAGCACCCATGTGACAAACATCGCCGCGGCGAGTGCGCCATAGAGCAGCGCCACGAAGCGCGCGGGCCTTTCCCACTCGGAGTTCGTGAAGAGCTTCCGAATGATCGGCGCCATCGCCGGCAAGGCCAGGATCGGCGCCAGCGCAGCGAGTGCGCCCGGCAAAAGCGCGGTGGTGTGCTGCCCGATGAATTCACCCACCGCGGCAATCGTGAATAGTTGGCTGAACGCCGCGAGGAACCAGTCACGCAGCGCCTGCGCGAAGATGAGCGTGACGACGGCGAGGACGCTCATCGCGACGATGGCTGCCGGAGATCGGCCGAGGCGTCCGTCGATCCACAGAAGCAAAATCACCATGCTCGCGGCTGCGGCGACGGCCTGCACGAGGCGTAGTTCCCAATCCGGCAACATCCCGCGGCCACGTGTCTGCCACCAGTAACTCACGCCGATCGTCGAGAGGATGAGCACGACCGGGTGCCACCAGGGTCGCGCAAAGGCGTCGAACTGCATAAACCACACGATGAGCGCGCCGATCGAAAACGCCTTGCCCAGCCATGGGATCTCCCACACTCGAAGCGTGGCGAACGAAATCGTAAGCAAGACTGCACCGACGGCGAGCGCCGGCGCACGGTGGATCTCCGGCGTGAAGTGGATCGTCGTGAGCAGCCAGACGCCAAGTCCCAGCGCCGTGAACGTCGCAATCGCCCAACGTTCCCAGAGTTCGCGGCGGGCGTCGATCCAGCACGCGATGAAAACGAGTGAGGCGCCGACGAGTGCGCCGAGCCGCAGTCCGTTGTCCGCGTGATCGCGAATCGGCATCCACACGCAGGCGACGGCGAGCAGCGCCGTGGCATAGGCGAGATCGCGCAGCAGCCAGTCCTCGCGCCGGGTGGCGCTGAGAGCGCAGAAAGCGCTCGCGACGGCGAGCATGACGGCGGCTTCGCGACCGGTGAGCGCACTGAT
>JANPIS010000208.1:0-2910 GCA_031425095.1 Chthoniobacteraceae bacterium
CGCGAACTCGACTGTCTGCGCGCCATCGCGTCGCGCGCTCATGGTCACGCTGCGATGCTCTCGTTCGGCTCCGTTGAGCGCGTCCATTCCGTTGACGACGAGATTAAGCATTACCTGCTGGAGATGCACGCGGTCGGCACGCACGAGCGGCAGATCGGGCATCACGTTCATCTCCAGCGTCACCTGCCGTGCGGAGGCATCCGCCCGGGTCAGAGCCACCACATCGTCGATGAGTTCCCGCGCATCGATCGGACCGGCGTCGAGATCACGGCGCTTGAGCAACGCGCGCATCCGGTCGATGACCGCGCTGGCGCGCTGGTCGTCCTTGCGGATGTCGGTGAGGATCGCGCGGATTTCCTCCAGGTCCGGCGATGCATGCTGCAGAAAAAGTTCGGCCGCCTCCGCATTGCGCAAGATGGCCCCGAGCGGCTGATTGATCTCGTGCGCCAGCGCCGACGCGAGCTGCCCCATCATCGAGACGCGGCCCACGTGCGCGACCTCCTGCCTCAGGAGATGGATTTCCCGATCGGATTCCTGACGCGCTGTGATGTCGATGATCGAAGCCAGCACGAAGGTGCCTTCGGCGGCCTGGATCGGGCTCAAGCCGATCTCAACGGGGAATTCCGTCCCGTCTTTGCGCCGCCCGAAAAGCTCCCGCCCTGCGCCCATGGTGCGGGTCTGCGGCGCTGCGTGGAATGCCGCCCGATGGCCGGGGTGCGTGCCACCGAAGCGTTCCGGCAGCAACATTTCCACGGCGTGCCCGATCAGCTCCTCGTGTGCGTAGCCGAATAGTCTTTCCGTCTCCGCGTTGACCAGCACCATCCGGCCTTCGCCATTCACCAGAACGATGCCGTTCGGCGACGCTTCCACCGCAAGGCGAAAACGCTCCTCCGCCTGTTTGCGTTCAGCGGACAGCTTTTGGGAGCGCTCCATTTCCGCCAGTTCCAGACGCCGTTTCGCCCGGTTCAGCCAGACGACTACGCCGCCACCGGTGGCCACCAGCAACAGGCCCATCGCGCCACGAAACCAGATCGTCTGCCAGTAGAATGGCGGCACCGTGAACGCGAGACTGGCTCCCTTCTCGTGCCAGTGCCGGTCCTGATTCGCGGCGCTGACCTGAAACGTGTAGTCACCGGGCGGCAGGAGGGAGAACCGAACGGAGCGCACACCGTCCACTTCAGTCCATTTTTCGTCCGCGCCTTTCAGCCGGTAGCGAAAATGAATCTCCCCCGGCTTGGCGTAATTGAAGGCCGTGTAATGGATCTCCAATTCGCGCGATCCCGGCGGCAGCGAGAGCGCTCCGCCATGCGTTGCGATGGGTTTGCCATCCAGCTTCACCTCTTCGAGCAACACGGTCGGCGGACGTGTCACGGGATCAAACTTCACCGGGTCCAACGCCACGACGCCACGCGCGGTGGAAAAATACAGAATGCCCGACGCGCTGTGCAATCCGGCGGGCGAATAACCGCCCGTGCATTCCGCCGCGATGCCGTCGGATTCGGTCAGCGCCAGCGGATGCACTGTGCTCGCGCGGCCCGCGGCCACGTCGTGCAGTTCGCTCTTGGACACACGATAAATCCCACGGTTGCAGCCGAGCCAGAGGTGCCCCTGATCGTCTTCGAGGATTTGCGAAACGATGGCGTCACCCAGCCCTTGCCGCGTGCTCACCGAATGCACGCGCCCGTCCTTCAACCAGGCGAGCCCGCCGCCCGCCGTGCCAATCCACAAGGTTCCCTCCGCGTCCAGATGCAGCCCGCGCAGGATGTCGATGGGCAATCCTTCCACCGTGGTCCAACGCTGCACACGTCCTGCATCCCAGCGATACAGGCCCGCGCCTTGCGTCGCCACCCAGAACGCCGCTCCCGGTCCGCGCACCAGCGAGGTGATCTGCGTCGGAAAATTTTCGTTGGTGACGGTCTGCAGCGCGCCGTCCACCAGATGCTTGAGTTGGCCTTCCCGCGTGCCCAGCCAGAGCGATCCATCCGCGCCTTCGCAGAGCGCCCTCACACGGTCATTGAGTGACACCACCTTGAACTCGCCCGTGCCAGCTTCCCGGCGGAGCAGCAGCCCGCCACCCGCAAAATACATCGTGCCATCGCTCATCTTCAGGCAGGTCAAAAGGTCAGGGCGCTCCGACAGTTCCTTCACATCCGTCACCGGCTCCAGCCGATCCAAGCCTCCGTGAAACAGTCCGCCGCCGTTCGTCGCGACCCAAAATTTGCCCGGCGATTCTTCGATCAGCCCACCGGATTGCCCGCGCAGCTTTTCCTGCCCCACCATATACTCCGTGATGAGCCGGGGCGTGAGGCGGCACAGGCCACGCGAGCGTGTGCCGACCCACATCACGCCATCCGGCCCCGCCCGCACGGCGCGGATCGAGTTTTCCAAGCCCGGCACCTTTTGAAACCGTCCCGCGCGAAAAACATAAAGCCCCTCCTCCCGGGAGCCGGCCCAGATTTCCCCGGATGGCCCCAGGGCCAGGCAATCGATATAGCTGAACGGCAAGCCGTGGCTCTCGTTGAATTCAGTCCACTCCCTGGCGTGCCGACGCAGCACGATTCCGTTGCCGATGCTCACCCACAAATCCCCCACCTTGTCCAGCAGCAGGGCATACCCGTGAATTCGCTTTTACTCCGGCGGCCCCTCCACGAGTTCGCATTTTCCGTCCTTGCAGAAAAACAGCCCGGTCTGAGACACCGCCACCCACAGCCCGCCGCTCGGGTCGGTCGTCATCGCCAACACCTCATTGCGCAAACCCTCGGCCTCACCCACCCGCGAGAATCCTTTCGAGTCCCAATGCTGCAAACCACCACGGGAGCCAACCCACACCGCACCCGCTTCCGCCGGAGCCAGCGACAACACATCATTGTGCGCCAGCCCGTCCGCCGTCGTCAGCGTCGAGATCACACC
>JANPIS010000209.1:0-4441 GCA_031425095.1 Chthoniobacteraceae bacterium
CTTCGTCTCCCCTTTCCTGCCTGTGAAGCGCCCTTGTTCGGCTACCGCATCGCCAAAGCGAGCGGCGGGCCGGGTGAGCTGACGAAGTCGCTCCGCCGCCAGCAGCGAAACAAGTGCCAGGGGGGAGAATTGAACTCCCGATTAAGGACACAAAAACGACTTAAGCATCTGCAATACAGTCTCTTAGCAATTTGCATGAGGCGAACAGTTGCAATGTCAGAACGGAAGTCAGAACACTTCCACCGATTTCATCCATGTTTGCGGACATTCGCCGATGTCCTTTCCGAACGATGACGCTCCCGCACTTGCGTGGGAATCTCCCAGCATGAGCGCCGTCGCCGAAGCCATCGCGACGATGCAAACTCTTTCGGAGGAGAGAGCCGCCCGCGTCGTGTCGCTCATCGAAGACCTGGCGGACTTGGAGGCGCGAGAGAATGCCGAGGATTTGGCCGCTGCACAGGCCGCGCTGGCCGACAGTGAAGCGCCCGTCCCGTGGGAGCAAGTGAAAGCGCGATTGGATGCCCTACACGGTATCCATTAAGCCAAAGGCGGAGGAGTATCTCGACGGTCTCCGCGATGCCCGTCTGTATCAGCGCCTCCGGGAATCCATCGACGGCCTCGCGGAGAATCCCCGCCCGCCCGGTTGCGTAAAGCGGCCGCGCAGAAGCATGGTGGGAGGTGCGGAGGTGGATGCGGCGCGGATGATTAGCTCGTGCTCCACGCGGACGTGCGCACGGACATTGAAGCAGCATCCATCAGTTTCACTCGCCGGGCGCAGGCGAGGCGCCCGCGTGAGGAGGCGATGCGCAAGTGGAGCCGCATCTAGCTGAACCGCGTCACCACTGACCTGAACATTCTCGCCGTGGAAGATCTAGGGCCGACCTTGTGAATGTCAGCCTGAATCCCGCCATGGACGGACTGCACGCGGGCGTGGCGATCGCCTGCCTCGCCGAGATCACGGCGGTGAACTCCACCTGACCAACCACACCCCAATTTTTGCCGTGCCCCTACCCCGTTCGGGTAGGGAGCGGCGCAACCCACAGCACAAAATCAAGAACCATGAAAAAATCGAATTCCACCACCAACGCGGCCACCATCGCCGCGGAATCGAAAGCACCGACACCCGCACCCGCGCCTGCCTTGAAAAGGGTCAGCCTCGCCGGGTTCGCCACGCAGACGGCGGCCGGCAAGTCGGCGAAAGCTTACCCGCTGCTGCCCGATCCCGACGGCCAGGTCGGAGAGCTGGTCACCAGCATCCTCGACAAGAGCGCCCAACTCGAAGCCCTCGAAGGCTCGCTCCAGCTGGAAAGGGAGGAACTGATCGCCATCGCCAAGCCGTTCTACTTCCAGCACCACCACGGCCAGCATGTCGTGGCGTCGTCGGTGGAAGCCCGGAGCGCAGAGGGAAAGGCGGTCCGTGTCGGATTCAACAACTCCTACCGGGGCATCAGCGATGAACCCGCCGTCAGCCGACTCGCCGGGGAGCACGCTGCGCGGTATTTCAAGCAGTCCTTCGAGCTGAAGATCAAAGGCGACCTCATCCCAGATACCGCCGTCGAGCCGCTGATTGCTGAATTGCAGGAGATGTTCGCTCGTCATGGAGCAAGCGCAGCGCTCTCTGCCAAGGCCACCATCAAGCCAACGAAGGAATTTCATACCGCCCGCCACACCCTGTTCAGCGTCGAGCGGAACTACGAGTTGGACAAAGTGGTGCCGATCATCGCGAGCGTGAAGACCAAGCTCGGGAAGGGAGGCAGCGAGGATGAATGAGTCGGAAGTGAAATTCACGCTGCGGCTGGCAGACGGCCGCTGGGTGAGTTCGCCGACGAACACTGTGACGAGCAATCCGAACCTCGCGGGAGTGTTCACCGCCGCCGACCAGAAGTCGGCGGCGGATCTGCGGCGGAAGATGGAACGCCTCCATGGCCCGCTGGCGGTCGTGCCGCGGCAGAGCAAGCTCACAGAATCGGCAGAGGCTCCAGACCTCTTCGCAGGCGAAATGCCCCACGTCTGCAACGATGCGCTGGACGTGCAAATCGACGAAAGCGAACGCGAGACGAGGTTGAAGACCCCGTCGCTGATCACCTTCCCGGCGCGGCCGATTCAGGGCGGACGGCTGGAGTTGGCCCCTCCCAAGCGCGGTCTGTGGTATGCCGAGCCGAAACTGAATGGCTGGCGCGCGTTGATCCACACGCCGAGCGGGACGATGTGGAATCGGCATGGGACACTGCTCACGATTGCAGACTGCTTCCGACCTGCGCTCGCGGCGTTGATGAAGCTCGCCGGTCGTGGCCTCGTGTGGGCCGATTGCGAAGCCCTCGAACGTCGGCATAACCTCGGTCGCAGCACGTTGGTCGTGCTTGATGTGGTGCCGGAATCGGGGACGCCGAGCTACGAGCAGAGGCGGGCGACGCTGGAAACGATCATCCTGACTGATGCGGTGTTCAGTGGCGACACGTCGCGCGCGATTCCATGCGGTGCCGTGGTCCTCACGCCGACGATGAGCGTGGATTCAACTGCGGATGTGCTCGCATTCTACCAGCGGCTACGTGAAGCAAACCGAGGGTTGGGACGCGATTTTTTCGAGGGGGTGGTGAAGAAGCGGGCGGAGTCGATTTACCCGGTGCAGTTGCGCTCAGCGACTGAGGAATTCCGCGGTTGGGTGAAGCATCGGTTTCTGACCTGAGCATCAGCGCATCTTCACCTCGAAAGCCGTGATCCTACTCTCTGCCGCGCGTAAGAGCCGTGACGCTGACCTGCAAGACTTCGTGTACGACGCGCTCGCCGGCATCGACGCCGACAAGTTGGCCGCCGAGCTGCTGAAGGGCGGGAAGGAGACAGTGCCCGACTACGCGTTCGACTGCCACACGCCAAAGGGGAAGCGCGCAGGAAAGACGAAGGCGGATTTCTTCCGCGAGGAGCAGCGCGCGCTGAAGCCGTTCCAGCCGGGTCTGTTCGACGACCTGCCGGAGAGCTGAGCCGAGCCGACTGAACGCAAGCGTCTGCTGGCCTTGAGCCGGTGGGCGTTTCGCGTGTTGGAATCAACGGCCGCTCGTGAATCCGAGACGAGCGCCCATCCATCCACCCTCGGCGCGGAAATCGAAGGCAAAATCAGCCCGATAAACGAGCAACCCGGCCCTTCCAAAGCGGAGGCTCCAAGGCCATGATCGCTCCTGCTCTAATCCCTTATCCCGCGGCCGAGTGATCAGCGGGCTGGAGCGCGGCCGTTGTGTTTGAGGATGCGTTTCACCTCGGCGATGGCCTGCGGATTCTGATGCGCGTTGTGGCCTGAGGGCACGACGAGTTCGCTCTGCGCGCCCTCCATGTGGGAGCTCCAATACGGCACAATGCCGTCGGCCATCACGGGCTTCGTCCTGTCCTTGTTGCCGCCCTTGCCGCGGTCGCCGCTGATGACGTTGTAAGGTATGCCGGGCGTGAGCGGGATGGTCTGGATCGCGCGCACGAAGCGGTTGTTCGGAGCGAGCGTATCGACGCTGTTGGGGATGCGCTTGAGGCGCAGGTCGTCGCCACGGAAAGTGGCGAGTTTCAGCGCGTCCGCGCTCGCGCTAAGCAGAGTGGCCGGGGATCTCACGAGCATCGAGCCGATGCGACCCGCCCAACCGCTCGCGAGGTCGCTGCCGCGAAGCGGTGCAGCGATGAAGATGACGCGGCCGATCTCGGGACGATGCTTGAAAATGAGCGCGTCGGTGAAAAGCGCGCGACTCTCCGGCGAGAGCTGCACTTCGCCCGGCGGCTTTCCGACTAACGCGAGCCAGAGCTTCTCATCGTCGGTGTCGGTGATGAGCAACCGGCTGATGCAGCCACCCATGCTGTGGCCGACCACCACCATTTTCCGGCGCAGCGGAAAACGCTTTTGCACCGCGTCAAGTTCGCGCCGGAGGATCGAGGCGGAATACGGATACGGGTAGCCGCTCGGGTAGCTGTAGAACCAGAATTGGTAGTTGCGCCGGACTTCCTCGTCTCCGCGCAGGTGGTTGAGCATCGGCGCCCACGTCGCGGGCGAATCCTTGAGGCCGTGGATGACGAGCACGACGGTCTTGTCCGGATCGTAAGGTTGGAGTCGCGAGATACGGGCGGTCTCGGCGTATTTCTCCGGGCGCAGCAAGCGGGCGAGTTCGAGTTTCGAGGTATCAGTCTCCGCGAGCATCACGGCCAGTGGCACGGTGAAATCCGCCGCAAGCGGAAAGGTGCGCCCGTTGAGCGTCGTTGTTTCCGCGGCCAGTGGATCCTCAAACGCGATCGTGCAGCGCCGCCCCTCGAAACGCACCACCGCGGTCACGCCGTAGTAGGTTTTCGCCAACCCGAAATCTTTCTGCGCGTCCTTGTTCACCGCGCGCCCCACGGCCACGAGCGTCGCGCCAACGCCTTCCTTGCGCGAGCGATCCGAGACATAGGTGCCTTTCACATCGAACTGGTCAGC
>JANPIS010000210.1:0-1635 GCA_031425095.1 Chthoniobacteraceae bacterium
ACATTCAGGATCATCTGCACGGCCTCGGCGCCGAAGGAGTGCTGCGTGATGCCCATGCTCCAGACGAGCACGCCCGTCTTGGCATCGCGGATGAGCTCCGCGAATTCCTGGATCGCATCGCGCTTCATCCCCGAGCCGCGCTCGATCTGCCCCCACGTCACCGCGGCGACGCGCGTGCGCAATTCGTCCAGCCCCAGCACATGCTCCGCGACCCACGCGCGATCATACCACTGGTGCTCGAGCATCAGCTTCAGCACGCCGTAGAGCATCGCGATGTCGCCGCCTTGCGCGACGGGAAACCAGTAGTCCGCGATGTCCGTGCCGAAGACCGCGCTGCTCGCCGTCGAAGGCACCCAGTAGCGCTTCATCCCGGGTTCGAGATACGGGTTCACCATCACGACCTTCGTGCCGAGGAGCTTCGCCTCGTGGAGATACTTCGTCGTTACGGGCTGATCGTTCGCCGGGTTCGAGCCGAAGAAGATGAGCACGTCGGTGCCATACCAATCCTTATAGCTGCAGGTGCTCGCCGCGACGCCGACGGTGCGCTTCATCGCCGCGGTGGAAGGCGAGTGGCAGATGCGCGCGGCGTTATCCACGTTGTTCGTGCCGATGAACCGCGCGGCCTTCTGCGCCACATAGTACACCTCGTTCGTCACGCCGCGGGCGGTGATGAAGAACGCAGTACGATCCGGGCCGGACGACCGGATTTTCCCCGCGATGCGCGCGATGGCCTCATCCCACGAGAGGCGCCGGAAGCCCCGCGCGCCGGCTTCTCGGATCATGGGAAAAGCGAGCCGTCCCTTTTCGCGAAGCTGAGCGTTATCGAGCTGCTCTAGCGGCGCGACATCGGCGAGCAGCGCGGGATCGAAGGCGGAGACCGTGTTGAGCCGCAGCAGATTCAGCCGCGTCATGCAGAGGTGCGTGCCTTTGATCGTCCAGTCGTGCAGCCCCGCGACGCCGAGCGCGCAGCCATCGCACACGCCGAGCGTGATCACTTTCCACGCGTAGGGAAGGTTGTCGCGGTTGCGCCACACGATGCCGAGCATGTCGCGGAAGTGCTGCGGCTTCGTCTGCCCGATGCCGAAAGGAATGAGCGCCGTGAGACGTTCTTTCCAGGTGCGTTCGATGCGGCAGGACATGGAGCGGGAGAAGTCACATCATTCGGGAAAGACACGCAAGGGACAAACTTGGAGCGCACTTCGAGCTGCCGTGCCGCAGGGTAGTAATGGGTTGGGGATGGCATTGTCGGGCAACCGCTCCGGTTGCCGGGGCAAGGGGAGCGCTGGCCCTACAGCTTCGTCCGGCGCGTCTGCACAAACTTGCCGGGATTCAGCAACCCGCTCGGGTCGAGCGCGGTCTTCAGCGCGACATGCACTTCGCGGCTCACGGCGCTCGCCGCCTGCGGCCACCAGCGTTCCTTCGCGACCCCGATCCCGTGTTCACCAGTGATCGCCCCGCCCCAGGCGAGCACCTGGGTGAAAAGCTCGTCGAGCGCGAGGCCGACTCGCGCCTTCACCGCGGGATCGTCGTGGTAGTGCGCGGCCATGATGTTCGTGTGAATGTTACCATCGCCCGCGTGACCGAAGCAGGCGATGGGGTAGCCATATTTCTTGCGCAACCTGGCGGCGAAATTGG
>JANPIS010000211.1:0-10674 GCA_031425095.1 Chthoniobacteraceae bacterium
CGCCGCACAGCGGATCGCGATCCCGCGACGCTGGCCGATCCTTACGGCGCTCGCCGCGCACGCTGAGGATGCGAAGGATCAAAACCTTCCGCTCATGCTCTGGTACGCGGCCGAGCCCGCCGTTGCCGCCGACATCGTGAAGGGCGTCGAACTGCTCGCGTCCTGCAAGATTGCAAAGGTGCAGGAGTTCATCTCCCGTCGTATCGCCAGTCTCGCCGCCCGATGAGAATGCATGCCTGCCGCTTTCTCCTCCCGCTGCTGATTTGCGCGGGGCCCCTGTCCGCCCAAGACACCGCGCCGACCCCGCACGCGGCGCTCGTAAAGACGCTGACGAAAATCGACAACCCCGAGGTGCAGGCCAACATCCTGCGCGGCATGCGAGCGGCCTTCAAGGGACGCAGCGGGCTTCGCGAGCCGGCGGGCTGGCCCGAACTGTATGCGAAGCTGAAAGCGAGTCCGAACGCCGAGGTGCGCGATCTGGCGCGGGTCATCGCGGGAGCTTTCGGCAGCAGCGACGTGCTGTCGGAAATGCGCCGCACGCTCGCCGATCCGGCGGCGAATCTGGCGCAGCGGAAGGCGGCGCTCGAGACCCTCGTGGCCGCGCGCGATGCGACCGCGCTGCCTGCTCTGATCGAGCTGGTGAAGGCGCCGGGTGCGTTGCGTTTGCCGGCGCTGCGGGCTCTGGCCACCTATGACGATCCGAAGATCGCGCCAGCGGTGCTCGTCGTGTTCCGCGGACTCGATTCGACGGAGAAACGCGACGCGCTCAATACGCTCATCGCGCGTCCTGCCAGCGCGCGCGCGCTGATCGCGGCAGTCGATGGCGGGGCGGTGGAGCGCGCTGAACTCTCGGCACCGCTCGCGCGTCAGCTCCAGAATCTGCAGGACAAGGAGGTCGACGCGTGGCTCGCGAAAACGTGGGGCACGGTAAAGACGACGAGCGCGGAGAAGCGGGCGCAGATCGCGAAATTCAAGGAGTTCCTCGATCCAGGGCTGATCCTGCGCGGCGATGTGCATCGCGGCCGCGCGGTCTTTGCGCAGGTCTGCGCGGCTTGCCACGCGCTGCACGGCACGGGCGGCGCGATCGGCCCGCATCTCACCGGGGGTTATGAAGACATCGATTACCTTCTTCAAAATATCCTCGATCCCAATGCGATCATCGGAAAGGACTACCAGCAGACCTTTGTCACGCTGAAGGATGGCCAGGTCTTGAGTGGAGTCGTGATCGGGGAAGATGCGACGACGCTGACGCTGAAGACGCTCGCGGAGAGCGTCACGGTCCCGGTCGATCGGATCGCGGAGCGCAAGCTGAGTGAGCAATCCATGATGCCCGAGGGACTGCTCGCGGCGATGGACGAACCGACAGTGCGAGATCTTTTCCTCTACCTGCGGCAGAAACAGCAGTCGCCGATGCTCGCGACGGCGATAAATGCCAACGATTTCTTCACGGGGGCGGATCTTACGCGGTGGCTTCCGTCGGATCCGACCGCGTGGAAGGTCGAGAGCGGCGTGATCGTCGGTCGGAGCAGCAGCCCGCGTCCCGTGAATCTGCTGAGCGAACTAGCGGCGGATGCGTTTCGCTTCACTGCGAAAGTCCAGGTGAGCGGGGAGAAGGCCGCCGCGGAAGTGGTCCTGCGCGGTCGGAGCCTGCCGGTCGGATTCGTCGGCTCGTCGCTCAGTCTCGGAGGGAGCACCCCGGCGAATGTATGGCTCTACGCGGGGCGCGACGCGAAGCCGGAGATGCGCGGGGCGTTCCCGATCACGTCGGCGGAGTGGGTCGATTTCGAAGTCATCGCGACGACGGAGAAGACCGAACTGAAACTGAATGGGAAGTCGGTTTTATCGCTGCTTCCTGGCGAGTCGCGGCGCACCGCGTTCGGCTTTTACGTCGCGAATGGCGAACTGCGGGTGAAGCAGCCGAAGCTGGAGATTGCCGACTGAGTTCCGCCCCGCGAGAGCTCTCTACGGTCGCGGTGTGTTCGCCAGGCGGTTGATCTGCGCCGCGGCAAACGCGGCTCCGAAGCCGTTGTCGATATTCACCACCGTCACGCCGCTGCCACACGAGGTGAGCATACCGAGCAACGCGGCGACACCGCCGAAGCTCGCGCCGTAGCCGACGCTCGTCGGCACGGCGATCACGGGCTTGCTCACGAGTCCGGCCACGGCGCTCGGGAGCGCGCCTTCCATTCCGGCGACGACGATGACGACGTTGCACGCCTCGATGCGGTGGCGTTCGGCGAGCAGCCGATGGATTCCCGCGACTCCGACATCCGTGATTCGTTCGACGTGATTGCCAAAAACTTCGAGTGTCACCGCGGCTTCATCCGCGACCGGCAGATCGGAGGTGCCCGCGCAGACGACGGCGATCGACCCCACGAGCTTCGGCAACGGTTCGAGTTCGATCGAGATGCACCGCGCGCGGGCGTGATGCACAGCGGTCGGGAACTCGGCCACGACCGCCGCAAACTGCTCAGGCGTCGCGCGGCTCACGAGCAGCACCGGGTCCTTCTTCAGAATCTCGCGGGCGATCGCCGCGACGTGGCCCGGCTCCTTGCCCGCTCCGAAGATCACCTCGGGAAACCCACACCGCTGGCGCCGGTCCGTATCCACCCGCGCAAAGCCAAGATCGACGAAACCATTCGGCATCACCCTTGAGCCGGCGGCTGCTCTTGCGGGTGCAACATCAAGCGCATCGGGATCATCTTCGACTCGATGAACCCATGCTCCTTGAAGAAGCGCTGACCTTCCGCATTGAGCTGGTCGGTGAGCAGTGTGATGCGTGAGAAATCCTTCTTCCTGGCATAGTCGATAGCGTGCCGCAGCAGCATGTCGCCAAAGCCGCGGCCGCGGTAGTCGCGGTGCACGATTACGTCTTCGAGCAGGATGACGAATCCGCCTTCGGCCGTGCTGATCGTGAAGAGCAGATTGATCATTCCGAGGATCATCCCGTCCTGGCGGAGGACAAAAATGCGTCCGCGATTCGGCTGCTCCAGGAGCAGCCGCAGACCGCGCATCTGCTTCGCCCGATCGGGCACGAAATCGCCCTCTTGCGTGAAGAGATCGAAGAGCAGATCGGTGAGCTGCGGCAGGTCTTCGAGGGTGGCTTGTTCGATGTGCGGTAGATCCATGAGAGACAGACGCGCGCCTTATCGCACGGACCTTGAATACTTTTAAGCGTTAATTTTCGCCAAGGCGCCGTCGATCTGCGCCGGCGCACGTCTCAGCCGTCGGCGGCGCGCACTACGGCTTCCGCGACTTCACGACGAGCCGGTAGAGGATGAGGAGCACCACGGAGCCGCCGGTTGCGATGATGAGTCCACCGAGATCGAAGGACGTCACGGCGCCGAGCCCGATGAAGCTGCCGAGGAATCCACCGAGAATGGCGCCGACGATGCCGATCAGGATGGTGACGATGAGCCCGCCAGGGTCTTTGCCCGGCATGAGGAATTTGGCGAGAGCGCCAGCGACGAGACCGAGAAGAATCCAAGTGAGTATGCCCATGGGAGTGTGTGTGGAAAAAAGGTAGCGCCGAAAAGAACCGGGTCAAAGGTCCGAATTTGCCCGTCTCACGCTGTGCTTTTCTGCACCGGTGAAGAGTCGTGACTAACAGGCCGCGACTCGCTCGGATACTCCTCGACGCCGGTCTCTTCTCCCCACGCAAATCCCGCCTCTCCATGATCCGCACCCTCCTCCTCGCGCTGTTCTCCGTCGCCGCCGCGACCTCCGCCTTCGCCGCCGCGGCCAAGCCGAACATCATCTACATCCTCTGCGATGATCTCGGCTACGGGGATGTGAAGTGCCTGAACTCCGAGGGGAAAATCGCCACGCCGCAGCTCGATCGGCTCGCGGCGGGAGGCATGATTTTCACCGATGCGCACTCGAGTTCGTCCGTCTGCACGCCGACGCGCTACGGCATCCTCACCGGGCGCTACAACTGGCGCTCCAAGATGAAGAGTGGCGTGCTCGGAGGGCTCAGTCCTCGGCTCATCGAGGACGGCCGTCTCACCGTGCCGGCAATGCTCAAGCAGCACGGCTACGCGACGGGGTGCATCGGCAAATGGCATCTGGGATTGGACTGGGCGAAGCTGCCGGGCGCGGAGGTGTCCGAGCTTTCCATCGAGACGCCGGCGCAGGTGCGCAGTGTGGATTTCACGAAACCTTTCGCGAATGGGCCGCTCGTCGTGGGCTTCGACAGCTATTTCGGCATCGCCGCGTCGCTCGACATGGTGCCCTACGCTTTTCTCGAAAATGATCGCGTCACGCAGCAGCCGACGGAGACGCGGAAGATCGCGATGATGACCGGCCGCGACGGCTCCTTCACCCGCGAAGGTCCCGCGGCCCCCGGATTCACCGGCTACGAGGTTCTGCCGACCTTCACGACGAAGGCGATCGAGTTCGTGCAGAAGCATGCGCCCGCGGCGAAGAGCGGGCAGCCCTTCTTCCTCTATCTGCCGCTCGCGTCGCCGCACACGCCGATCCTTCCGACGCCCGAGTGGCTCGGGAAAAGTGGTCTCAACCCTTACGCGGATTTTGTGATGCAGACGGACCACTGCATCGGCCAGATCATGGATGCAGTGGAAAAGGCGGGCGTCGCGGAGGACACGCTGATCGTCGTGACGAGCGACAACGGTTGCTCGCCGCAGGCGAAGTACGAGGAGCTTCTCCCGAAGGGTCACAACCCGAGCTATGTCTTCCGGGGACACAAGGCGGACATCTTCGACGGCGGACATCGTGTGCCTTTCATCGTGCGCTGGCCGGCACGCGTGAAGGCGGGGGCGAAATCCGACCAAACCGTCTGTCTCCTCGACCTCATGGCCACGGCAGCGGAGATCGTCGGGACGAAGCTGCCCGACAACGCCGGTGAGGACAGCGTGAGCTTCTTTCCCGCGCTGCTCGGCACGGACAAGGCACCACTTCGTGAAGCGATCGTGCATCATTCGATCAATGGCTCCTTCTCCATCCGGCAGGGTCAGTGGAAGCTCGAGCTGTGTGCGGACTCCGGCGGCTGGAGCGCTCCGAAGCCCGGCTCGAAGGAGGCGCAGGGCTTGCCTGCGTCGCAGCTCTACGATCTGAGCACCGACATCGGTGAGCAGAAAAACCTTGTTGCGGAGAAACCCGAGATCGTCGCGCGCCTCACAGCGCTCCTCGAAAAATATGTCGCCGACGGACGCAGCACGCCCGGCGCACCGCAGCAGAACACCACGCCCGTTTCCCTCCACACGCCGGCGGCCAAGCCCCGCAAGGCCGCCAAGTAACCCTTTCCCTCAACCCAATGAAACGAACCCGCCGCTCCCTCATCGCCGTCCTCGCCCTGCTCGCCGCGCCCTGGCTCCCATCCCAGGCCGCCGAGTCCAAGCGCCCAAACATCGTCTTCATCTTCTCCGACGATCACGCCTATCAGGCCATCAGCGCCTACGGTGATACGCGCAAGCTGAACGAAACCCCGGCCATCGACCGCCTCGCCAAGGAAGGGGTGCGCTTCGATCGCTGCCTCGTCACGAACTCCATTTGCGGCCCATCCCGCGCGACCATTCTCACCGGGAAATACTCCCACAAGAACGGCTTCTACAACAACTCGAACAGTAAGTTCGATAGTTCGTAGGTCACCTTTCCCAAGCTCATGCAGGCGGCGGGTTATCAGACCGCGATCGTCGGGAAGTGGCACCTCGTGAGCGATCCGACCGGCTTCGATTTCTGGCAGATCCTTCCGGGGCAGGGGGCCTACTACAATCCGCCGATGAACCGCATGGGTGAGAACATCAAGGTGGACGGTTACACCACCGACATCATTACCGACGTCTCGCTCGACTGGCTGAAGAAGCGCGACAAGTCGAAGCCCTTCGTCCTCATGACGCAGCACAAGGCGCCGCACCGCGAGTGGGAGCCGGCCCTGCGCCATCTTGGCCACGACAACGATCGTAAGTATCCCGAGCCGCCGACTCTCTTCGACGACTACGCGAATCGCGGCATCGCCGTGCGCGATCAGGACATGACGATCGAGAAGACGATGACGCCGCGCGACGTGAAGCTCGTCACGCCGGGCACGCTCAATCCTGAGCAAAAGAAGGCGTGGGACGCCTACTACGGGCCGCGCAATGAGGCCTACGCGAAGATGAACCTGACCAGCAAGGAACTCGTCCAGTGGCGCTACCAGCGTTACATGCACGACTATCTCGGATGCATCAAAGCCGTGGATGAGAGCGTCGCGCGCGTGCTCAAGTATCTCGATGACGAGGGCCTCGCGGAGAACACGATCGTCATCTACTCGTCCGACCAGGGCTTCTATCTCGGTGAGCACGGGTGGTTCGACAAGCGGTGGATCTTCGAAGAATCCGTGCGCACGCCGTTGCTCGTCCGCTGGCCTGGAGTGACCAAGCCCGGGACCGTGAGCAAAGATCTCGTTTCCAATCTCGACTACGCCGAGACCTTCCTCGATGCCGCCGGCCTCGCCGTCCCCGCCGAGATGCAGGGCCGCAGTCTCGTGCCGATCTTGAAAGGCCAGAAACCCGCGGATTGGCGGACGAGCTTTTACTACCAGTACTACGAATATCCGACGCCGCACCACGTCCGGCCGCACTACGGAGTGATTACCGATCGCTACAAACTCGTGCGCTTCTACGGTGGCGATCAGCCCGAGTACACCGAGCTCTACGATCGCGAAAAGGATCCGCTCGAGATGCGCACGGTCCACGCCGACGCCAGCTACGCGGCCACGGTGAAAGAGCTCGAGGGCGAATTAAAGAGTCTCCGCACCAAGCTGGAGGTGCCGGAGCAGGAAGACCCCGCAGCATCCGGCGGTCGCCAGGGTGGACCAGGCAAGAAGAAGCAAGGCACCGCGGTTCAGTAAGCAGGAGCATCAATGAAGAATTCTCTCTCGAAGCTCCTCAGCGCGGGCTCCCTTCTTCTCTCGGCGACACTCTCCGCCGCCGAGCGCCCAAACATCCTCTGGCTCACCAGCGAAGATCACGGTCCGCACATGGGTTGCTACGGCGACGCCTATGCCACCACGCCGAACGTGGACGCGCTCGCCGCAAAGGGTCTGCGCTATGCGAAGTGCTGGTCGAACGCCCCCGTCTGCGCGCCTGCTCGCACCACGCTGATCAGCGGCCTCTATCCACCCAGCACCGGCGGTGAACACATGCGCAGCATGGTGCCATTCCCGGCCGGGCAGAAAATGTACCCGCAGTATCTCCGGGAAGCCGGCTACTACGTCACCAACAACGCCAAGGAAGATTACAACCTCACCCAGCCCGGCGAAGTCTGGCACAACTCCTCGAAGAAAGCGCACTGGATGCAGCGCGCCGAAGGAAAGCCCTTTTTCGCGATCTTCAACTCCGAGAAGAGTCACGAGAGTAAGATCCGTGCGGTGCCGCACACGGCGGTGCACGATCCGGCCAAGGTCCGAGTCCCCGCTTATCACCCCGACACGCCCGAGGTGCGGAAAGACTGGGCGCAGTACTACGACGGCGTGAGCGCCGCCGACGCCGATGCCGGCGCGCGTCTGAAGGAACTCGAAGCGGCTGGCCTCGTCGAAAATACCATCGTCTTCTATTACGCGGACCACGGCTCCGGTATGCCGCGCAACAAACGCTGGCCCTACAACTCCGGCCTGCACGTCCCGCTCGTCGTCTTTATCCCGGAGAAGTTCAAGGATCTGCGGCCGCCGGATTACAAAGCCGGCGGAGTCTCCGAGCGCCTCGTGAGCTTCGTGGATTTCGCGCCGACGCTGCTCAGCCTCGTTGGAATCGAGCCGCCGCTCACGATGCAGGGGTATGCATTTCTCGGGAAGTATCAGAAGCCGCCGCAGCCTTTCCTCTATGGCTTCCGCGGGCGCATGGATGAGCGCTACGATTGCGTGCGCAGCGTCACCGATGGCCGCTTCGTCTATGTGCGGAATTTCCGTCCGGACAAAATCTACGGCCAATACCTGAACTACATGTGGCAGACGCCGACCACCGTGGTGTGGGAGCGCATGTTCAAGGAGGGCAAACTCGATGCAGCGCAATCCATCTTCTGGAAGACCAAGCCGGCGGAGGAACTCTACGACCTGACCACCGATCGCGACGAAGTGAAGAACCTCGCCGCGGTGCCTGAACACTTCGCGACGCGCGACAAGATGCGGGCCGCCCTCCGTGCGCACGAGGAACGCATCCGCGACGTGGGTCTGCTGCCCGAAGGCGAAATGCATCGCCGCAGCGCGGGCACGACGCCGTATGACATGGGGCACGATCCGAAGTTTCCCTTCGCGCGGATCTACGAAGTGGCGGAACTCGCCTCGTCGCTTGCGCCAGAATCCACGCCCGCGCTCAAGGCGGCGATCACCGATGCCGATTCCGCGGTGCGCTACTGGGCCGTGCTCGGCCTGCTGATGCGCGGTGCGGATGGTGTGCAGGCCGGTCACGCGGAACTCACCAAATGTCTCGAAGACTCGTCGCCGGATGTGCGCATCGTTGCCGCCGAGGCGCTCGGACGCTACGGCGCCGAAGCGGATCTCCAACGCGCGCTGCCGATCCTGGCCCAGGCTGCGGATTGGTCGAAGGGCGATATCTTCAGCACGCTGGCCGCGCTCAATTCCCTGGCGGCGCTCGACGCGAAAGCGGCGCCGATTGCATCGGTGATCAAGGCGCTTCCAACGAAAGGCAAGTCGCCCGATCCCCGCTTCAACTCCTACACCCCGCGTCTCCTCGAAGAATTCCGCGACCGCTTCCCATGATCCGATCCACCTTGCTCTTCGCCCTCCTCACCTCCGCCGCGCTCGCGGCTGATGCCGACTACAAGCTGGGTCCGGATTCCGAACCGCGGCAGGTGCCGCACGGCGAGGTGAAGCAGATGCCGCCTTTCACGACGAGCCAGGTCTTCCCCGGCACCACGCGCGACTGGTGGATCTACGTGCCCGCGCAATACCACGCGGCGAAGCCCGCGTGCGTCATGGTCTTCTTCGACGGGGGCGGCTACGTGAAAGCGGACGGCGGCACCCGCGTGCCCGTGGTCTTCGACAACTTGATCGCGAAGAAAGAAATGCCTGTGACCATCGGCGTCTTCATCTCGCCCGGCACCTTCAAGGCGAGTCTGCCTGGCGCGAAGGATCGCTCGAATCGGAGCTTTGAATACGACTCCCTCGGCGATGCGAATGCGCGCTTCGTGATCGATGAAGTGATGCCCCTCGTCGCGAAAGAGCATAAGCTCATCGATGACCCGAATGGTTGGGCGATCGCCGGTCTGTCGAGCAGTGGCATCGCAGCCTTCACCGTCGCGTGGGAGCGCCCGGATCGCTTCCGGAAAGTCGTCAGCTGGATCGGCAGCTTCACCAATATCCGCGGCGGCTTCGTCTATCCGGGCCTCATCCGCCAGACCAAGGACAAGCCCAAGCCCCTGCGCGTTTTCCTCCAGGACGGCAGCGCGGATCTCGACAATCTTCACGGCAACTGGCCGCTCTCGAATCAGGAGATGGCCGCGGCATTGAAGTTCGCGGGCTACGATCACCAGTTCGTCTTCGGCACCGGTGGTCACAGCCCGCGCCACGGCGCGTCGATCCTGCCCGACACCCTGCGCTGGCTCTGGCGCGACTGGCCGAAGGAGTAGCAGCGCTGTCATTCCGAGCGGAGCGGAGCGGAGTCGAGGAAGCTCTTACTTCTTCGGGCAGCGGCGGTGCGGAGCGCAACGCGCGCGCTTGCTCCGCACCACCGCTGCCCACAATGGCGTGAGCTTCCTCGACTTCGCTCCGCTTCGCTCGGAATGACAGAACGTGGAAAGCGTCTGCGCTACTCCTTCAGCCGCACCGGCATTCCGCTCCGCACATCCGTCATCGCACCGTCGCGCAGGACCACTCCGCCATTGATCACCACATCGGTGAAGCCCTCCGCGTAGTGGTGTGGCTCGTCGAAGGTCGATGGGTCGTTCACCTTCGCCGGATCGAAGATCACGATATCCGCAAAGGCGTCGGGTTTGAGCGCGCCGCGATCTTTGATTTGGAAAGTGCGCGCGGGCAGTGAAGTCATGCGGCGCACCGCGTCTTCGAGCGAAAGGATCTTCAGGTCCCGCACGTAGCGACCCAGCACACGCGCGTTGTTCCCGTAGCTTCGCGGATGCGGCATGTCCGCGCTGGGAATCGTGGGGCCGCCGTCGCTCGCGATCATCGTCAGTGGATGCCGCAGGAAAGCCTGCAAGTCCGGCTCATCCATATTGTGATACACGCCGCTCGCGCCGCCCTGCGCTTCCAGGTCGAGAATGAGTTCGATCTGATCCGCGAGCGAGCCCGAGCCGCGCTTGAGCTTCGCCGCTTCGGGAATCGTTTTTCCATTGAGGGAGGGATCGGCCTCGAACTTCGCGATCACCGCGTAGCTGTAGTCCTTGCGCCCCTGCCGCTCGCGCGTCTTCGCCATTGCCGCGAGGATCTTCGCCTTCTGCTCCGGCGACGCGAGCCGGGTGCGATAGTCGTTGCGCGTGCCCTCGCGCGCTTCATCCGGGATAAGCTGGGCGAGGCCGGTGCTGGAGGCGGTGTAAGCGTAGGCGTCGTGGGTGATGGAGAGTCCTCCGACGCGCGCACGGTCCAGCAAGGCGAGCACATCTGCGGCTTTGCCCCACGCCGCGGGACTGGAAAGCTTCAGGTGCGAGACCTCGGCGGGAATCTTCGCCTCGCGGGCGATGCGAAAGAGTTCCTCCAGCGCGTCGAAG
>JANPIS010000212.1:0-1916 GCA_031425095.1 Chthoniobacteraceae bacterium
TCCCTCTTCAAGATCAGCGAAACCGAAAAACTCTAATCCTATGGCCAAACAACAAAAAGTCAGTGCGCAGACCCGGACCGGCATCGGTCGTTCTGCCGTCAATAAACTCAAGCAACAAGGACTCGTCCCAGCCGTCGTCTATGGCGGCCACGACACTCCGGTCGCCCTCCAGGTCAATGCCCGCGAAATCGGCAATCTCCTCTCGCACGCGACCAGCGAGCACATTCTCGTGGATCTCCACATCGCCGACGGCGCCCAGACCACGAACCGCCTCGCCCTGATCCAGGAAGTGCAGCACGACCCGATTCGGCAGACCATCCTGCACGTCGATTTCCACGCCGTCCGCGCCGACGAAAAGATTCACGCGCAGATCCCGGTCGATGCGTTCGGCGAGCCGTCCGGCGTGAGGAATTTCGGCGGCATTCTCGAGAT
This sequence comes from Chthoniobacteraceae bacterium, assembly GCA_031425095.1. Classification (GTDB taxonomy): domain Bacteria; phylum Verrucomicrobiota; class Verrucomicrobiia; order Chthoniobacterales; family Chthoniobacteraceae; genus JANNXQ01. The sequence goes on from JANPIS010000212.1 coordinate 433, forward strand.
CGCGTTGCACGCGATCGAAATCGAGTGTCTGCCCAAGGATCTCCCCGAGATCATCCGGATCGATGTGTCTGCTCTGAACGTCGGCGAGGCGATCCACGTGAAGGATATCGCGCTCCCGGAAGGCGTGCATGCCCGGCACGACGGCGACCTCACCGTAGTCCGCGTGGCCGCGCCGAAGGTCGAAGCCGAACCCACGCCCGCTGCTGAAGCAGCCGCGGCCACGGGGCCGGAAGTCATCAAGGAAAAGAAGGAAGACGCGGCCGGCGGCGGCGACAAGAAAGCTGCGGACAAAAAGCCCGCGGACAAGAAGCCTGCGGACAAGAAGTAATCCGCAGCGCTCTGCTCGCTCTCTCGCCCTGATGAATTCCCGGACCTTCGAACCGCCGCCCCCTCGTGCGGGCGTCCGTCCGGCCCGCACCTCATGCCCGCGACTTTTCGCCTCATCGTCGGACTCGGCAATCCCGGGAAGGACTATCGCAACACGCGGCACAACGTCGGCTTTATGATTCTGGACCGCCTCGCCGCGCGCGAACGCGCCGCGTTTCGCACGGAGAAAAGCTGGCAGGCGGAGGTCGCCCGCGCGGGTGACACCGTACTCTGCAAGCCGCTCACCTACATGAATCTGAGCGGCGAAGCCGCCCGGGCGCTTGCTCAGTTCTACAAGATCGAACCCGCACAGACGCTCGTCGTGCTCGACGACATGGCGCTCCCGCTGGGCAAACTGCGCCTGCGCGAGAGCGGCTCGTCGGGAGGGCACAATGGCCTGCAGTCGCTGGTCGAGCATTTCGGGACGCAGGCGATCCCGCGTCTCCGCGTCGGAATCGGGGCAGCGCCGGGCGCGGACCGCGCTGTCGGTCACGTGCTGGGGAAATTCTCCCCCGACGAGCGCGAGCCCCTGCAAGAAAGCCTCGACCGCGCCCTCGCGGCCATCGACACCGCGCAGCGTGAAAGCTTTGCCGCCGCGATGAATGCTTTCAACTAACCACTTTTCCTCGCAATCTCCCGCTCCTGCATCCTTCTCCGAAGAAGGACAAGGGTGCTGAAGACTCTGAGGACCCACACCCCGACCAACCCACACATTATGAAAAACCGATACGAAGGCCTGCTCGTCCTGAACGTGAAAGGCACCGAAGACAGCGCCAAAGAAATCATCGACCGCCTCGAGAAAGACTTCACGAAAGAAGGCGCCAAAGTCGAACAAGTGCAGAAGATGGATCGCCGTCAGTTCAGCTACGTCGCCGGCAAACTCGACAGTGGCTACTACGTGAACTTCATCTTCGAAGCCGCCCCCGCCGAACTCACCAAGCTGCGCACGAAGCTCAAGCTCGACGAAGACGTCTATCGCCAGAGCTATCTCCGCCTCGCGGCGAAGAAGGCGGCGTAACCACTTCTCGGCCCCGACACTCGAAAGGCGCGCCCATGCCAAATCTCAACAAGGTCATGCTGATGGGGAATCTCACCCGGGATCCCGAGTTGAAATACAC
>JANPIS010000213.1:0-24193 GCA_031425095.1 Chthoniobacteraceae bacterium
GCAGCAGCCAGACCGGCAGCACCGAGGCGAGGAAGCCGTAGATGATCACCGACCACGCGAGCGGTTCCGCTTTCAAAAGGAAGACCTCATGCCAGTGCGGACTCGCATGCACGAGCTGCCCGCCCCAGACCGCGCCGAGCAGCAACACCACGCCGATGAGCGAGACCTCGAGCACTTTCCCCACGCGAATCCACCGCAGATAACCGCCCATGAACATCGCGATCGGGATCGTCGCCGCGACCGTGAAGACGCCCCACGGCGATTCCGCGAGCGCCTTCACCACGACTAGCGCGAGCACCGCGAGGAGGATGATCATGATCGCCAGGATCGCGATCACGCCGATGAAACCCGCGGTGTTGTTCAGTTCCTCCTTCACCATCTGCCCGAGCGAGCGCCCGTCGCGGCGCATCGACGACGCGAGGATGATGAAATCCTGCACCGCGCCGCCGAGCACCACGCCGATCAAAATCCAGAGCGTCCCCGGCAGGTAGCCAAACTGTGCCGCGAGCACCGGCCCGACGAGCGGTCCCGGCCCGGAGATCGCTGCGAAGTGATGACCGAAGACGATCCACTTGTTCGTCTTCACGAAGTCCTTCCCGTCCTCGTGAATCTCGCACGGCGTCGCGCGGCGATCGTCGAGCGCGAGCACCTTGGCGGCGATCCACTTTGAGTAGAAGCGATAGCCGATGGCGTAAGTGCAGAGCGCCGCGGTGAGGATGTACGCGGAGTTCAGCGGCTCGGCGCGCCGCGTCGCGATCACGAAATAGGCAGAGGCACCGAGGATCGCGACGAAGAGCCAGACGAGGAGGGAGACGGATTTTTTCACGGGAGTCCGAGGATGTAGCCGACTGAGCGCGGCATGGGAATCCCCTTCCTGCCGCGTCTTGTCGCGGATGTCCGTGGGAAAAGGAATCGGCGCACCCCACCAACTTAACGCGGTGCGCCGATCGTCTTCCCGCCCTCCCAGGCGAATTGCTACGGTGTAGTGATGTTGATCAGCTCGCTGCGCTTGCCGGACTCAACGTTCACCGAGAGCACATTTCCGATCCCGTAAGCGTAGGATTTCCTCTCCAGCACTCCCGGTTCGATCGGCGTGAAGTCTTCCGTCTGCAGGCAATTCGTGTAGGTGCCGCGGGGAACGTTCACGGTTTCAGTGAGTGACACCACCTTTGCCGCATCTTCTGCCTCTCCGAGGAAGAACTCCTGCCGAAAGACCCGCCCTATGGTCGGCTGCGCAGGCATGATGATGCCCGGTAGCGCGGAATCCTGGCCGGCCTCAAATGATCCATCGACACTCACGATGAGGCCGTCTCCCTCGTAGTCCGCCACGCGCTCGCCGAAATACCACACGTTACCCGCGCGATCCTGCGCATACCAATCGAGCGTGTCTTCGACGACCGCGCCGTCAAGTTTCACGATATCGCGCACAACGATGCAGGTCACGCCGAGGATCACACGGGTTTGATTCGTGAACTGCACGTCCACGGTTTCGGTGCCCTCGTCGGTCTCCGCGCGGTAGTGGCGGGTCTTACCCGGTGTGAGTGGGAAGAAGGGATTGGGGTTGGCGATGATCTCTTGTAAGCTCAGGAAATGGGCAGGATCGATCACAGGCGCATAACGGTTCTCATTCAGCTGCTGCGAGAGCGCGCGTCGCGCGATCAGTTGATCTTTGGCGTATTCCAATGCCTCCTGGTAGTCGTCGCTCGCCTGCTTGCGAGCTGCGGCGCGAGTTGCAGGATTGATCATGTTATTTGCATTCGCGACGGCGATGAAGAAATCAGCCTTTGCCTCATAGACTGCAGCCGTATAGACGTAGCCGGTGGTCACGGTTGCGTCCGGAAGCTTCGGCGCCGGAGCGGCGTGGATCAGCATGGGAAGCATGGCGGTGAGCACTGCGAGGGTCTTTGACTGCCAGCGATGCGCCTTCCGGCAAAGTGAAGGGTGGACGTTGGAGATGATGGGTTTTGTTTGCATGGTTCTCTTTTGCCCGCCGGGTTCTTCGCTCCGCTTCCACGCCCGTGTTTTTCACGACGCGCAGTGCGATGACGAATGGCGAACACCATCGAAAGAAGCCGATCAGACTTAACGGCTTCTTAAGGCCAGAGTAGAATCTGCCGTGGTATCCATGCCTGCCGCTAATCGCCTCCGAAGTTCCACTCCCACGCAAAGACCGCCTCCCAAATCCCTCCCTCCTTGAAGACGACGCCTTGTTCGAACTTGAAGAATTTATTGGCCTGCCAGGATAGCCCGATCGTGGCTTCCGTTTCGTGTCTGCCGCCAGTCGACCCGCTGCCAAGGGTGCCAAGCCTGGTGACGTTGGCTACCTCAGCGATCACGCCTACATAACCGTTCACGTGCCATTCGGCGGCGAGAGAGATATCGACGGTATCCTCCTGCTCGTGATCACCGATGAAGGTGTAGAGCACGTTCAGATCAATATCCACGAGCACGAGATCCTTGCTGGCGACGAGGCCGAACGTATAGTCGCGGCCCGGTTCTCCGAGGTCTGAATCTTCGGCAGTCGGCCACCGAATCGCGCCCTCCAAACTGAGCGCAGGGCGATAACGCCTCTCTCGGAGAAACTCATAGTCCACGGTCGTTTCGAGATCGCCAAAACCGCTGACAGAGCGGGAACCTGCGTCTCGGCCAACGATCCGGGTAAACTTCGGTTCGATCGTCAGCTTGAGTTGCTCGGAGAAGTTATACTCGATCAGGATTGGAAACCCGTACTCAGTCTGATCTTGGTCTCGCTGATATTCAAAGCCACTCCCGATGACGAGTGAGTAGAAAGGAGTCCAGATGGATGGGGTAGCTCCGGGAGCTTTGATAGCGGAAGAGGCGGACGGTCGTGACTTCGTGATCCTCGCAGGCGCAGAAACGGGCCCAATGAGGACGGTGATGAGAAATAGGAGCGGGAATCGGAAACGAGGATATCCTTGCGCGCTCATTTGCGAGCGAAGGAGAGAAGTGTGGAGACTTCGCCACCCGTGCATTCGGCGCGAACCAATCCGACGCCCCTCGCATACCATTTCTTTGAGGTGCCTGATTCCAGCATCGACCATTCCCGCGTTCGCAAGCACCCGGTGAAGGTTCCCGCCGGGACCGAAACCGTCTCATTCAGCGCCGCGATCTGCCCGATGTCCTCGGCTTCATTCGCCGCGTATTCCTGGCGATAACGCTCTCCGACCCGCGGCTGCGCGGGCATCGCGATCCCCGGTTGCGCGCCTTTCACGCCCGCTTCCCAAGAACCCAGCGTGCTCACGCGCCCGCCCACTTTACACTCGCGCGTCGCTTCGCCAAAATACCAAACGGCCCCCTGCCGATCCTGCGCAAACCAATCGGTGGTCTCCTCGACGATCTTCCCAGCCAGCGTCACGACATCGCGCACGACCACGCACTTCACCCCCATCACCGTCCTCGTCTCGCGCGTCACGGTGATCCTGTTTTCGCGGGTCTCGCGGAGGTCTTTTTCGAGGAAGATGGCAGTGTTGCCGGGGACGAGCGGGAACCAGGGGTTGCTCACGACATGGGTGAAATTCGCGGGGTCGATCTGCGGACGATACGGCTCACCCGCGCTCGTGGTGCAAAGCGCGACGACGAGGAGCAGGGGAAGAGAGAGACGCGGGATCATGAGACTCGTGGAGGAAAAATGAGCCGGGCCTCAAAGACGTGGCCGGCCCGCAGTTCGACCTCCAGCTTGAGGCCCAGCAGCGCGCTCAACTCCCGGGCGATCGGCAGCCCGAGGCCGAGGTGGCGGCGATCCGTGCGCGAGGAGTCCTTGCGCCAGAAGCGATCGAAGAGATGGGGCAGGTCGGCGGGTTCGAGATCTCGCGCGGTGTTCACGAAACGCAACTCGGTGCCCGCGGGCGTGCTGGCCGCGGCACACTCCACCGGCGTCCCGGGCACGCTGTGGGCGACCGCGTTTTCGAGGAGATTGCCGACGATGATGCGAAGCTTGTCCGCGTCGCATTCGACGGTGAGGTCGGGGACGATGCGGGCGGCAAATGGCAACTGCTTCGCCGCTGCAGCCGCCGCGCAGGGCCGCCAGCACTCGCGCACGAAAGCTGCGATGCAGACTTGTCGCGTTTGCAACGGAACGTGGCCAGCTTCGCAGCGACTGAGCGTGAGCATGGTGGCGACGAGCGTCTCCAGCTGGAGGGCGGAAGCGCGTGCGTCCTGGAAGAACTGCCGCACGTTATCCGCGTCGTCGGGCCAGCGCTCCGCCACTTCGCACGCTGCGCGCAGTTCGGCGACCGGCGTGCGCAGTTCGTGCGCGAGGTCATTGGAAAAGCGGCGCTCCATTTCAAAGGCCCGCTCGAGTCGTTCGAGGAGCCGGTTCACGGTTGTCTCGATCCCCGCCAGTTCGACCGGTGGCTCCTTCACCGCGAGCCGCGTGGCGAGCGCGTCTGGCGCGATGGCGGAGATCTGCGCATTCATCTCGGCGATGGGTCGCAAGCCCCGCGCGACCGCCGCCCGGACCAGCCATGCGAGGGCGCAAGAGAGCAGCACGGCGACCGCGCCTCCCGCGAGGCCCAGCGTGCGGATCACGGCATCGAGTCCTTCGCGACTGCGCGCGACGACGAGCACGAGACGGACACTGGCCGGGTCGATCGCGCCGGGGATGGTAAAGGTCTGTTCGTGTGGATCCTCGGCTCCGGTCTGCGTCTCGGTGTCGTCAAACGCGGGCACGAAAACCTTCTGCATGAGGCGGCCACTGCACCCATTTGGGAGGCGCGCATTTGCGATGGTCATTTCCCGTCCGGCAAAACGCGGAAGGTCGTCCGCCCCCAAGGTCTGCGAGGTGCCCACCACGGTCCCATCTTCCAGGAAAAGCTCGCAGTAGCCGGGGTCCGCGTTTTGCCGCGAACCGGCCGAGTAGGCGTCGGGCAGATCCCAGACGATCGTGCGCCCCTTGCGTTCCGCATTGCGCATCAGCACTTCCGTCTCGGCGTCGAGCATCCGATCAAAATCGCGCACCAGCCGCTGGTGGATCACCGCAAAGAAGACCGAGCCCGCCGCCAGCAACAGCCCCAGGGTGCCCGCGAGGATCTGGATCGTGAGGGCGCGTCCGATTGACCGCGATGGGGGGGTGCCCTTCACTCGATGCAGTAGCCGAGGCCGCGGCGCGTCCGCACGATGGACTCCGCCCCCTCGGGATCGATTTTTTTGCGGAGCGTGCAGATGAGCACCTCGATGACGTTGGGCCCGGGGCACGAGTCGCTGTCGTGGAGCGCGTCGATCAGTTGCTCCTTGGAGAGGACCCGCCCGCGATTCAGCGCGAGATGGGCGAGCAGGCCGAACTCGGCGGCGGTGAGCGGCACGGCCGCTCCGCCGCGGGAGACCGTGCGCGCCGCGGAATTCAAGACGAGCGGCCCGAGCGCGATTTCGGGATTCTTCGCCTCGTAGCGGCGGCGGGCGAGCGACTGGATGCGCGCGCAGAGTTCGTCGAAGGAGAAAGGTTTGGTGAGGTAGTCGTCGGCGCCGAGTTGCAGCCCGCGGACGCGATCTTCGACGCGATCTTTCGCGGAGAGGATGAGGATGTGAGTCTGCTTGCCGAGCGCGCGCAGCCGCTGGATGACGGTGAGCCCATCCATGGAAGGCAGCATGAGATCGAGCACGATCACGTCGTAGTCTTTGAGTCGCGCGTATTCGAAGCCCTCGGCTCCATCGGCCACGAGATCGACCGCGTAGCCCATCTTCCGCAGCCCCATCCCGAGGGAACGGAGCAGACGCTCGGAGTCTTCGACGATCAGGAGCTTCATCGCACGTTGGGGTGGGGTGGTCTCGGGCCTGGCGTTCCTAAACGCCTATACCGCAGGCAGCGAGTTGTCGGTGAGAAACCTTAACCGCCGCTTAATGCGCGGGAGACCGTGCGGACCTCGGAGAGCGGAGTTCGACATGGGGGCTGGTCACAAGTGCCGGGGATTCGCTATCTTGCGCGTCGATGCGTTCGAGTCGTCGAGAGCCAAATCAATTACTGCCCCGATGAAGTGGGTGGAGGTTATTTTTGGCGCGACCATGGGCGCCTGCGCATGGCTGGCCGGGGCGAATCTCCTGATCTGGCTGCGGGACCGTCGAGCCCTTGCGCAGCTCTCCTTCAGCATCGCCGCGGCTTCGGTGATGGCGCTCGCTTTCGTGGAACTGCGGATGATGCAGACTCGCGATCCGAAGGTGTACTTCCAACTCTTTCGCTGGTACCACTGTGCTGGCTACGGCGCGCTCGTCGGGTCGCTGGCCTTTACGCACTGTTACCTCGGCTCCGGGCGGCGCTGGTTTGGTTTATTGGTCGTGGGCGTCGCGACGATCGTGCTCGTGCCAAATTTTTTTCCTGGCACGAACAGCAGTTTTGCGGAGGTGCAGACCGTGCAGCGGGTGATGATGTGGGGTCAGCCCGTCACGGCGATCGGGCGGGTGACGCCGAGTGCAATGATGCCATGGCTCGAACTCTCACACGTGCTTTGGTGGCTTTATACGGTTGATGCCGTGGTGCGACTTTGGCGCCGCAATCGGGAAGGCGACCGGCGCCGGGTGATCGTGATCGGCGGCCCGGCGATCGTCGCGATTTTCCTGTCGGCGGTCGCGCCGATTCTTCTCTACTCGATTGGCTGGCGGTGGCCGCTGGTCGTGAGTCTTTCGTTTACGTCGCTCATGGTCGCGCTGGGTTACGAGTTGAGCGAAGATGTGGCCCGCGCCAGTCGCACGGCTCGCGCGCTCGTCGAAAGCCAGTCGGCCTTGCGCGAAAGTGAGCAGCGCCTGCAACTAGTGCTCGAAGCGGCCGATCTCGCCGCCTGGGTGTGGGACGTCTCGACGGATGAGGTGTGGATTACGCCGAAAGGTCGAGCGCTGTTCGGATTCGCGGAGGACGAACGTCTGGATCGCGAGCGGTTCTTCCGAAACCTGCACCCGGACGATCGCGGGCCGGTCGAGACGGAGGTGAAGGGAGTGCTCGAAAACGGCGGCAGTTTTTCGCGCGAGTATCGCCGGGTCTATCAAGACGGCAGCGCTCGCTGGATTGCCGGGCGGGGTCGGGCGGAGTGCGATGCGTCAGGTCGGGTGGTGCGGGTGCGCGGGGTATCGGTGGATGTCACCTCCCGCGTGGAAGCTGCGGAGGCGCTGGCAGCGCAACGCCGGGAGCTGGCGCAGCTCTCGCGGGTCGCGATGCTCGGTGAACTCTCCGGGTCGCTCGCGCACGAGCTGAGCCAGCCGCTGGCGTCCATCCTCAGCAACGCGGAGGTGGCGCAGGGCATGTTGAAAGACGCGGCGCTGAATCGCGAGGAGCTGTCCGAAATCCTCGGCGACATCCTCACCGCGGACCGGCACGCGGCCGAAATCATCAAGCGCGTGCGGGCCATGCTGAAAGGCGGGAATGTGCCGTGGGCGTTGGTGGAGATGAATGAAGTGGTGAATGACGTGCTCCGATTGATGCGCGGAGATATCATCGACCGGGGAGTCAAGGTGGAGACGCGCCTCGCCAGTGCGCTGCCGCCGATCTTCGGCGACCGGGTGCAGCTTCAGCAGGTGATTTTGAATCTCCTGCTCAATGCTTGTGACGCGATGAGCGGCAATGCCCGCGACGCTCGCAAGCTCGTCATCAGCACCGAGTCCGTGAATGGCTCGACCATTCGCGTCAGCGTCGCCGACACTGGCTCCGGCATCGCGCCGGAGCTGCGGGACAAGCTGTTTGAGGCTTTCCGCACGACCAAGGCGCACGGTCTCGGTCTTGGGTTGTCGGTTTCACGATCCATCGTTGCCTCACACGGCGGCACCCTCGCGGCGTCCGATAACCAGGTCCGCGGCACCATCTTCCACTTCACCCTGCAAGCGGCCGCACCCACCCGATGAGCGAGATGCACCCCGCCATTTTCCTCGTGGATGACGAACCGCTGGTGCGGCGTGCCGTGGCCCGTGTGCTGCGGCAGGCTGCGCTCGCGGTCGAGTCTTTCGATTCGCCGGAGGAATTCCTCGCCGCCGTCGATCCGCGCCGGCCCGGGTGTCTCGTGCTCGACATGGCCATGCCGGGTTTGTCGGGTCTCGATCTGCAACGCGAACTCGCGACGCGCGGTTTTCGGATGCCGGTGATCTTTCTCACCGGGCGCGCGGATGTGCCGATGACGGTGCGGGCGCTGAAAGATGGAGCCGTGGACTTCCTCACCAAGCCCTTCGACAACGCGGTGCTGCTCGCCTCGATCCGCGCCGCGCTGGAGAAGGATCGCAGTGCTCGCGAGCGCGACGCGGCAGCCGATGAGTTTCGCGCACGAGTGGAGTCGCTCACTCCGCGGGAGCGCGAAGTGATGGAGCGGATCGCCAAAGGATGGCTGAACAAACAGGTCGCCGCGGATCTCGGCACGAAGGAAAAGACCATCAAGGTGCATCGCGCGCGAGTGATGGAGAAGATGAAGGTGCGCTCGGTCGCGGAACTCGTGTGCATCCTCGAGCGGCTCGGTTCTGGTGGGCGATAGTCGGAGTCGGGGCTTATTGGACCAAGGTCCAATAGTGGCGCGGCCGCCGAATCCCTAGGGTGTCCTCATCCAAGTCCCCTAGTGGGGCATGGCCGGCCCCTGCAGAGCAGCGCGAAAACGCGCGCCACGCGGGGCTGTCGAGAGTCGATCGTGGCGCCCCCCAACGCCCCGACTTTCGATGGTCCCGGTGGTTCCGCCGGATGGCCGGACGGATATTCGGAAGGAGGTTTGCGGAGATGTCGCCGTGGCCGGGGTCTTCGGAGCCCGGCCACGGCGTGGTTTTCAGTCAGAGGGAGGCGATCGGGCTGCGGTACTTGCCGGGGCGGCGTTTTGCGCGAATAACCAAGGCTCATGTTTTTACGCACGTTCATCTTCGCTGTCGGGCTCGCTCTCTGGCAGCCGCTCGTCTCCATCGCCCAGCAGCCCGTCGAGATCGACATGAAAGCCGTCGCAGGATTGCGCTTTGACCCGCCGCGCTTCCAGGTAAAGCCGGGTGCGAAGGTGAAACTCACGCTCTCGAATACCGACGACATGGCGCACAACCTCGTCTTCACCAAGCCGGACGGGCGGATGGAAGTGGTGACGGCGGCGATGACGATGCCGATCACGCCGGAAGCGCAGTTCATCCCGAAGTCGGAAAAGGTGCTGTGGCATGTCGGCGTACTCACACCGGGCAAGGAGGCGGAGCTCGAATTCACCGCGCCGGATACGGAGGGCGTCTATCCATATGTCTGCACGTATCCGGGGCACGGGATGATCATGTATGGCGCGATGTATGTGGCGAAGGGTGGTGAGATGCCGTTGCTCACAAAGGATCCGAATGTGCCGGAGCTTTGGCGCGAACTCGGCAGCAAGCTCCACGCTTACGAGGCGCAGCGACCGTATCTCTACCGCAGTTTCCTGCGCGACAGTGGGCCGGCCTCCATCGCGGTGGCGCTGCCGCCGGATCAGAATTTTTGCTGGGACGCTGGAGCCTGCCGCCTGCGTTACGCTTGGCGCGGTGGATTCGTCGATCCGCTGCCGCATTGGACGGGCAACGGCGACGCCTTTGCCGAAGTCACGGGTCGCATCTACTACCGGGCGAGCGATGCTTTTCCGCTCCGCATCGGTCGCGCGGACAAACCACCCACCCGCGTGAAATTCCTCGGCTATCGGCTGCTCGATCGCGTGCCGGAATTCCACTACGAAGTCGAGGGCCTGCATGTGTATGAGCTCATCAAGGCACCGCACCATGGCTCCGGACTGGAACAGACCTTCCGCATTCTGGAGGCCAAAGCGCCCGTCTTCTACGTGGTCGGCACGGGCGCCGGCGCGACGTTTGCCTCGGATGCCGGAAGCTTCAGCGGAGGGGTGCTGCAGGTGTCGCCGTCCCAGGCGCGCAATTTCACCGTCACGCTCACGGAAATCTCGGGTAAGGAGCCGCTCGGCTATTGGTCGATGAACGATGTGCTGACCGTGAAAAAACCGACACCGGTCGAAGGCGCGAAGGGCCGGGCGATCAGCTTCGATGGGAAGAAGGCGCAGCACGACACGGGGCTGAAGACGGAGGCGCTGGTGCGCGGCGGCACGCTGTCGCTCTGGGCCAAGCTCACGAAACCAGCGGCGAAGGAGCAGGTCTTCATCGGCGCAAAAGGCGAGATGGGTGTGCTTGCGTTCGGCAGCAATCTCGGCGGCACCGGATTTGCGATGGTCCTCAATGCGGGCGGCCAGACCGTCCGCGTCGAGACCGGCCAGCCTCCGGATGACCTGTGGCACCACCTCGTCGCCACTGTTTCGCCGAACGGTGTGGAGCTCTTCGTCGATGGCCGTAAAGCCGCCGCCGCCGCGGGCGGCAGTCTTCCCGCTGACGCCGCGATTTTCCTCGGTTCGGAGGGGAAGGCGAAGTTCGCCGCCGCCACGCTCGACGAAGTGCGCATCTACGATCGCGTGCTGAGCGAAGATGAAATCCGCGGCCTCTCTGCCGACCGCAACCTTCCCGCCAAATGATCGCCCGCCTCTTCGCCCGCCTCTCGCTCGCGTTCGTGCTGAGCACCACCGCTGCCCTCGCTGCTCCCTACAAGATCGAGACGATCGCCACGCCGCCCGGCCTCTCCGCGGAAGTCGGCGGCATCACCTTTCTCCCGGATGGGCGTCTCGCAGCGTGCTTCCACCGCGGCGAGATCTACTTCTACGATGCGACAACGAAGACCTGGACGCTCTTCGCCGACGGTCTGCACGACCCGCTGGGCCTCGTCGCCATGAGCAACACCGAGATCGTGGTGATGCAGCGCCCGGAGCTCACTCGCCTGCGCGACACGGACGCGGATGGCGTGGCCGACGACTATCAGACGATCACCGATGACTTTGGGATGTCGGGAAATTACCACGAGTTCGCCTTCGGTCCGCTCCTCGATCGGGACGGGAATTTCCTCATCGCGCTGAACGTCGCTTCCAACGGCGCCGGCATCCGCTCCGAACTCCGCGGCACATTCAACCCGCGCTCCTCCTACTCGCCGACGAATCGCATGTATTCCGCGGTGCCATGGCGTGGTTGGGTGCTGAAGGTGACGCCGGACGGGAAAGTCACGCCCTTTGCGTCGGGCTTCCGTTCACCGAATGGCCTCGGCCTGGATGCGGAGGGGAATCTCTTCGTTCCCGACAATCAGGGAGATTGGGTCGGCACGAGCCCGCTCTACCACGTGCAGCCCGGGAAGTTCTACGGCCATCCCGCGAGCCTCGCGTGGAAGCAGGGCGAAGGGCGGGCGCCGCTCGAGATCCCGCTCGAAGAACTCGATGCCACGCGCGCGCGGCCCACGATTTTTTTCCCGCACAACATCATGGCGAATTCCCCGACGCAGCCGCTGCTCGATACGACGGGCGGGAAGTTCGGCCCCTTCGCGGGCCAGATGCTCATCGGCGAGATGAATCGCCCGCGGATCATTCGCATGATCTTTGAAAAAGTGGATGGGCAACTACAGGGTGCGGCGATTCCTTTCCTCGACGACAAGGGACTGCGTGCGGGAAACAACCGCATGGCATTCGCACCGGACGGCAGCCTCTGGGTCGGGCAGAACGATCATGGCTGGGCCGGGGACAAGGGCATCCAGCGCATCTCGTGGACCGGCGAGACGCCGCTCGATGTGCTCGGGATGAAACTCACGAATCGCGGTTTCGACCTCACGTTCACCCGGCCGCTGAATGCGGCGGTCGCTTCCGATCCGGCGCACTGGCCGGTGAAACGCTACAGCTACGATTACCACGCCGCCTACGGCTCGAAGCAGCACGACCTCGAGGACGTGGACGTGATCAGCGTGCATCTGTCGCCGGATCGCACACGCGTCTCGCTCGGTTTCGCGGACGTCGTCGCGTGGCGCATCTACGAGTTGCGGCTCGATGCTTTGAAAGCGGAGGACGGCACGCCGATCGCCAATTCGCTCGTCTGCTACACGCTCAATCGGCTGCTCCGCAACACGCCGCCCCCTCCGCCGCCCGGCAGGGAAGTGGTGAAGGAGAGCGGAAAGAATTCCGGGGACTGATCACGGCGCGAGCCTGTGCCTCTAAGCTCCGGCGATCATCCACGCGTGGATGGCCTGATATTTCCACGACAGCACGGCGGCGAGCACGACGAGCAGTGCCGCGGCAAAGTCGCGGCGGTTGAAGGAGTCGGACCGGCCACGGCCGCGCACAAACTCCAGCAGCGCACCGGTCGGGCAGCCGTAGTGGCAGTAGGCCATCGGCACGAAAAGCGACGCGACCAGCCCGACGATCGCGATTGCGATCGTGGCCGCGCCGGCGGACGTGAGCAGGTAGGCATCGAAGGGTTCAATGTGCGCGAGGTCGATCGGTAGCACGAGGACGCAGACGATTACCACCAGCCCGAGAAGCAGCGGCGGCATCCAGCGCAGACCGTCGGCGAAGTCTTTGCGCAGCGTGATGCGCCAGCGCTTCGGCGCGATCTTGCTCAGCAGCTCCTGCGCGGCGCCGTGGGGGCAGAGCTGCTGGCAGTAGAGTGGCTTGCCCGTGGCCCACGGCACCGCGAGCGCGGCGGCCATGAGCAGCACGAGTCCCGGCGCGGTGCGCCACGGCGCGCCGGCCTGCATCCAGCCGCCGAAGAGCGATTGCGCAAGCAGGTCGCCATTGATGAAGCCGATGTAGGCGATGACGAGGATCTGAAATCCGCGCCGCACCCACGGTCGCCCGTAGGTGCCAGTGAAGGCGAGCACGAGCGCCGCCGCCGTCACGAGCGCGAGCCCGATGTCGCGGGTGGCGATGCGAAAAGGCGGGAGCTGTACGGCCATCGCGGCGTCTGCGGCCGCCAGTCGGCGCTGGATGCCTTCGGCGATTGCCCAACTCGTCATGGAAGCGCCCGACACCCCTTCGATGCCCGCCTCCTTCGGGCCGACGCGTGCGACTTCATCCCACGGCTTGCCATTCCAGAGCTTTAGAAAGTGGCGATCGTTGACCACGTCACGCACGTGATCCTTGGTGTCTTGCGAAGAGCGCACGCGCACGCCGACGACCTTCAGTGCGGGGTCGAACGCGACGAGTGTGTCCGTCCAGCCGCGATAGCCAATGATGCCGTCCGTCTGCGGCGAAGTGCGCAGCACGTAGCCGATCTGCTGTCCGGCCGCGTCGTGCACCGACAGGCCCGCGCGCTCGCCGGCATCCGCGCGCAGCTCCACGGCGGTCGGGAACACTGCCCTCACCTCGCCGAGTTCGATCGGCGCATGGCCCTCGACGCGCAGCCGAATGTGATGATCGCGGATGATCCACGCGATCGCGACAAGGATCGCGAGGCGGTAGAGTTGCAGTGCGACGCGCTTCATCCGGGGCTTTGTAGCGGCGGTCTATGACCGTCGCCATCTTTCGCGGGCGGCGGCGGTCGCGAGTTTCTTGGTATCCGCTGCTTCGCGCCGCCTCTGCCCACGGATGCGAGCGACGGTCACAGACGGACGCTACAAACGCGGCAGATGCGAGCGGCAAACCATTACTTTGCCTTCACCACTTGCACCGCGTCGAGGTGGACGTTGCCGCCCGCGCCGTCGGTCTTGAAGACGACCGCGGCAGTTTCTCCCGCCTTGAAGTCGAAGACGCCGAGCGAGTGCGCGCCCTTCGCGCCGTTGGCGGGCTTGGTCTGATTCACGGTGAAGCTCTGCTCTCCCGCGGCGGACTGCACGATCACCGGCGCGGTCTTCGCGCGATTCTCGTGTGGCTGGAAGTAGATCCGCACTTCGTATTTGCCCGCGTCTTTGATCGTGAAAGGGAAACGGGCGGTCGCACCCGGTGCGGCGCCGAAGAGGTAGTGTTTGCCGACAAACGGTTTCAGACCTTCGCCGCTCGACCATTTTCCCGTCAGCTCCGCCGCAGTGTCGTCGATCACGATGCCTTCCAATTTCTTCGGATCGAGCGTCACCGACAGAGGCTCGGGCAGCTTCTTCGCATCGCTCGGGAGGAAGAGCGGACCGTCGCGCGAATCGCGCCGCATCGCTCCGGGCTGACGCATGAGTTCCTTCAGCACCTCGAGGTAGTTTTCGTACACGCCACGTGGGGAGGTCTGATGGTTCACGCAGATCCATGCGGCTTTGCCGACGACTTCGCCCATCATGCCGCAGGTCCGCATCACGCGCGTGCTGCCCAGCGCGTAGCGATCCACGCTGATGGTGCGGCCCGCCATGAAGAGATTCGAAATGTCGCGCGCCACGAAGCTGCGATAGGGCACGGGATAGCCATTGTTGCGATCCGTGTGTTTACCCATCTCCGCGCGGCTGATGAAGGGATTCTCCGGATACTTCTTCATGTACTGCTGCTTCGGATAATGGAGATCCTGATCCCAGGTCGTCGGCACGCAGCCGTCGGGATGGATGATCCCTTTCACCATGTCTTCGCCATTGAGGACGAAGTCACCGACGATACGCCGGCTCTCGCGTGGCCCGCCGATGTAAGCCAGCCAGTTCAGCGCGAAGTTTCCGAAGTTCTGCGGCTCCAGCTTCTTCATCGCGCTCACCGCGCCGAAGACCGCGCGGAAGTTCCAGTCGCGGATTTTTTCCAGATCATTGATCGGGTGCTGATCGAAGCCGCTCTCCCAGAACCATTCGCCGTGCAGGTAGTCCTCTGGATTCTCCGTAGGCGCGTATCCAAGATCGTAGCCGGCCTGCTGGCCGGCGTTCTTCTTCCCGACCTCGCCCATCGGCCGCGGCACGGGGAAATCATCCATCGTGAGCTCCAGCGCCCACGGCGTCTCTGGCCAGGCCTGCGGCTCGGCGAATTTCTTCATCACCCACATGTTGCTCATGCCCATGCGGCCCTTCTCTTCCATCATGAATTCCGCCCCGGCGAGCGCGCCGACCGTGCCGTGGCCGGTGCAATCGACGAACAACTTTCCGACGAAGCGCTTCTCCTGGTGCGTGCGCGTGTCCATGCCGGTGACCGAGCGGATCGCCTTGCGCTCGCCGTCCTTCTTCAGCTCCACCTTGTGCACGTGGGTATTGAGGAAGAGGTCGATGTTCTTCTCCGCGCGCACCGTGGCTTCCTTCAGCTTGTCGTTGAATTCATCGCCGCTCGCCGCGGGGCTGTTGCTCGCACGATCGGCGAACTCTTCCACGATCTCGCCAAGGTGCGGGTAGAGGCCGCGCCGTGTGTTGCCCTGCGCCCACACTTGAATCTCGCTCGATCCGTTGCCGCCGAGCACTGGACGATTGTGGATGAACGCGACCTTCAATCCCTGCCGCGCGCCACTGATCGCCGCGCCCATGCCGGAATAGCCGCCGCCGACGACCACGAGATCATACTCCTGTGTCTCGGGGGCGAGGTCCGGCAGGTTCAGCAGTTTGCGCCGGAGGGCCGTCGTGCCGGCGAGATCGGCGGGCGGAGTGAAATCGAGATCCGTCGTGAGCAGGATCGTGTCGCAGCGGCCGTCGAAGCCGGTACGATCGTGCAGCGCGAGCTTCACCGTGCCGGCCTTGAGTTCCGCCGTGCCGGCGTCGTCCCACTGCCAGTCCTTGCCCGTCACTCCGCAATCATTCGGCAGCACCTGGCCATTGATGCTCACCTGGAAACGCCCCGGCGCACCGGGCGCGCCCCATGGCCCGACCCAGTTCTTGGCCCGCACCCAGATGCGATACTTGCCGTCCTTCGCGACCTTCACCTCCGTCGTGGCGTCGGCGACCGGTTTGCCGAGGCCGTGAGCCATGAGATACGGCGATGCGAGGATCTCGACGAACTGTGTATCCAGCACCCAGCCACCTGGCTGTGTGAAGCTCTCGGCTTCGACGAGGAGTGAGTCGGCGGCGACGGTGCGGACGGCCAGCGCGCAGGCGAGGGAGGTGAGGAGGAGTTTCATGGGTGGAGGCGAGGAAGATGGAGGGATGGTGCGAATACCCGCGGGACGCGCCGGCTTCCATTGGGAATCAGCGTTACTGTAACTTCCGCCGATGGCCAGCGTCAACGCTACTACCCTGCAGGACCTCGCCAAGCTCTGTCGTGTCTCGAAGATGACGGTCTCGCGAGCACTGCGTGGCGGCGCTGGTGTTTCGTCTGCCGTCGCGGAGCGCATCCGCGCCGCGGCCGAGGCGCACGGCTACCGCGCGAACCCGGTGGTCGGTTCAGTGATGAAGTTTCTGCGCCAGCGCAAGAGTCCGGATTACCACGAGACGATCGCCTTCATCTGGACGCACCGCGGTGGGGCGGAGACGCCCGGGCTCGCTCCGTGGCGCGATCACGCCCGCGCGCGGGCGGAGCGCCTCGGCTTTAAGCTCGACGACTTTTTCCTCCGCGCGCCGGGCATGAATGGCTCCCGCCTGCGCTCGATCCTGCAGGCACGCGGCATCCGCGGGATTGTCTTTGCGCCCGACGTGGAGCCGCAATATCCGCGGGTCGCGTTTGACGTGAAAGGATTCGCCGCCGTCCTCGTCGGGAGCTCGCTGGCCAATCGCGGTCTGTCGCGCGTGCAAGCCGATCATTTCCAGCTCGCGCACCTGGCGCTCCGGCACATGACACGCGCTGGCTACCGGCGCCCCGCGCTGATTCTCTCGGGATCGATGGATGCGCGCACGCAGGGCCGGCTGCGCGCCGCTTTCCTCGCGCACAGCCCGGCGCCGAAGTCGGAGCGCTTCTGCCTGATCTGCGATCTCGAGCCCCGCACGCCAGCCGCGCTCGGTCGGTGGTTGCGCGAATGTGGAGCGGACTCACTGATCACGATCGAAAACGGCGTCCTCGAGGAATTGCGGCGTGCGCGCTTTCGCATTCCGCAGACACTCGGTTTTGTTTCCCTCGCCAAACGCGCGGACACGCCGGACGTCGCGGGTGTGCTCCAGAGCGCGCAGGCCCTCGGGACCACGGCGATCGATTTGCTCGTCGCGCAATTGCAGCGTCACGAGTTCGGTCGGCTCGCCTTTCCGCAGAAGGTAATGCTCGAAGGCAAATGGTCGCCCGGAGAGACGCTCCCCTGGCGGCGGCGTGCGCCGAGTGCTGCTACTTCTCGACCGGCTTCCCGGCGCTCTTCCAGCCCTTGAAGCCTTGCTGCAAGTGCAGCACGGATTTCAATCCTTCCTTCTCAAGCGTCGGCAGCGATCGCCCGCTGCGTCCGCCTCCGGCGCAGTGCACGATGTACGTTTTCGACTTGTCGAGCGCCGCGATCTTCTTCGCGAAATTATCGTCCATGAAGTCGATATTCACCGCGCCCGCAATGTGCCCCTCGCCAAATTCCTCGGGCGTGCGGATGTCGAGGATCGTGGCCTTCTTTTCCGCGATGAGCTTTGCGACTTCGTCCGGGGTGACGACCGTGCCGGCTGCCGCTGGAGCGGGCGTGACGGCCGAGGGTTTCTTTTCTTCCGCAGGGACCGGAGCACTGGTGGCGATGCTGAGGCTGAGGGTGAAGGCGAGGAGTTTCATAGGGTAGGGGAAGGGAATCGAAGATCCACGCGAGTGCAAAAGCGAACGAACGGCACGAGTGACGCTAGACTGCCTGGCGTTCCAGCGGCCGCCGGGAGGTGGACGGCGGTTGCAACGCAGAGCCCCGGCGCACGCGAGAAAAGCGCTGCTGCAGAAAGATCTCGAGGAAGGCGAGACCGAGGAGCAGCCAGAGCAGTGTCTTCCAGAGCTCTGAGCCGTAGCGGCGGGAGTGTTCGAGCGCCTTGTATTCGGCACCGCTCCGAACGAGTTCGACGCCGTGCTGTTTCGCGAGGTCGCTGATCTCGCTGCCGGTAAGTTTTTGCAGGTCAGATTCGCGCCGCGCAGCGTTCACCACATAGTGCGTGAGCTGCTTGTCGGGCGCAGTGACGGTGTAGAGGCCGGGCCGCTGCGTTCTCCCAAACTCGATCACGCCGCGTTCGCCTTTCTTCAAGATCTTCACGTTCCTCGTCGCGCCATCGGGTGTCGCGATCTGCGCGTCTTTTCCGGCGGCGCCGACAGGCAGAAAAGCAACGATTGGCCTGCCCACGTCGAGATTGCGCGGCGGAAAGACGGTGGATGCGAGATACACGCTCAGCCGCTGCATCAGCGGGAGATAAAAGGGACGCATCGGGAGATTGCTCCAGTCCGCATCCGCGGCGGTGGCGCAGACGATGATCTTGCCGTCGCCAAAAGATTTCTCGACGAGGAAGGGGTCGCCATTGTCGAGGCGCGCGAGGACCACGGGTTCGTTCGCGGACATCGAGCGCTCGACCGCTTTCATCTTGAACCAGACCTTCACCGCGGCGTCGCTGAGTGTGCCATTGCGAGGGTCGTTGAAGATTTCCAGCGCTGGGTTTTCAAAGCGCTGCGAGACGACGCCGACGGCGGGCGACTTCTCCGTGAGGTCGCCGGAGAGCGCGCCCCAGGCGAGCGGCAGCAGGCCTTTGCTGTCGCGGAACATCGCGCTGTTATACCAGCCGGCGTCGAGGCGGTTGCCGGGAAAGATGAGCAGGCCGCCGCCGTTCTTCACGAAATCCTCGAGTGCGCGGAGCTGGTTGTCGTTGAGCTTGCGGACATTCGCGAGGACGACGGTTGCGGTGCCGGTGAGTCGCTTCGCATCGAGATCGTCTGCCTTGATCGTCGTGGTCTTGATGAGGTCCGCGAGCTCGACGCGGCCCGCGCTGTAGGGCTGGAGCGCGATCTCGGCGAAGTCCGTCTCGCCCTTGAGCGGCTCCGGATTCGGGTCGCCGTTGACGAGCAGCACGGGGACTTTGTCGCGCACCGGGATGCTGGCGAGAAAGGTGTTGTCGGCCTTGAGCGCGTCGGCTTCCGCGAAGATCTCGATGACGTGCGAACCCGCGGTGTCAAAGGCGTGCGTGAAAAGCACCTGCCCCTTCTGTCCCGGCGCGAGCGCGATCTGCGACACGGCCTTCTCCGTGCCGTCAGCCTTGAAATAGACGCGCAGGTCCTTGTACGCCGCGTCTCCGAAGTTCCGCAGATTCGCGCGGATCTGAATCTTCTGCCCGACTCCGACCATCAGCCGCGTAAAATCCAGCGACTCGATCGCGACGTTGTCTTTCACCTCATCGCCGACGTCGAAGAAGGTGATCGCTGGAGCGAGCGGGAGCTTCTTCAGTCGATCGAGCATCTGCGTGAGCATCGCGTCGTCGGTTGCGGGAAAGCTCACGCGTTGGAAGTCGGAGAGCAGCACGACCTGCCGCGAAGATTCGTGCATCTGGCCGAGCACGTTTGCGGCGAAGTCGAGGGCCGCGGGTGGCGTCGCGGCGCCGTAGCCGGCGCTCAACTTCGAGAGCGCCTGGTTCACGCGCGCGAGATCGTAGGTTGGCTCGGCGATGAGGCCCGCGCCGCCTTCGCCCATGAGCACGACCTGCACTTCGCTGCCGCGCTTCAGGTCATTGATGATCCGCGTGGCTTCGTCGCGGGCGTGTGTGAAATTCGAAACGCCCGCCCGGCCGGCGTCCATCGAGTAGCTATTGTCGAGCAGCACGACGGTCGAAGTCTTCGTCTCGCCGAGCAGTTGCTGCACGCCTTTCCAGACGGGCCGCGCCATCGCCAGTGCGAGGAGCGCCGGGATCGCGCACCGGATCGCGAGCAGGATGAGTTGCTCGATCCGCACCCGGCGCTGGTTCTGCCGGAGCACCGCCTCGAGCAAATGCATCGCGCCCCACTGGACCTTCTGGAAGCGGCTTTTGTGGAAGAGGTGGATGATGATCGGGATAGCGAGCGCCGCTACGCCGCCGAGGAGGGCGAGATTGAGGAAGGTCATCGCCAGACCTCCCGATGACGCCCTTGATGAAACGCAGAGACGCAGAGACGCGGAGGACGCAGAGAAATGAGGTCCGTAACTCTTCCCTCTCTGCGCCCTCTGCGTCTTTGCGCCTCTGCGTTAAAATCCAAGATGTTCATCTAAGTGCGAGCCATCCTCCTGCTGAGATACGCCGCAGCGCATCCGCATAGGGCTGGTCGGTGCAAAAGGGCACGAGGTCGATCTTGTGCCGGCGGCAACCGCGCGTGAGATCGTCGCGGAACTTCTCGAGGTTCGCCAGATACGCTTCGCGAAGCAGGGCGGGGTCGAGCAGGTGTTTGGTGCCGCTGCGCTCAAGACACTCGAATTGAGTCCACTGCTTGAACGGAAAATCGAGTTCGTCGCGATCCCAGATTTGGAAGACGAGAATCTCGTGATGCGCGTGGCGGAAATGCGCGAGCGCTTTGAGCAGCGTGGCCACGTCGCCAAAGCAATCGCTCAAGACGATGAGCAGTCCGCGCCGATGCAGCTTCGGCACGAGATCATGGAAGACATCGCCCAGTTCCGTCTCCCCGCCGGGCGCGCTCTTTTGCAATTCATCGATCAGCACGCGTAGGTGGCTGATGCGCGACCGCGGCGGAATGTAACGGCGGATCGCGGTGTCGAAAGTGACCAGCCCGACACCGTCGCTCTGCTGGAGCATGAGATACGCGAGACACGCCGCGAGCCGCGTGGCGTACTCAAGCTTCGAGGTGCCGCCTTCGCGGCCATAGGCCATCGACCCGCTGCGATCCAGTAACAGCGTCGCGCGGAGATTCGTCTCCTCTTCATACTCACGGATGTAAAAGCGGTCGCTGCGGCCAAAGACCCGCCAGTCGATGTGCCGAATCTCATCGCCCGGCACGTAAGGGCGATGCTGCTTAAACTCGACCGAAAAACCTTTGTGCGGCGAGCGATGCAGGCCTGTGCAAAAGCCCTCCACGACCTGACGCGCAAAGATCTGGAGATTCCCGATCTTCGAGAGATCGCGCGGCGAGAGAAAGTCGGTGACGTGAGACACGGCGGAGGCTTGGGTGCGACTCCGAGGTGGCTAAAGGGCGCGCTTTGCTTCGCCGCGCGGCACCGCCTGCATCACCCGTCTGATGATATCATCCACCTTCACGCCTTCCGCCTCCGCATTGAAAGTCGGCACGAGGCGATGGCGGAGGACCGGGAGCGCGAGGGCTTCGATGTCGTCGATGGTGACGTGGAAGCGGCCTTGCAGCAGCGCGTACACCTTCCCGGTCAGCACGAGGTTCTGGCAGGCGCGCGGGCCGGCCCCCCATTCGATGAGGTCTTTGACGAATGCGGGCGCTTCCGGATTGTCGGCGCGGGTGAACCGCACGAGATCGAGGACGAAATCCATGACGTGCTCGGGTACCGGGACGCGGCGGACGACTTTCTGGAGCTCGAGGATCTGCGCGCCGTGGATCACGGGTTGGAGCTCCGCGCTGAAGCTGCCGGTGGTGCGCGAGATGATCTGCCGCTCCTCTTCGCGGCCGGGGTATTCCACTTTCACGAGGAAGATGAAGCGGTCGCGCTGCGCCTCGGGCAGGGGGTAGGTGCCTTCCTGTTCGATCGGGTTCTGCGTCGCGAGGACGAAGAAGGGCGCTTCCAGTCGGAGCGTGTGTCCGCCTGCGGTCACGGTGTGCTCCTGCATTGCCTCAAGCAGCGCGGCCTGCGTCTTCGGCGGGGTGCGGTTGATCTCATCCGCGAGGATCATCTGCGCGAAGATCGGGCCTTTTTGGAAGACGAACTTCCGGTGCCCGGTCGTCGGGTCTTCCTGGAGGATATCCGTTCCGGTGATGTCCGACGGCATGAGGTCGGGCGTGAATTGGATCCGCCGGAAACTCAGATCCATGCAACGCGAAAGCGAACGGATCATCGCGGTCTTGGCGAGGCCCGGCACGCCTTCGAGCAGGCAGTGCCCTCCAGCGAGCACGGCGATCATCAGTTGCGCGATCACCTCCCGCTGGCCGACGATGAATTTACCCATCTCTTCCTCAATCCGCTGGTAAGACTGCACCAGTAGTTCGGCGGCGGCTTTGTCGTCGAGCGGAGCGGTGGAGGTGACGGGGTCGTGAGTGGTGGGCGTGGTGGTCATGCGAGGAAAAGATGAAGCCGAGATTGGGCGATGCCTGGAAAATGAACAACGCCGTTCCGCAGAAGCTGCGACGAACGGCGTTGAAAAGTTTGCCAGCGGGATCCGCTCCGCGACTTAGAACTCCGGCATGTCGAGGAGCGCCTGCGGCATGGGATCCCATACGGCGGGCGGCTGCGCCCAAGGTCCCTCTGGGGCGGAGAATTCCGGCGAGAGCCAGTCCGTCGTGAACCATTTCCGGAGCGCGGGATCTTCGGCGAGCTTGCGGAAGGTGCCAATCTGCGTGTCCACATCGACAGTCTCCGCAGTGCTGACGGAAGCGACCGTGATATTCACGGCTTCCGTCACCGCCGTGGTCACCCGGTGGGCGACATCGGCTGCGGCTCCGTCGAGCTTCCACAGATTCGGATGCGTGATCGCAAAAGCCGCGCAGGCGGCAGCCGCGAGCGCACCGACAGTGGCCGGCACCCAGCGGGGCGCGACGCGCACGTCGAGGAGTTGCTCCCGTTGCTCGGCCGTCAAAGTGTAGGGCGACGTCGCCACTTCCTGTGCTTCGAAGCCTTCTTCGAGGAGCTGCGAGAGCTCGATCATTTCATACACGTCGTTCCGGCAGTCTTCGCGCACCGCGAGCATGGATTCGACGTAGAACCGCTCCTCGGGCTGGAGCTCGTTCAGAGCGTAATTGGTGAGGTCTTGGTCGTTGATTTGTCCGCGCATGGCTAGGCCGCTCCTTTGGTGAGGTAGATGATCTTCTCGTCTTTGTCGTCGCGGTCGAGTTTCCCGCGGAGGTTGCGCATCGCGGCATTGAGGAGGAACCCGACGTTCCCGACGCTCAATCCCGTGATCTCGCTGATCTCTTGATACGAATGGTGGTGGTAAAACCGCAGCCGCACGACTTCGTGCTGGTTTTTGGGCAGCTCCTTCACGAGCTCCATCATGCGGTGGATGCGCTCCTTGCGCTCCAGCTCCATCAGGGGGGTGAGTGATTCGCACTTCTTCTGCTCAAATTCCTGAGCTTCCACGTAGATGTAGCGGTCCTCCTTCTTCAGCGACTTGAGCGCGCAATTCCGGCAGACGGTGAAGAGCCACTGCGAGAGATGCCCCTCAATCGCCTCCTGTTCCTGATTGTGCAGGCGCATGAAAGTCTCCTGCACGATGTCCCGGGCGCGTTCGACTTCGCCGACGATGCTCATCGCGTATTGAATGAGTGGGCGTTCGTAGCGTTCGAGGGCTGACTGGACCCAGGCGGCTTTTTTCTTCGATTTATTGCCAAACATGTGTGGTGAGGTTCTGGAGGTTCGCTTTCGCTTGCAGTCATAACCCAGCAATCGGCGTTTTGCTGGGAAAAATTTAGAGGTGCCTTCCCGCCCGGCTTCGCGCCCGAAGACATCCCGGCTTTTCCTCACCACCACGCATCGATCACGATCGCCCCCACGCAAGGTCCCGGGCGCGTTTGTTATCTAGCACGTGTCACTCGCTTTCCCACGCGTTTTCCGCTGGGTCCGCTTCCCTCGAAAGTGCTGTAGTCGGCATCGAACGTGAACTCGGAACCGTTCTCAAAGGCAACGGTCGTACGGTTTACTGCGCTCCATTTGGCGGGCGCATCGTTGTTGATGACGTAGGTTCCATCGTTCAAGAAACGCAATCGGCTGTTCGCCTTTGCGCCACTCACTCCCCGCGACCACTCGGTGCCTCCTAGAGCCTTTTCTATTTAATCTGTCGCGCTGATTGGTAAGGTTTGTGGATGCGAACCTACAGCACCGATTTACGTGAGCGGATCGTCGCAGCACGCGCGGGTGGGCAGAGTGCGGCGGAGATCGCCCGACTTTTCAAGCTCTCCAAGCGCAGTGTCGAACGTTACGGCAAACTCCAGGCGACGACCGGCAGCGTCCAACCCAAGCGGCGCGGCGGCTACCGGCGCTCCCGCCTGGAAAAGCACGACGAGACACTGCGCCGCTGGATCAAGGAGCAGGCGGATCTGACGCTGGCCGAACTCCAGCAGCGCGTCGCGCGAGAACTCAAGGTGCGCCTGGGCGTCACCGCCCTGTGGCACCGGTTGGAACAACTCGGCTTGAGCTATAAAAAAAACGCGGCCCGCCGCGGAGCAAAACCGGCCCGACGTAGCCCGAGCCCGAGCGCAGTGGCAAAGCCGGCAACCAAGCTGGCCCATCGCCAAGCTCGTCTTCCTCGATGAAACCGGCCTCAACACCAAAATGACACGCCTCTACGGGTGAGCCGGCACGGCCGAGCGCTGTCTGTGCCGGGTGCCGCACGGCCACTGGAGCACCGCCACCTTCCTGGCGGCTCTGCGGCATGATCGGATCACGGCACCCCTGCTCCTCGACGGCCCGATGGAGGGAGCGATGTTCCTCGCCTACGTGCCAAAAGTCCTCGCTCCAGAACTGCGGCGCGGCGATCTGGTGATCTGCGATCACCTTTCCTCGCACAAGGTCGCCGGAG
>JANPIS010000214.1:0-20328 GCA_031425095.1 Chthoniobacteraceae bacterium
GCCCTGCGCGAGCAGCCCGTCCACGAGCGGTTCGATGTGCGGGTAGATGAGCGGTTCGCCGCCGCAGATCGAGACCATCGGCGCATCGCACTCCGCCGCCGCGCCGAGGCAATCCGCGAGCGGCATCACATCCTTGATCGACGTGGAATACTCGCGGATGCGCCCGCAGCCGGTGCAGGTGAGGTTGCATGTATGCAGCGGTTCGAGCTGCAGGACGGTCGCAAATTTCTCGACGCCTCGGAGCTTTTTCCCGATGATGTAGGAGGCGATTTTGAAGGTGAGCGCGAGCGGGAAACGCATGAGGGCGGGGAGACGATAGGGCCGTCGGAAAGTGAATGGGAAGGGGGAATGTGCCGAGGGCGCAGCTTCGGTCGAAATTCGCGCGACGGATGGCCGGTCGGCGCCATCGAATTGATACATTAAATATCTTGTGCGTTCGCCCTCGGCTCCTTAGGCAAGACATGACCATTCCCCCTAAATCACCATGAAAAAACTCGCACTCTTCGCAATCGCGCTCATCAGCGCTTCCTCAGCGCATGCGCTGATCACTCCATTCGACCTCATCGGCACCGCCGGCTCCGGTTTGCGTTCTGGCAGTGAGCCATCCCTGCCTTTCGCAACCAATGCCAGTGGCGGGGAAATCGGTGCCGGCATCTTCTTCGACGACGGTGGCACTCTCGGCGATGGCGGCTTGCTCACCATCAATGTTGGCTGGGGCAGTTCCCAGGGTTTCACGGACTTGAGTAGTCTGGCCAGCGCCTCCCACCTTCACGGGCCGACGGCCAGCGTCAATGGTGCTGGCTTCACCCAGACGGCAGGGACGCCGTTCACTCTGACGCGGTCCACTAATGCAGTCACTGGCGGGACTTTCACCAACGCACCTCTCGCTTTATCGGCATTGCAGGAGACCCAGCTTTTCGAGGGAAGATTTTACATCAACCTCCACACCGCGAACAACACGGGTGGCGAGATGCGCGGCTTCGTCATTCCGGTGCCCGAACCCTCGACGGCGGCGCTGGCCGCGGCGGGCCTCGTCGGATTGCTCGGACGCCGCCGCCGGAACGCGTAACCGCCACAAGCGAAATTTCAGGCCCGACCCCTCGCGTGATGCGGGCGGTCGGGCCTTTCGCTTTTCCAGGCGAGCGAACGACGAGTCCCGGCAGTTCCCGTATCCGCTCGCCATGAAGGACGATCCCACAATGACCGTCGCGATGCCGCGCTGAAGTAAAACCTGGTCAAGTGTGCCTCGAGCGCAGGCTCATACACCCCGAACTTCAGAACCGACAAAAAACCCACGAAGGAAATCCTCCGTGGGTTTTGTATTTCTCTCGTTGGCGCTGTGAGGGCCGTTACGAATTCTTCTCCGCTTCGGTCCACCCGTGCGCGTCACGGACGGCGATCATGGACTTGAGGATGTTGTTCCAAGTGTCCTGCTTCTCCATCACCGCATTCGGGAACATGCAGCCGTCCCAGCAGATGTGTTTGAACTTCTTCGTTAGCGCGCCCGCTTCATCGCGGAGCCAGAAGCGGGCGACATGCGGGATGTCGAGCTTGCCATTCGGATCGTCCGCGAGGCAGTGGCGGCCGGTCTTGTCGTGCGAACCGGAGCCCTTCACCGTGGCGTCGTTCTGCGCGACGTGGAAGTCGATCGTCCACGGGCGCAGCGCGGCGGTGAGCGTTTTCAGCGCCTCATCGAGCACGCTCTTGTCCTTCCAGTCGTAGCCTTCGGGCAGGATGCGGTCCTGTTCGCGATTGTAGCCAAGCGTGTAGAGGAGCGTGTGCGCCATGTCGGCCTGGAAGCCGACGACGTCCGGGCGATTCACGATCTCCAGCAGGCGCACCATTTCCTTCCACGAATGCATGCCGCCCCAGCAGATCTCGCCTTCCGCCGCGAGCTTCTCGCCGAAGGATTCCGCGACGTTCGCCGCTTCCTGAAAAGTGTGCGCGATGAGCCGGGTGTTGCCATCGGGATCGCGATCCCAGTCGGTGACGCCGCTGGCGGAGTCGATGCGCACAACGCCGTAGGGACGGACGCCGAGTTCGCGGAGGCGCTTGCCGATCCGGCAGGCCTTGCGGACCTGCGCCACAAAATTCTGCCGCTCCTCGCACGTGCCCATCGCCGATCCACCGCCCGTGGGAGGCCAGACTGGCGCGACCACGGAGCCGATTTTGAAGCCTTTCGCCGAGACTTTGTCGGCGAGCGCCTTCAGTCCGTCGTCGTCGATGTCGATCGAGACGTGCGGATCGAACAGGAAGATGTCTACGCCATCGAATTTTACGCCATCGACTTCCGCCTTCGCGGTGAAATCGAGCATCGTATCGAGATCGAAAGGCGGTTCGGAATCCGGCCCTTTGCCGACGAGGCCGGGCCACATGGCGTTGTGCAGTTTGGGGAAGTTGTTGGTGTGCGTGTTCATGGGAGTCTCTTGGAGGGTTCGAGGTTTCGCTTGGAAAGGTGCGGGGAGGCTATTTCCGGCGGACACACTGGCAAGCGGAATGTGCGCATTGCGTCCCCGCCGGGCCGCTCTTATATTCATGACGCCATCCCCCGGCATCGGATGATCCACTCCCCAATACTGCTGCGTCGCAGCATGGCCCTTTGCAGCGCGGTGGGATTGGCGGGATTCCCGCTGGCGATCCGGGCGGGCGAACTCAAGATCGACATCAATCGCGATACCAAGAATCTCGATTCGGTGACCGAGGTGGGCTACGCAAAATGGAGTCCGGACACCTCGGGCGGTGCGACCGCCGGCACCGCTGCGACGACCAGGACTTTCACCAGCGCGACCGGCGAGACGGTGTCGGTGAGCTTTTCGCAGACGGCACTTTCCCAGAGCCGAGGCGGCACCGGATTGTTCAGCAATTGGTACCAAGTGGGCGCGCAAGGCACGGCGAGGCTCGTCTCGGATGGCTTTTCCGTCGCGCCCGCGAATCTGGCCACCGGCGGGCAGATCCAGATGACGATCACCGGGCTCGCCCCTGGCCATCATACGTTACTGACGTATCACAACCACTGGGACGCACTCGCGGCAGGCACGCTCGGGCCGCTCGACGTCTTCGTGAATGGGACACTCGTCGTGGACAACCTCCAGCCCACCATCCGCGCCGCGACGAACCTCGCCGCTCCCATCGCCTACGTCGAATTCGACGTAGCCGCTCCGGCCGACATCACGACGGTCCTCTTCGCCGCCGAGACCTCGGTGGCAGGCGCAGTGACGATCCGCAATCCGACGATCAATGGCTTCGAGATCGACACGCCGAACTCGACCCGCATCGCCAGCACGCCCTCACCCGCCGATGCCGATGAACATGTCGATGGCGACGCTGGCAGCACCGCCTTGAATTGGGGCGCCGCGCTCGCCGGTAATGCCGCGTCGCATGATGTTTACTTCGGCACGAGCCAGTCAGCGGTGCGGAACGCCACGCGCGCCGCGCCCGAGTTCAAGGGAAACCAGACGGCCACGAGCGGTGTCGCCACGGGATTGAGCAGCCTCCTGACTTACTATTGGCGCATCGACGAGATCGACTCGCTTGGCAATGCCACCAAGGGCACCGTCTGGTATTTCCGCACGCGGCACCTTGCCTTTCCCACAGCGGAGGGATTCGGGCGTTTCGCGCGCGGCGGTCGCGGTGGCCGCGTCGTCGAGGTTACTTCGCTGGCCGATTACCTCACCACGGACGCGCCCATTCCCGGCACGCTGCGTTACGCCATCGAGCAGGAGACCGGACCGCGCACGATCGTCTTTCGCGTTTCGGGCCTGATTACGCTCCTGTCGCGGCTCACCCTCGCGTCGCCTTACGTCACCATCGCCGGTCAGACCGCGCCGGGGAAGGGAATCTGCCTGCGCAATTTCACCCTGGGGCTCAGCGGCGCCCGCGATGCGATTGTCCGCCACGTCCGTTCGCGCCCCGGAAACCTCAGCGGCACGACCATCGACGGCATGGGGATGTCGGGCTGCGACCATTCCATCATGGATCACTGCTCGATTAGCTGGTCTCTCGACGAGGCCTTCAGTTCGCGCTCGGCGAAAAACATCACCCTCCAGCGCTGTCTCATCTCCGAGGCGCTGAATGTGGCTGGCCACCAGAATTACCCACCCGGCACGGCGCACGGCTACGCGGCGAGCATTGGCGGCGACGCCGGCAGCTTCCACCACAACCTGCTCGCCCATAACTACGGGCGCAACTGGAGCCTGGCCGGAGGTCTCGATGGCGCGGGCTTCTTCGCCGGCCGCCTCGATATCCGCAATAACGTGGTCTATAACTGGGGCCATCGGACCACGGACGGCGGCGCAATGGAGGTGAACTTCGTGAACAACTACTACAAGCCGGGGGCAGCCACGGACTACTTCTTCGCGCTGAACGCGCAATACGACAATTTCCCCGGCACTCAGCGTTATCACTTCGCCGGCAACGTTATGCCCGGACACTTCACCGAGGCGAATCAGAGCGCTGGTTACACCCAGACGGCCACAAATGGTGGCAGCCTTCCGACTTACCCAAACTTCCTCTCCACTCCGTTCTTTACCGGCTCATTCGTGACCACTCAGTCCGCGACGGAGGCGTACCAGCGCGTGCTTTCGGACGTCGGGTGTAACCAGCCTTGGATCGACGATCACGACCTTCGGGTCATCGCCGAGACGCGCGATGGCACCTTCACTTACCGAGGGAGCATCTCGAATCTTCCCGGTTTGCCCGACTCCCAGGCCGATGTAGGTGGATGGGAAAGTTATCCGGCGCAGACGCGGCCCGCGGATTGGGATAGTGATCACGACGGATTGCCCGATTGGTGGGAAACCATCTTCGCGCTGAACCCAGGTTCAACTCCCGGCGACTACTCCGAGACAAACGCCGATCCCGACGACGATGGTTACGTCCGGCTCGACGACTACCTCGCCTGGATGGCCAGGCCGCACGTGGAGTGCCTCGCGGGTGCTCACGTCGATGTCGATCTTCGCCGACTGACGACTGGCTACAGCAACGCTCCCATCCACGCGGCCTCCGGCGCGAGCGTAGGCACCGTAGAGTTACTCGACGACGGCCACTCCGCCCGATTCACACCACCCGCCGCATTCACTGGTCTCGCCACTTATGACTTCACCGTGAGCGACGCCGCCGGCGATGTGATGCCGCGGACCATCGGCGTGCTCGTGACCACCGCACTGACGACCAAACCGCGGCTCGTCGCGACTTCGGCGCCACCGGGCAGGGCTCTCGAATTCATCGGCAGCGTCGGCGTCATATATCGGGTTCGGCATTCCACGGACCTTGCAGCCTGGAATGATTGGTTCACGCTGACCGCGAGTGGCAGCGCGCAGACGATCGCGATTCCTGCTGCGCTCTCCACCGCACCCAGACGTTACTTCCGGATCGAGCAGTGAAGCGAAGGCCGCGCAGCCCGGGTCAGTTAAATTTGTTCTTCCGATACGCGCCCATTTTCGGCGCGTCGGGATTCACTTCGGGGCCAAAGTAGCGCAGGCAGACGAGCGGCTCCGTCTCGCTCAGATTTTCGAAGGTCACGCCCGCTTTCGCGCCGGCTTCGGTCGCGAAGTATTCGTCCTCGGTGAGTTCGTGGAAGCGGATGAGCTTTGGCGAGTTCAGCGGCTGGCCATTGATCTTGCCGACACCCTGCACGCAGATGAGGCCGTAGGCGCCGCTGTCCTTGAGCGTCGCAGTGACGCCGGGTTCGACGGTCAGTTCCTTCGCGGTGAAGAGCTGCTCGCCGTCGACCTTGCCGTACACGATCCAGCGGTCGACGAAGCCTTCCCTGCGGGTGTCGGCCACCGGCACGGGTTCGAGGTAGTGGTTGTCCTTGAATTTCGGGTCCACGTTTTTGTCCCAGTCGAGTTGCTCGACGATGAAATCGAGGTCCTTGTGGTGCTTCTTCGGCATGTCTTTCACGAGCAGCGCCCATGGCACTTCGCGGCCTTCGACGAGGCTCTGATACATGCCGAAAACATCCGAGCCCCATTGCGGCTCATAGGTGCAGAGCGAACCCGGCGCGTGCAGGATGCACGGGTCGATGAGCCAGCCGCTGCCGACCTTGAGGCGATAAGCCTTGGAGAGATCGAGGATGCCGTTGTCGCCCTTGTTCCAATTCTCGAGACACTTCCGGACCTGCGCCTTGGTCGTGCCGGGCTCGAAGCCCATGAAGGTGTACGGGAAGTTGTTGCCGACGTTGTTGTGCTGCGGCGGAAAGAAATACGACTCCGGCTTGCCCTCCTGCCCGACGAGTTTCGCCTGCGCGGCGCTCTGATGCATGTGGTGGGGGATCGGCCCCATGTTGTCGAAGAACTTCGAGTACACCGGCCACTTCTTGTACTTCTTCCAGATCGTGGAGCCGATGAGGTCCGCGCCGCACTCGGCCACGGCTTGCTGGAGGGTGAAGCGCGACTTGCCCGCGACGACGTAGCTCAGTCCTTCGTCGGGCGTGCGATTGTCATTCGCCGCCGGCGTGGTCGACGCGAACCAGCGCTCGTCGATGCCGCCACGATTGAGCCCGTAGGCGTAAAGATCATCCGGGTGCAGCTTGAGGCGCTTGCCTGGCTGGAGGAAGCTGCGCGGCACCCAGCATGGCGCGAGGCGCAGCAGGCCGTGGTTCTTGTCGAGCTCGGAGGCGACGGCGCCCGCGACGTTCTTGGTGAGAGTCTTGAGTTTGAGGACGGAGTTCATGGTTGGTGCGTGGGGTGAAGTGGGCCCGCCGGACGCGGGGCGGTCCTTATTTCAGCGGGGCAGGGGAGCGTCAATCTTTTGCGCAGGCGGATTCTCGCTCGTTTTCCCCGCCGCGGGGGATTGATGTTGCACCCGTGCAAATCATGAACGTTTCCTCCCGCTCCCTCCACAGCATCGTCGCCTCAATTTTGCTCCCGCTTCCGCTCCATGCCGCGGTGCGGCTGCCGGCGATCATCTCCGATCACATGGTGCTCCAGCAGGGCGTGACCGCGCCGATCTGGGGCTGGGCGGAGCCGGGGGAAGAGGTCGCAGTCTCTGTGGCCGGTGTCGCGCAAAAGACGAAAGCCGACGCGGCGGGGAAGTGGACCGTGAAGATGGCAGGATTGAAGGCCGGCGGCCCGCATAGTCTGACCGTGGCTGGAACGAACACGATTACCGTGAATGACGTGTTGATCGGCGAGGTGTGGCTCGGATCGGGACAATCGAACATGGCCATGAACGTCAAAGCGGCAAAGGACTATGAGCAGGAACAGAAAGCCGCGAATCTCCCGCAGGTGCGCATGTTCACCGAGAAATCGGGTGCTTCGGGGACCGCGGAGGAGGTCGGCAAAGGCGAGTGGGTGGTGTGCGCGCCGGAGACCGTGGGTGGATTTTCCGCGACGCTGTTTTTCACCGGACGGGAGATTCACAAGGCGCTCGGCGTGCCCGTTGGGCTTATCAATTCCTCCGTGGGCGGCACGCCGATCGAGTCGTGGATCGCGCCGGAGACGCAGCGTGCCGCGCCGGAGCTGAAGCGTTTCTTTGAAAGCGCCGCCAAGGTCGAGGCAGCCTTCGATGCGGTGGCAGCGAAGGCGACCTACGACAAACAACTCGCGCGGTGGACGGAAGAGGTGAAGAAGGCGCGTGCCGAGGGGAAAGCACTCCCCCGTAAGCCGCGTAATCCCGTCGAACTCCGCACGCGCAAGGGAAACGTCGGCGGACTCTTCAACGGCAAGATCGCGCCGCTGATCCCGTATGCGATTCGCGGCGCGCTCTGGTATCAGGGCGAGGCGAACAGCGGTCCCGACAAGGCGCCCTTCTACTCCGCGCAGCTCTCGTTGCTCGTGAAAGACTGGCGTGAACGCTGGGGCTACGAGTTTCCGATGGCCTGGGTGCAGCTGCCAAACTTCAGCGCCGCTGGTCGCGACTGGCCCGCCACGCGCGAGCAGATGCTGAAGACACTCGCACTTCCGAAGACTGGGATGGCCATCACCATCGACATCGGCGAGGAGCGAAACATTCATCCGACAAACAAACAGGAAGTCGGACGCCGCCTCAGCCTGTGGGCGCTCGGAGAGGTGTATGGGAAGAAGGTGCCCGCGACTTCCGGCCCGCTGCCCGCCGGCCACGAGGTGCGAGGGAGTGAAGTGGTGCTCACCTTCAAACACACCGATGGAGGCCTGGAGGCGAAGGGCGGCGAGCTGAATGGCTTCGTGGTCGCTGGAAGCGATCAGCAGTGGAAACCCGCCCAGGCACGCATCGACGGCGCGAAGGTCGTCGTCTCCAGCACGGAGGTAAAGCAACCCGTCGCCGTGCGCTATGCGTGGCAGGACTGGCCGACGTGCAATCTCTACAACGGCGCCGGCCTGCCTGCGTCGCCCTTCCGCACCGACGATTGGAAGTGAGTGCGGCGGACTACGACGCCGGCTTATGGGCGACGAGCACCATGTTCGAAACTCCGATGAGGCTGGGAATTTTGACCATGTCGAAGCGCAACTTTGGATGGCTCTCGCGCCACATCGCGATCTGTCTCCCGTAGTCGGCGAGTGCCGCTTCATCGAGATCCTCGATGATGAAGAAGCCCCCGGGCCGCAGCTTGTGGACGCTGTTTTCAAAGAAGGTCTTGTTGGCGGGAAAAGTGTGCAGGCCGTCCTCGATGATCACGTCGAAGTCCGCGGAGAGCTCAGGATTTGCCCACAGCGCGCGGATCGATTCGGCGTCGGTTTGGTCGCAATGAAACGTCTTGATGCGCTCCTCCTCGAAAAGGATGCGCCGGTCGATATCCGCACCGAAGATCGAAGCGCCGGGGAAAAACTGGCGCCAACCGCGCAGTGACGCGCCAGGCACGCCGTTCGCGCCCATGCTGGAGCGCACGTCCTCATTATTCGTCCCAAGCCCGAGTTCGAAGAGACGCACGCTCTTTTCTCTCAGCCCGCTCAGCAGCGGATAATAGAGTGTGGTGTAGTTGTGCCACGCGCCTTTGTCGCTGCCGCATTGCGTCATGATTTTGCAGAGCTCCGTCTGCCGGTGCGGGTGAAAGGTGATGCCGAGGAACGTGATCGCCCGCGGGTGAAGTTTCAGCAAAAGGGAGGAAAGGCTCGCGGGGATCATCGGGCGTTTATCGCGCTGCGGTGGGTGGAAGGGGGGATGGAAATTTGGGAGCAAACCGCCGGATTCGCTCCGCGATGCGGTCGAGATAGTACGAAAAGTCGCGCGCTTTGAAATGCTCGAGAATGCGATGCTTCGAGTGCCCCTGGCAGTGCAGCGTCTGGAAGCGCACCGGTGCGCCGGAGTCCGCGCGGGCACCCCAAGGCTGCCCTTCACGCCATGTGAGACGCTTCTGCCCGTCGGCAAAGGCGAATCCATCCGCCTCGTGAATGACGCCATCGTAGGCCGACCCGTCGCGCACCATGGCGAGGTCGAGCTTCCGGAATTGGCCACTGGCGAGCAGCGTGTGCAGCGCGTGCATGTCGGACACGGCGGTGCTGTCCGTGGTTTCCCGCCATTTGGCGTACATCGCGGCGAGTTCGGCTGCCTCTTCCGTAAAGAGCCGCGTGATGTGATCACAAAGCGCGGTGACGAAGCCGGGATGGGCGATCAGCATGGATTGCGGCCCTTGAAACCCGACGATGCCCACATCGAATGCGCCGAGTCGCGCAAACTCCGGCTCGAACTCGGTGAACGTGAGCACGTCGGAGTCGAGGTGCACGAGGCGCGCAGCGGGATGTGCCGCGAGGTACTCGCGAAGGATGAACCAGCGCTGAAAGCAGAACAGTTCGAACCCGTGCGAATTGGTGCTGTGGTGCTGATAGATACGCGCCAGCTCCTCGGCGCCGCCGCCGAAGTGTTCGATCGGCACCACGTTTGCGGACCTGCGCAGCTCGGGTCGCGCGATGTCCGAGAGCACGATGATCTCCGCGCTCGGATTCCAATGCCGGGCCTGTTTTACGACGTAGTAGAGATACGGGCTCGGACCGCGGTGCAGAAAGACGATCCGCGCGGTATTCGTCATGGGCGCAGTGTCGGCACCTTTTCCCGCACCGTCGCCAGCGCGAGCAGCGGCCAGTGGTTCCGATACATGTCGTAACGGAGGTAAAAGACGCGGGGGAAGCCGGTGCCGGTCGTCTCAGGTTCGTCCCACGAGCCATCGAGATTTTGGCGCTCGAGGAGAAAGGCGACGCCGCAGCGGATGGCGCGAGTGTCGAGCTCCTGCGGCTGCGCAGCGGCGAGCACGCCCATCAGTGCCCAGGCGGTCTGCGAAGGCGTGCTCGGGCCTTTGCCCTTCAGGTGCGGATCGTCGTAGCTCGCCGCCGTCTCACCCCAGCCGCCGTCTTCGTTCTGGCAACTCACCAGCCAGTCGCGCGCACGCACGATCCACGGCTGGCGCATGTCTTCTCCAATCGCGTGCAGTCCGCGCAGCACCTGCCAGGTGCCATAAATGTAGTTCACGCCCCAGCGGCCATACCAGGAGCCGTCGGGGTCTTGAGTCTTTCGGAGAAACGCCAGCGCGCGCTGAACGATGGGAGTATCGCGCGAGTAGCGGATGCGACCGAGGAGTTCGAGCACGCGCCCGGTGAGATCGCTGCAGGTCGGGTCGAGGATGGCGTTGTGATCCGCAAAGGGAACATCTTCCAGCCAGCGCTGCGTCACGTCTTTGTCGAACGCCGCCCAACCGCCATCGCGACACTGGAAGCTGAGGAGCCAGTGGAGAGCGCGCTGGAAGGATGAAGGATGAGGGCTGAAGGATGAAGTGGCGTGTGGAGCAGTGGACGAAGTTCCTGCCCCGTTGGCCGAAGGCCCAGTCACTTCATCCTTCATCCTTCCGCCTTCATCCTTTTCCGCCGCCGCCGCCAGCGCCATCAGCACCATCATCGTGTCGTCCGTATCCGGGTAGTGGACGTTGTTGAATTCAAACGCCCAGCCGCTCGGCTCGACCCCCGGATTCTTCACGCACCAATCGCCGCGCGTCCGCACTTCCTTGCTCTCAAGCCACGCGACGGCGCGGCGGATTTCCGGGCGCTGCGGATCGACGCCGCTATCGAGCAGCGCGAGCAGGGTGATCGCGCTGTCCCACACCGGCGAGAGACACGGCTGAATGCGGAAGTCGTGCGGGTCGTCCACGAAGAGCTCCTCGAAATCGCGCTGCGCCTTCACGAGCAGCGGGTGATCCGATGGATAGCGCAGCGCTTTGAGCGCGATGAGCGCATTCAGCATCGCGGGGAAGATCGCCGCGAGACCGTCGCTGCCTTCGCCCATGCGCGCCGTCATCCAGCGCTCGGCGAGATCGAGCGCGCGCGTGCGCCACGGCTTCCACGGGAGTCGGTGCAGGAGCTTCAGCCCATGATCGCAGGCGAGGAAAAAATTCGGCCACGAGAGCCGCGGGCGGCCCCAGCCGAGTCCGAGGTCGCCCTGCTCGCTGCCGACGGGATACAGCTCGTGCAGGCGCTGCTCAGGGGGGAGCTGCCGCGTGGGCTTGAAGTGATTGATGATCGCCAGAGGGACGAGCATCGCGCGGCTCCATGAGGAGAGTTCGTAGAGGTGAAAGCGGAACCACGTCGGGAAGAAGATCATCTCCACAGGCACCGTCGGCAGATACTTCCACGGGAACTGGCCGAGGAGCGCGAGGTAGAGCTTCGCGTAGGTATTCATCCGCGGGATGCCGCCGAGGCGCAGGATGCAGGCGCGCGCTTCGCGCATCCAGGGATCGTTCGGCGAGTGCCCCGAGAGCTTCAGTGCAAAGTACGCCTTCACGCTCGCATTCACGTCGCTCGGGCCGCCGCCGTAGAGACTCCAGCCGCCGTCGCTGAGCTGCCGCCGACGGACGTGGGCGACACACTTTTCCTGCAGCACACGATCCACGCTGTCCGCCCAATGCATGTAGAGCACGTAGTCCGAGCAGAGCGTGGCGTCAGCAAAGAGTTCGCCGCACCAGTAGCCATCCGGGTGCTGGAGGCGCAGGAGGTTTTGCTGCGCTCGGGTGATGGCGGTGGCGAGAGGGCGCTGCGGCTCCGCGGCGGACTTCGATGTTCGATGTTCGATGTTCAATGTTCGACGTTCTTCCTACTCGCGGGAGAAGGTGAACGTCGAACATCGAACATCGAATATCGAACGCCGAACATCGAAGTGCCTCCCCGCTCGCTTGCGTTGCCCCCTCACCACGCCCATCTTCCGCCCCTCCCATGACGCCCTCCTCCTTCCTCTCGCTCTACGACAAGCTCGAGAAGCTCGTGCGTCGTCTGCCGGAGGGCCTGCAGCAGCCGATCCTCCGCGAGATCACGCCGATCAAGACGCTCTTCCTCCAGCAGCGTCAGCCGCGGATTGCGCTGATCGGTCCCGGCGGTGCTGGCAAAGCGGAGCTTCTCACCGCGCTTTTCAATGCGGAGCTGCTCAAGCCCGGCGAGGAGAACTTGAACGAAGGCACGTGGGTGAAATTTTCGCGCAGTGGACAGGGCGCGCTGCAGTTGCTCGATGCGCGGCGGCCGGTGTCCCAGCAACTCGTGAAGGCAGCACTCGCCGAGCAGCCGCCGGATCTGTTCGTCTTTGTGCGAACGGCGCGTGAGATCGACGATGCGCTCGCCGAGGATCTCGAACACGCGGAGCAGTTGCTCGCCTTTGCCGACGCCCGGCACGAGTCGAAGGTGCGGGTGCTCGGAGTGCTGCTGGCGTCGGATGCGAGCGCCGATGTGGAGCGCGCGCGGCAGGATCTGAATGCCTGCCTGCACACCCGGGACGCGATCAGCGCTCGGATGCTCGGCACGATCGCGCTCGGTGGCGAAGGCGCGGCGGCGCGACTGGCGGAACTGGTCGCCGTGGAATTGCCGGGAGAGGCGCAGCTTGAGATGGCACGGCTCTCGGGAAACAAGGAATTGCAGCGCCAGATCGGCCAAGTCGTCATCAAGTCGGTCACGGCGATCTGTGCGGCGATCGGTGCGCAGCCGATTCCGCTCGCGGATTTTCCGATCCTCACGGCGCTCCAGGCGATGCTCGTGGGAAGCATCATGCACGTGAGCGGCCGCGAAATGAGCGCGAAGCTCGGCGCGGAGTTTATCGCGGCGCTCGGCGTAAATGTCGGTGCGGGACTCGTGCTCCGCGAAGGCGCGCGTGCCGCCGCGAAGCTCGTGCCGATGTGGGGCAATGCGGTCTCTGGCGCAGTGGCTGGTGCGGGCACTTATGCGATCGGGCGCGCGGCGTCGGCGTATTTCATCGACGGCGTGTCGATCACGGATGCGCGCGCGATCTTTCGGCGGAAGAAGAGCAAGGGACTGCTGAAGCGCGAGGTCTCGTGAACAAAACCGAAATCCGCGCGGCGCTCGAACGTCTAGGCAGCCGTCCCACGCAAAGTCTCGGCCAGAATTTTCTCCACGATCGCGGACTCGCGGAGTGGATCGTGAATCAGCTTGAGATTCAGCCCGGCGAAGCGTGGCTGGAACTCGGCCCGGGGCTCGGCGCGCTCACCGAGTTTGCCGTCGCGCGCTCGGCGAAGGGCCTCGTGATCGAAAAGGACGGACGGCTCGTGCCGGAGTTGGAGGAGCGCTTTCCGGCGCTCGAGATCGTGCATGGCGATGCAGCGGAGTTCGACGTGCGTGAACTCTTCGAGCGCGGGCCGATCAAGGTCCTCGGCAATCTGCCTTACTACATTTCCAGTCAGATCCTGCTCGGCTTCACCGCCGAGCCGAGCCCGGTGAGCGCGCTCGTCTTTACCCTCCAGCGCGAGCTTGCCGAGCGCCTCGCCGCCGAGCCCCGGACGAAGGCCTACGGGGCGCTGACGCTGCTGCTTGGCCGGCGTTGGCGGGTAAAATACCTGCGCACGATTCCGCCTACGGTCTTCGCGCCGCAGCCGGGCGTGGATTCGGCGCTGGTGCGGATCACGCCGCGTGATCCCGGCGAGGTGCCGGAGTGCGACGGCGAGCGTTTCCGCAAAGTGGTAAAGCTCGGCTTCGCGCAGCGCCGCAAGCAACTCCGCAATAATCTCGCGGCGCTCGGGCTCGACTGGCCCGCGCTCACCGCGCACCTCGGCGTGCTCGAGACGACGCGTGCGGAAGAGCTCAGCCTCGAGCAGTGGATCGCGCTCACGAACTTCGTCGCCGGCAACACTGACCCGGCGGGAGAGAGTGGCGCGCAGGACGTGCATGGCGAAATCTTCGACGTGGTCGATGAACAGGATCGGCCGATCTCGCAGGCCACCCGCCACGAGGTCCACGAGCGCAGCCTGCGGCACCGTGCTGTGCACATCCTCGTCTTCAACGAACGCGGCGATCTCTTTCTCCAGAAGCGTTCCCGCTGGAAGGACAAGCATCCGTCGCTCTGGGACTCCAGCGCCGCAGGCCACGTGAATGCGGGCCAGGATTACGCCGCGACTGCCGCGCGCGAACTCGAGGAGGAGATCGGCATTTCGGCGCCCGTCGAAGAGATCGCTGCGATCGAGGCGTGTGCCGGTACGGGCTGGGAGTTCGTGCGCCTTTACCGCGCCCGGCACGAAGGGCCGTTCCGCCTCGCGCCGTCGGAGATCGAGAGCGGCGCCTTCTTCACCCCCGAGCAGATCTGCCGCTGGAGCAGCGCTCGTCCGCAAGACTTCGCCCCCGGCTTTCTGGAATGCCTGAAGCATACGCCCGCGGCGCTGGCTGATTCAGGCAGATGCTAAAAGCGAATTGCTAAACCCCAAATGCACGCGGCATGCTCCCGCGCATGGCCAAAGAAGAAGCCATCCGCGTAGAAGGAATCGTCAAAGACGTGCTCCCCGGCACCATGTTTCATGTGCGCCTGCCGAATGGAGCCGTCGTCCTCGCGCATATCTCCGGCAAAATGCGCAAGCACTTCATCCGCATCGTGCCCGGCGACAAAGTAGAGGTGGAACTCTCGCCCTACGACCTGAGCAAGGCGCGCATCATTTTCCGCGAACAGTAGTCGGGCGGAACTATTCAGTCGTCAGTCGTCAGAGGTCAGTATTCAGTATCCTTCAGTCCTATTTTCCGCGAAGTTCTCGACCACTCACCACTCACCCAAAGGAGACCACCATGTCCGACGAAAACACGAAATCCAACGAGGGCAGCGCCAAAACGAATCTCGAAAATTCCAAGGCCCACGCCAAGGCGGCTGCTGAAGAGTTGCGCCATGCGGCTGAAACGAAAGCCCGGGAGCTGCGCGAGGCGGCCGAGTCCAAGGCGCGGGAATTCCGCGATGTTGCCCAGGCGAAAACCAGCGAGTATCGCGAGCGCGCCGAGCACGCTTACGGCGATGCCCGCGATCGGGTCCGCACCTTCCAGGAGGATGGCGAGGAATACATCCGCAAGAACCCGCTCCAGGCGGTGCTGATCGCGGCTTGCGCGGGCTTCATCCTCGGCCTCGGCCTGCGGAAGTAACCGCCCGGAGATGCCGGAGGTGTCGAGCGAAGATCGCCGCGCTGCGGAGGCCGCGGGGCTGTGGGGACATCTGAGCGGCTTGCTCGGGGCCAAGCTCGCCTACCTGCGTGCGCGCGCGGAGCTGGCAGGCATCGAAGGGCGCGAGGCGGCTATGCACTACGGCATCGCGCTGGGCCTCGCGGTCGGCGGCACGGTGCTCCTCGTCTTTGGCTACTTTTTCCTCGTGCTCGCGGCGGTCTTTGCGCTCGCGTGGGCCTTCGGCAGCGGCAACGCATGGCTCTGGGTGCTACTCGGCGCGGCGGTGCTCCATATCCTGGGTGCGGGTGGACTTTTCTTCGCAGTGCGGATGAAGATCACGCGCCCGGTCTTCACCGCGACGCTCGACGAATTTCGCAAGGATCAGGCATGGCTGACGACGCCCGCAAAGCCGAACTAATCGCCGCGCTCGACCTCGCCCGTTCCCGCATCGCGGTGAATGCGGGCGCGCTCCGTGAGGATCTCGATCCGCTCGCGCGAGTGAAGGGCTCCTTTCGCCGCCACGGTCTTGCCTGGATGAGCGGCGCGGCGCTTTTCGGCCTCGTGCTGGCGAAGCTTCCGGCGCGGAAAAAAATCGTCACTGTGGACCCGAAAGGCCGGAAGCTGCGCGATGCGCCGAAGGCCGCGACGGCAGGGATCATTCTGGGTGTGCTCAAGATCGTCTTCGATCTCTCCAAGCCGTGGCTTGCGGATTGGGTCGCGCGCCGCGCAACTGGCTACGTTGGGCATCGCGTGGAGCGTGGAGCCGCTCCGCGTGGTCGTTAGCCGCGCGCCCGGTTGGGCGTTCCAACTCATCTCGCCGCGCAGCGTTTACCCGGACGGGCGCGCGCCGTCCCTTTGCCCCTCACTCCGCCAAGGCGTACGATTCAAGATATCCGCATCCGGTACAGCGGAACGACTGAATGGGATACCGAGTTCTGCCGCTGAGACTCGTTCCGGTCCAAAAGGAGGCTTCAGGCTTGCCGGAAACCCAGTGGGACACCAGGCGATCCACGGCAACATCAAGGATGAACCCCTCCTGCATCCGTCCCTCGCAATTCGGGCACTTGTCGGGGGTCTTCATTTGCGAAGTGGATTGATGGGCGGTGTGGCGGAGCGCCCATTGTCCGACTACGGCTGCGCGGGGCCTTTAAGGCTCAGGTCGTGCCGGATATCGTGCGCCCGGTAGAGGTAGAAGACTTCCTCGGCAATATTCGTGCAGTGGTCGGCGACGCGTTCGATGGCTTTGGCCACGGTCATCAGATGCAACGCCCGGGTGATCGACTTTGGATCGGAAATCATCTGTTCGGTAAGATCGCGGTGCGTCTGCTTGTTGATGCTGTCCACAGTCTTGTCGCGGCCGATGATTTCGATCGCAAGGTCCACGTTTTGATCGACGAAGGCGGTGATGGAATCGCGCAACATTTCCTGCGCGATGTCGGCCATCATCGGGATGTCGATGAGGGGCTTGAGCAGAGGCTCGGTGTTCAGGTCGCGGGCCCGGCGGGCGATTTTCGTGGCCTGGTCGGCGATGCGTTCGAGGTTATTGGAAATCTTCGACGCGGTGAGCATGAGGCGGCAGTCCTTGGCGACGGGGCCGTGCGTGGCCATGTAGGCGACGACCTTCTCATCGACTTGGATTTCGAGGTCGTCGATCTCCGAGTCCTCGGCCTCGGCGGTGTCGGCGAGTTTGTCATCGCGCTCGACGAGCGCGCGCATGGCGAGGCCGAGATTCCGCTCGGTGAGGCTGCTCATGAGGAGCAGGGTCTCGCGGATCTCGTTGAGTTGTTGTTCCCAGAATTGGCTCATTGGTGAAGTGGGGGGCGCGGTCAGCCGAAGCGCCCGGTAATATACTCCTCCGTCTGTTTTTGCGCGGGGTTCGTGAAGATTTTTCCCGTTTTGTCGAACTCGATCAATTTGCCGAGATAGAAGAAGGCGGTCTGGTCGGAGCAGCGTCCGGCTTGCTGCATGTTGTGGGTGACGATGACGATCGTGAATTCCTTCTTCAGGCCGTGGATGAGTTCCTCGACTTTGCCGGTGGCGATTGGGTCGAGCGCGGAGCAGGGCTCGTCCATGAGCAGGATCTCGGGGCGATTGGCAATGGCGCGGGCGATGCAGAGGCGCTGTTGCTGACCGCCAGAGAGGCCGAGCGCGCTGGAGTGCAGGCGATCCTTCACTTCATCCCAGAGCGCCGCACCGCGGAGGCTCTGCTCGGCGACTTCGTCGAGCGTTTTCCGATCCGTCTGGCCGGCCATGCGCAAGGCATAGACGACGTTTTCGTAGATCGATTTCGGGAAAGGGTTCGACTTCTGGAAGACCATGCCGATGCGTTTGCGCAGGGCGATGACTTCGAGATCGGGATCGTAGAGGCTCTGCCCGTTCACCACGATGTCGCCGGTGTGGCGGACGCCGTCGATGAGGTCGTTCATGCGGTTAAAATTGCGGAGCAGCGTGCTTTTGCCGCAACCCGAGGGGCCGATCAACGCGGTGACCTGGCGCTCGGGGATGCACATATTGATCCCATGCAGCGCCTGCGACTTTCCGTAGAAGAAGTCGTACTCCTTCACCTGGATGAAGGCGGGATTCGGCTCGGGCTCGGTGCGGGTTTCCATGAGGGCGGCGGATGACGTGACGCGCGTGGGTTCGCGGCTGGCGGGGTCGGTCATGGTGGACATGGAGGTTGGCAACGGACGTTAGAATGCGCCAGTGGCATATTTTCGGCGCAGGCGTTCGCGGAGGAGGATGGCGGAGAGATTCAGCAGGACGACGAGGAGGATGAGGAAGAGCGTGGTCGCGAAGACCATCGGCTTGGCGGCTTCGGAATCGGGCGATTGGAAGCCGAGGTCGTAGATGTGGAAGCCGAGGTGCATGAACTTCCGATCGAGATGGAAGAAGGGGAAGGTGGCATCGAGGGGGAGGCTCGGCGCGAGTTTCACCACGCCGACGAGCATGAGCGGCGCGACTTCCCCCGCGCCGCGCGCCATGGCGAGGATGAGGCCGGTGAGGATGCCGGAGGAGCTCGCGGGCAGGACGACATTCTGGATCGTCTGCCACTTCGAGGCGCCGCAGGCCAGTGAGGCTTCGCGAGCGCCGCGCGGGACGGCGGCGAGGGCTTCCTCGGTGGCGACGATGATCACGGGGACGGTCATGAGCGCGAGGGTGAGCGAGGCCCAGAGGATGCCGCCGGTGCCGAAGGTTGGCGTGGGCAGGGTGTCGCGGAAGAAGAGTTGATCGATGGTGCCGCCGACGAAATAGACGAAGAAGCCGAGGCCGAAGACGCCGAAGACGATCGAAGGCACGCCGGCGAGATTGTTCACCGCGATGCGCACGGCGCGGACGAAGAATCCCTGGCGCGCATATTCGCGCAGGTAGATCGCGGCGACGATGCCGAAGGGCATGACGGCGATGCTCATCAGAAGCGTCATGACGAAGGTGCCGAAGATCGCCGGGAAGATGCCGCCCTCGGTGTTCGCCTCGCGCGGTTCTTCGCTGAGAAAGACCCAGAAGTTGTGCGCGAAGAGACCAAGCTTCGCGCCGAGGCTGAGCGCGTTTGGGTGGTAGTAGTGGACGATCTGGCCGGCGGGGATGCTGCGTTCTTCGCCGGTGAGCAGGCGGTAGCCGAAGGTGGCGTTCGCCTGCTGCGCGCGGAGTTCGGAGGCTTGGGCGGCGAGCGCTTCGTATTCCGATTGGAGCGCGGCGGTGCGTTCATCGAGCGCGGGGATGGCGCCGGTCTGGCCGCTCTTTTCGGCGTTCGCTTTGCGCAGCTTGAGCTTTTGCATCTCGGCGCTGATGTCGCCGATCTGGCCCTTCTCGATCTTCTGAATGGTGCGCCGGCGGGCATCCGCTTCA
Source organism: Chthoniobacteraceae bacterium (assembly GCA_031425095.1). Classification (GTDB taxonomy): domain Bacteria; phylum Verrucomicrobiota; class Verrucomicrobiia; order Chthoniobacterales; family Chthoniobacteraceae; genus JANNXQ01. Next base: position 19,155 of record JANPIS010000214.1, read on the forward strand.
CGGACCGAGGCCGCGAGTCGTTCGGAAAACTGCGGATCATTCGCCGCGATTTTTTCGCCGCCCTTTATCTCAAAAAATGACGGGAAGCCGATGGCGTCGCCGTATTCGATCCGCTCGATGACCATGACCTCGGGTGGAAACTCCACGCGCTCGACGTCCGCCGCGTTCACGTATTTGAAACTGAGCCCATACGCATCGCGATTGGCCACGAAGAGCTGCCACTCTTCGCCGCCTTCGCCCGAGCGCAGTTGCTTCTTCACGATCTCGCCGCCGGTGATCGATGAGTCGTTGATCCCGTTTTTCACGCCGGACTTGAGCGTGATCTGCGGCACATCCGCCGGCCAGAAAACGGTGACGCCCTGCGAGACGATGAGCCACAGGAGATACACGACCATGAGCAGGCCGATCGCGAGACCCATGGAGGTCATCCAGACGTACTGCTCGCCCTTGGTGCGGACGATGGGGGATCGGGGCAGCGCGCTCATGGATCAGACAGTCTTGTAACGCTCGCGCAGGCGCTGGCGCATGATTTCGGCGGCGGTGTTCACCACGAAGGTCATGAGGAAGAGCATCATCGCGCCGAGAAAAAGGGTGCGGTAAAGCGTGCCGTGGTGCGGCGCTTCGGGGAGCTCGACGGCGATGTTCGCGGAGAGCGTGCGCATGCCGGAGAAGATATTCATGTCCATGATGGGCGTGTTGCCCGTGGCCATGACGACGATCATCGTCTCGCCGATGGCGCGGCCGAGGCCGATCATCACGGCGGAGAAAATGCCCGCCGACGCGGTGGGCAGCACCACGTGCATCGCCGTCTGCCAGCGGCTCGCGCCGAGCGCCGCAGAGCCGCTGACCAGCGCGGGTGGCACATTCGAGAGCGCGTCTTCGGTGATGGTGAAAATGATCGGGATGACCGCGAAACCCATGATAAAACCGACGACGAGCGAGTTGCGCTGCTGGTAATCGGCGCCGGTGACGTGCGGCCACCATTGGCGGAAGTCGGCGATCTTCGCGCCGGTCGTGGGATCGGTGACGGTGAAGAAGATGCGCTCGACGACGGGACCGAACTGCCAGCCGAGCCAGCCCACGAGAAGGAGGATCGGGATGAAGACGAAGAGCTCGTAGCCGGGCCGGATGCGGCGGCGGATTTCGTAGCGCTGGCCCGCCCAGATCCAGCCGA